>JBBIJZ010000106.1:0-14653 GCA_037445715.1 Verrucomicrobiales bacterium | reverse complement strand
AAAAGCAAGCCTTCTAAAACCTCTAGGCGCCTACCCCTCAAAGGGCAGCGGGGCGTGCGCGGCGGGCCCATCGTTAACGGGCTCCCCCGCCCCCCGGGCACCCGCGCGCGGGTGGGCGTGGTCACGCCGCGCGCGGTGGGCTCGGCCGTGGTGCGCAGCCGGGCGCGGCGGCTCTTGCGCGAGGTGTTCCGGCGCCACCAGCACGAACTGGCGGGGCCGGTGGACCTGGTGTTGGTCGCCCGGCAGGCGCTGGCCCGGCAGGGTTGGGCCGAGGTGGAGCGGGATTTTCTGGCCGTGGCGACCGAGGCGGAGCTGATCAAACCAGCGGCATGACCCTTGCCCAACATGTGCTGATGGCGGCGCTGCGGCTGTACCGGGTGACGCTCTCTCCGGTGCTGGCCGCGTTGGTCGGGCCGGGGGCGGGTTGTCGCTTTGCCCCCACCTGCTCGGCCTACGCCCTGGAGGCGGTGCAGCGCCACGGCGCCCTGCGGGGGAGCTGGCTGGCGCTGCGGCGCGTGGCGCGCTGTCACCCGTGGGGCGGGTGCGGCCACGATCCGGTACCGCCCCCGCCGGCGCGGACTCCGCGGCCCGCCCCGGGGCGATGGTCCGGGCCGCCAACCGCACGCGCACAAGCCTGATTTCCCAGCATGGACCGCAAGGCAATCCTCATCATCGTGGCCTGTTTCGCGCTGATGCTGTTCTGGCCGGCGCTGGTGGACCGGATGTTTCCGCCGCCGCCCCGGCCCGCCGGCGCGACCAATCAGGTCGGGCAAGCGGTTTCGCCGCCGCCCTCCGGGACCTCCGAACCGGTGGCTCCGGGCCCGAGCACCCCGGCGCAGGCGTTGATCACCGCGCCGACCACGGCCGCGGCCGGCTGGCTGCCGCCGACCGGACCGGAGGAACTGGTGGTCTTCGAGACCGCGGACGCCCGCTACGTGTTCACCAGCCACGGGGGGGGCCTCAAGCAAATCGAGCTCAAGAAATACCCCGCCACGGTGGCCTGCGGGCGCAAGGCGGCCGCGGCCGAGCGGGCGCTGGTGGCCCTCAACGCCGGCGCGCCCGTGCCCGCGCTCACGCTGTTGGGCGGTGCCGCGCTGGCGGACCCGGCGCCGTTCCGGCTCACGCAGTTCCCGCAGGGCGTGCGTGCGGAAAAGACGTTGAGCAACGGCCTGCGGGTGGTGAAGGAGTTTCTCCCCGGCACCAATTATCTGCTGGCGACCCGGGTGCGCGTGGAAAACACCGGCCCCGGCCCGGTGGAGCTGCCGGGGGCGGAGCTGGTGATCGGCACGGCCACGCCGGTGAACCCGCGCGACACCGGCCAGTTGCTGGGGCTCCAGTGGTACGACGGGCAACGGGCGCAGTTCATTGACAACGTGTGGTTCCTGAATGCGCCCGCCTGGGGGTGCGGCTGCGTGCCCGGCACCCCGCGCGCCGAGTACCGCAGCCCCGGGGTGAGCAACGTGGTCTGGGCCGCCGCGCACAACCAGTTCTTCGTGATGATCGCCGCGCCGCGGACCAACGCCGCGGCGGTCGTGGCCCGCAAGATTTCCCTGCCCCCGCCCCCGGCGGAGGAGCTGGCCTCAGACCGGCGTGTGGTGGCGCAGCCGTTCGGCATTCAGACCGCGCTGGTGTATCCCGGGGCCCACCTGCCGCCCGGCACGGCGCTGGCCTGGGAACTGGAGGTCTTCGCGGGCCCCAAGGAGTACCACACCCTGGCGCGGCTCAGTCACAACCAGGACCTGGCCATGCGCTTCACCACGTTCTTTGGCTGGTTTGCGCGGGTGCTGCTGCTGGGCATGAACGGCCTGCACAGCCTGGGCTTGTCCTACGGCCTGGCCATCATCGGCATCACCGTGATCATCAAACTGCTGTTCTGGCCGCTGACCCAGGCCAGCAGCCGCTCGATGAAGCGCATGGCCGCCCTGCAGCCGCAGATGAAGGAAATCCAGGAGAAGTACAAGGATGACCCGCGCAAGATGAACCAGAAGCTCATGGAGTTCATGAAGGAGCACAAGGTCAGTCCGCTGGGCGGCTGCCTGCCCATCCTGCTCCAGATTCCGGTCTTCATCGGCTTCTACCAGATGCTCCAGAGCGCGATCGAGCTGCGCGGTGCCCGCTTCCTCTGGGCCTGCGACCTCTCCCAGCCGGACACCGTGGCGGTGCTCTTCGGCTTCCCCATCAACCCCCTGCCCCTGATCATGGGCGCCACCCAGCTCTGGCAGGCCCGCCTCACCCCCGTCTCGCCGGGCGTGGACCCGGTGCAGCAGAAGCTCATGCAGTACATGCCCCTGCTGTTCATCGTCATCCTCTACAACTTCTCCGCCGGCCTGGCCCTGTACTGGACGGTGCAAAATCTTTTGAGCATCCTCCAGATGAAGCTGATCAAGAACCTGAAAGACCCCGTCACCCAACCGCCGGTGCCCGCCAGACCCGGACGGCCCACCGGGCCGTCCCGTCGGAAGTAAGTCGCCCGGCGCCGCCAACCCCTCCGGCCTTCGTTCCGCCATGCCTGCCGACCCCAAAGCCCTGACCGAGGAATTTCTCCGGCGCCTCGGTTTCACGGACATCGTCATCACCGAGCAAACCGTCCCGGAAGGCGTGCTGCTCTCCGTGCAGTGCGCCAACGCCTCGCGGCTGATCGGCCGCCAGGGGCAGACGCTCGCCGAGTTCCAGTACCTGATCAACCGCCTCATTTACCAGGCCGACCCCACCGCCCCCAAGGTCACCCTGGACGTGGGCCACTACCGCGCCGCCGCGCGAGAGGCGCTGCTGGCGCGTGCGCGGGCCGCCGCCGACAAGGTCCGCCGCTGGGGCGACATCGTGGAACTGGAACCCATGAACGCCTACGACCGTTACCTCGTCCACCAGGCGCTCAAGGACGACCCGGACGTGGAAACCCACAGCGTGGCCGTGGAGGGCAGCGCCTTGAAAGTCATCCTCCTGCGCCCGCGCCGAACGGCCGATTAAATCCCGCCCGTTTGCGGGCCCGGCCCGCTTACGGCTCGACCACCACCTTGCCCAGCACCATCCGCTGGCGCAGCAGGGTGAAGCCCTTCACCGCCTCGGCCAGCGGCAGCACCTGGTCAATCACCGCGCGCAACCCGCCCACCGCCGCCCACGCCAGGGTGGCCTCGAGGTCCCGGCGCGTGCGAGCGTAACTGCCCACCAGGCGGTGCTGCTTCACGAAAAACGGCCACAGCCGCAACGTCACCTCCCGCCCGGCCGTGGCCCCGCACGTGACCACCGTACCGCCCCGGGCCAGGCAGTGGAACACCTGCTCGAGCACCGGGCCGCCCACGTGCTCGATCACCAGGTCCACCCCGCGCTTGCCGGACCACTGCCGCACCTGCGCCGGCCAGTCCGGGTCGGCCGGGTCGAACACCGCCTCCGCCCCCAACCGCTCGGCCAGCGCGCGCTTGGCGGGGGTCGAGCCGGTGCTCACCACACGCGCGCCCAGGCCGCGGGCGATCTGGATTGCGGCCGACCCCACCCCGCTGGCTCCGCCCACCACCAGGACCAGGTCCCCCGAGCGCACCTGGACCCGGTCCGTCAACATGTGCATGGCCGTGCTCCCGGCCAGGGTGAGGGCCGCGGCGGTGCGGAAATCCACCTCCTCGGGGAGCCGCACCAGCGCGCGGGCCGGCACGCTCACCAGCTCGGCGAAGCCGCCGTCCCGTTCTACGCCCAGCAACGCGGACTTCAGGCAGAGCGATTCGTCGCCGCGCCGGCAGAACTCGCACTCGCCGCAGAAGAGGTTTGACTGCACGGCCACCCGCTCGCCCGCGCCCCAACCCTCCACCCCTTCACCCGGCGCCTGAATTTCGCCGGCAATTTCGCACCCCGGCGTGCGCGGCAGTTTCAACGGGATGGGCAGGGCACCTTCTTCCAGCCACAGGTCCAACCGGTTCAACCCACAGGCCCGTACGCGCACCACCACCTCGCCCGGCCCGGGCACCGGGTCGGCCACCTCGCGCAGCGCGAGGCGACCCGGCCGGCCGTGTTCGAGGAGTTGAAGGGCCTTCATCGGATCCTAAAAAGCCCGCTTGGTTGAACGGCCGTGACGGCGAACTATGCACCGCTGCGGGCGCGGTGCACGTCAGCCCCGCTTACTGCTCCGGGAGGCGGCGGCTGCTGGAGCGGCTTTGCAGCCAGGCCACGTCCGGGTTGTCCGGAGAGGGCACGTCCAGCTCGAGCAACTGCCGGGCCCGCAACGGCGGGGTGGTGCGACGGTCCACCCAGCGTTTGATCTCGGCATGACCGTCGGCAAAGGTGATCCCGGCGCCCAGACCGTGGTAGCTGGCGGGGAAGTCCACGATGCGCGCCAGCACCCCGCGGTCCTTCAGATTGGTGCGGAACAAACCGTCGTTGATGCTGTCCTCACGTTCGTCCATCAGCACCCAGGCGCGGCTCGGCGGCGGGTCCTGGATGTCATCCAGCTTGCGGAAGACGCGGAACAGGTCCTGACCGAAGGCCTCGGTGCCCACGTAGTTCATCCAGCAGTTCATGGACACGCTGCGCACGCGGGGGTGGACCCGCCCGCCGATCATCACCCAGCTCCGGTCCGCGGGGCACTTGTACACCGCGGGCGTGCCCAGGTAGGGCGCCAACTGCGAGAAGTCCGGGTGGACCAGGTGGAGCACGTTGGTGTTGTCCGGGTTGTTGCTGAAATCCATCCATCCGGAAACCCAGCGGCCGCCCCCGGGGTAGGACCCGCCCATCACGCCCGGCAACCAGCCCTGGTGGTCGTCGGTGTAAAATTGCCAGGCCGTCTGGAGCTGCCGCAGGTTGTTCAGGCAGTAAAAGGCCTGGGCCCGGTTCTTCGACCGCGCCACGGCGGGCAACAGCAGCGCCGACACGATCCCCACCACCGCGATCACCACCAGCAATTCGACCAGGGTAAAGCCCGCCGGCGGTGACGCGCACAGCCTCCCCCGTCCGGGGGATGGGGTTCTGCGGTTCATGGCGTGGGCGTTGCAAGGGCAAATTAGGACGCCGTGTCGGCGAGCGCAAGCTTCTTCAAGGGTCGGCAAATTGCTCCGGTTTGCTGGCGGGGGCGTGCCGGGGGGAGCGCCCACCGAAACGCCTACTTGCCAATGCAAAACTCGCGGAACACCACGTCCAGCAAATCCTCGACCGCCGTCTGGCCCACCACCTCGCCCACGGCGTTGGCCGCCAGGCGCAGGTCCAGCGCCACCAGGTCCAGCGGCAGGCCGGCCACCAGCGCCTCCAGCGTGCGCTGTGCCGATTCCCGCGCGCGACGCAGCGCGTCCTGGTGCCGGGTGTTGATCATCACCTCCACCCGCTCGGCCCGCAGCGCACCGCTCCACACCGCCCGGACAATGGCGTCCTTCAGTTCCTCCAGGCCCGCGCCGGTGAGGCAACTGACCGCCACCACCGGCGCGGTCAGCCCGGCCGGCAGCTCCAGGCGCGGCGGCAGGTCGCTCTTGTTGAGCACCACCACGTGACGCCGACCGGCCATCTCGGCCAACAGGCGCTCGTCCTCGGGCCCGAGCGGCGCCGAGCGATCCAGCACCACCACCACCAACTCGGCCGACCGCAATGCCGCCTGGCTGCGGCGAATGCCCTCCTGCTCGACCGCCTCACGGGCCTCGCGCAACCCCGCCGTGTCCACAAACACCACCGGCACCCCGCGCAGGTTGGCGGTTTCCTCGATGGTGTCCCGGGTCGTGCCCGGCGTGGGCGAGACGATGGCGCGGTCCCGGCCCAGCAGTTGGTTCAGCAGGCTGGACTTGCCCACGTTGGGCCGGCCCACCAGGGCCGCCCGCACGCCCTGGCGCAGAATCCGGCCCTCGTGGGCCGTGCTCAACAACTCGTCCAGCCCCTCGATCACGCGGCGCAACCCGGCCTGAAGTTCCTCCTGCGTGGCCGGGGAGATGTCCTCTTCGGGAAAGTCCAGGTGTGCCTCGATGTGCGCCAACCAGTGCATCAACGCATCGCGCAGGCGGTGGACCCGCTCCGAGAGCCGCCCGGCCAGTTGTTCCTCCGCCGCGGCCAGGGCGCGGTCGGTCCGGGCGCGGATGATGTCCGCCACCGCCTCGGCCTGGGCCAGGTCCAGGCGGCCGTTCAAAAAGGCGCGCTTGGTGAATTCGCCCGGCTCGGCCAGCCGCGCCCCCGCCGCCAGCACGGCCTCGAGCACCTGGCGCGCGGCCCACAGACCGCCGTGGCAGGAGATTTCGACCGTGTCCTCGCGCGTGTAGGTCCGGGGGGCGCGCAGGACCGTCAAGAGCACCTCGTCCACCACCTGCCCGTCCCGCACCACGTGCCCGTAATGCACCGTGTGGCTGGGGGCCCGGCCGGGCGGCCCGGCCCGCCGGCCCGCCGGCCGGAAACAGCGGTCCGCCACGGCCAGCGCCTCGCGCCCGGAGACGCGGATGACCGCCAGGGCGCCCTCCCCCAGCGGCGTGGCAATGGCGGCGATGGTGTCCAGGAGCGAGGTCACGGCTTGGAATCGCCACACGGCCCGCGCGCCACGGCCCCGCCCCGCAGTCGCTCCCGGGCCTTGGCGTAGCTTTTGCGCGCCAAAAAGTGGCGCAACTCCGGGTCCGCGTCCGGCGGCAGTTGCGCGGCCAGTTGGTCAATTCGCGCGAACAGGGGCAGCAGACCGGGTCGCCCGGGGTCGCGCGCCGCGGCTTCCAATGCGTCGAGGGCCGCGGCCAGTTCGACTTCAAGACGAGTCATGCCCCGAGTGTAGCCAAACCCGCGCGTGCCGTCACTCCGGGCGGGTCCGGAACCGTTGCGTTCCCGCGATTCCGACCAGCCGCGGGCCGGACGGGATTCACCTCATCACCCCGCGAAGGCGCGTTTCAGACCGTGGGCGACCTCGTTCCACTCCAGCTCCCGGCGGAACTGGCGCAGGCGGGTCTCAGCGTCAATGACCACCAGCTCGACGCCGGCGATGGTGGCGAAGTCTTCGAGCATCTCGGTGGAGACCGCCTGGCTGAAGCCGGTATGGTGCGCCCCGCCGGCATAAATCCAGGCGGCGGCGGCGGTGGGCAGGTCCGGGCGCGGGGCCCACAAGGCGCGGGCCACGGGCAACCGCGGCAGCGGTTGCGGCGGGGCGAGGACCTCCACCTCGTTGACGAGCAGGCGGAAACGGTTGCCCAGGTCAATCAGGGCCGCGTTGAGGCCCGGCCCGGACGGCGCGTCGAAGACCAGCCGCACCGGATCGGCCTTGCCGCCGATGCCCAGCGGGTGCACCTCGCAGCGGGGGCGGGCCGCGGCGATGCTGGGGCAGATTTCCAGCATGTGCGCGCCCAACACCAACGGCCGCGCGGGGTCCAGGTGGTAGGTGTAATCCTCCATGAACGAGGTGCCGCCGGGCAGGCCGGCGGCCATCACCTTCATTGCCCGCACCAGGGCGCAGGTCTTCCAGTCGCCCTCGGCCCCGAAGCCGTAGCCCTCGGCCATGAGCCGCTGGACCGCCAGGCCGGGCAGTTGCTCCAACCCGTGCAGGTCCTCGAAGGTGTCGGTGAACCCGCGGAAGCCGCCCTCGGTCAGGAAGGCGCGCAACCCGGCCTCGATCCGCGCGGCCACGCGCAGGGCGGGGCGTTGGGCGCCGTCGCGGCGCAGGGCCGGGGCCAGGTCGTAACGGGCCTCGTAATCGGCCACCAGGGCGTCCACCTCCGCCTCGCTCACCGCGCGCACCCGCGCGACCAGGTCGCCCACCCCGTAGCCGTGGACCGCGTAGCCGAACTGGATTTGGGCGGCAACCTTGTCGCCCTCGGTGACGGCAACCTCGCGCATGTTGTCGCCGAACCGGCAGAACTTCGCCCCCTGCCAGTCCGCCCAGGCGGCGGCGGCGCGGCACCAGGCGCCCAGGCGCGCCTGCACGGCGGGGTCCTGCCAGTGGCCCACGATGACCTTGCGGTTCAAACGCAGCCGGCTCATGAGAAAGCCGTGCTCGCGGTCGCCGTGAGCGGCCTGGTTCAGGTTCATGAAGTCCATGTCAATCGTGGCCCAGGGCAGGTCGCGGTTGAACTGGGTGTGCAGGTGGGCCAGGGGCTTGCGCAGGGCCTTGAGGCCGTTGATCCACATCTTGGACGGCGAGAAGGTGTGGCACCAGGTGATCAGACCGATGCACCCGGGCGTGGTGTCCGCCGCCCGGCACAGGACCGTGGCCTCCTCGGCGGACTTGACCACCGGCTGGAAGACCACGCGCACGGGCAGGGCCGGGGCGGCCTCGAGCGCGGCGGCCACCTGGCGGGCGTTGGCGGCCACCTGTTCGAGCGCCGCCGGGCCGTACAGATGCTGGCTGCCGGTCACGAACCAAACTTCAAACTGCTTGAGGTTGATCATAGCGGTTGGCCCAGCCTAGCCGGGCCGCGGCCGGGGAAGCAATGCTGGTCCGGCTCCGGCGGCGAAGGAGCCGGAGAGGCGGTCCGGAGAGGGGGCGGCGCCCGCCGGACCGCGCGCAGGTCGGAAGCGAATTTGCATTCTGCGCGCGGCGTCCTTACCCTCCCCGGCGTGCTTGCCATGAAACGTTCATTGCTCCCCTCCGCGCTCCTGGTGGCTCTGCCGTGCCTGCTCGGCTTGGCCCCGGGATTGACGGCCGGCGCCCGCGCCGACGACGGCTTCAAACCCATTTTCAACGGCCGCGACCTCTCCGGCTGGCAGGGCAACCCGGACCTGTGGTCGGTGCGCGACGGCGCCATCACCGGCGTGACCCGGGACGACCCGAAGCTGATCCACAACACGTTCCTGGTCTGGACCAACGGCCTGGTGGACGACTTCGAGTTGCGGCTCAAGTACCGGATCGTGGGCGGCAACTCGGGCATTCAGTACCGCAGCGCGGTGCAGGAGCAGGGCAAGTTTGGCCCCATCGTCGGTGGCTACCAGGCCGACATCGAGGCGGGCAAGACCTACTCCGGCATCCTGTACGAGGAGCGCGGTCGCGGCATCCTGGCCCTGCGCGGCCAGAAAGTCCGGATCACCGCGGACCCGGCCGAGGCCGCCAAACCGAAGATCGAAGTGACCGGTGCGCTGGGCCGTTCCGAGGACATCCAGGCGCAGATCAAGGCCGAGGATTGGAACGAGTACCGCATCGTGGCCCGGGGCAATCACCTCCAGCACTTCATCAACGGCCACCAGACCGTGGACGTGGTGGACGAACACCCCGGCCGGGCCGCCCGCAGCGGCGTGCTGGCCCTCCAGATTCACGTGGGCCCGCCCATGACCGTTCAGTTCAAGGACATCGAGCTCAAGCGCCTCAAGCTGGCGGACAAGAAGAAGATCGTCCTCACCGCCGGCACCCCCAGTCACGGCCCCGGCGAGCACGAGCACAACGCCGGCATTCTCCTCCTCAACCAGTGCCTGCAAAGCCACCCGGGCATCCTCACCGCGTATTACCTCAACGGCTGGCCCAAGGACCCCACCGCCTACGACAACGCCGATGCCATCCTGATTTACTGCGACGGCGGCGGCGGGCATCCGTTCATCCAGAGCGATCACCTGCAAATCATCGGCGAAAAAGTCCGGCAGGGGGCGGGGCTGGGTTGCCTGCATTACGCGGTCGAGGTACCCAGGGACAAGGGGGGACCGGAATTCCTCCAGTGGATTGGCGGCTACTTCGAGACCCACTGGTCGGTGAACCCGCACTGGTTCGCGGAGTTCAAGACCCTGCCCGCGCACCCGGTTACCCGCGGCGTCAAGCCGTTCGGCATCCAGGACGAGTGGTACTACCACATGCGCTTCGTCGAGGGGATGCGGGGCGTCACCCCCATCCTGACCGCCCTGCCGCCCGAGAGCACGTTGAGCCGGCCCGACGGCCCGCACAGCGGCAACCCGCACGTGCGCGCCGCGGTCAAGGACCGCAAGGAACCGCAGCACGTGATGTGGGTGTACGAACGGCCGGACGGCGGGCGCGGGTTCGGTTTCACCGGCGGCCATTTCCACAAAAACTGGGGCCACGACGACTTCCGCAAGGTGGTCCTCAACGCCATCGTTTGGATGGCCCGGGCCGAGGTGCCGGAAAACGGGGTCGAGTCCGCCGTCACCCCGGAGCAACTGCGGGCCAACCTCGATCCCAAAGGGCGCTGACGCCCTTCCACGCGCCGTGTCCCCTGGGGCAATCAGGGCGCGGCACGAGCCCGTCCGGGAGGGAGTGGACGGTAACGCGCAAATGCTCAAACCGAGGTTGAAGATGAAACGCTGGTTGTCTGCTTTGGGGTTGGCTCTGACGCTGGCGCCGGTCCTGTCCGGCCGGGCCGCGGAACGTCACCTGGTGCTCATTGCCGGCAAGCCCAGTCATCCGCCGGGCATGCACGAATTCCGCGCCGGCTGCCTGCTCTTGCAACAATGCCTGCGCGGTTTCCCGGGCCTGACGGTCAGCGTCCACACCAACGGCTGGCCGGCCGACGAAAGGGTCTTCGATCAGGCGGCGGCGGTGGTGATTTACGCCGATGGCGGCGGCGGCCATCCGGCCATTCAGGGCGAACGACTGCGCCGGCTCGGGGGGCTGATCGAAAAGGGCGTCGGCTTCGGCGTCATGCACTACGCCTGCGAAGTGCCCAAGGACCGGGGCGGGCGCGAGCTCCTGGACTGGCTGGGCGGCTATTACGAGGACCGCTTTTCCTGCAATCCCATCTGGACGCCGGATTTCTCCCGGTTCCCGGCGCATCCGGTCACGCGCGGGCTGCAACCCTTTGCCATCAAGGACGAGTGGTACTTCAACCTGCGCTGGCGCGAAGACCCGCCCGGCCTGACCCCCATCCTGGTGGCCCAACCCTCCGACCAGGTGCGCGACGGCCCGTACGTCTGGCCGGCCGGGCCCTACCCCCACGTGCAGGCGCGCAAGGGCGAGCCCGAGACCCTGATGTGGGTGCAAGAGCGTGCGGGCCGGCGGGCCTTCGGGTTCACCGGCGGGCATTTCCATACCAACTGGGGCGACGAGAACTTCCGCAAGGTCATCCTCAACGCGCTGGTCTGGGTCACCGGCCTCGACGTGCCGCCCGAAGGCGTGGCCTCCCGCGTTACCGCCGAAGCGCTGCGGCAAAACCTCGACCCCAAGTAAAAAGCGCCGCTCGCCCGAACAACTCCCTGTTCGGGCCCCACGCCGGGTGCCCGGAAAGGCCGTCTGTGCGTTTGCCCGCACAGCCATCCCCCGCTACCTTGGCGGCGTGCACCAACTACCGCACTCGGAACGCTTGCACTACGACGCCGCCGAGGGCTGGCTCATGCTGGGCGACACCGAGGCCGCCCTGGCCGAGCTGCGTCGGCTGGGTCCGCGGGCCCGGGGTTGCGCCTGCGTGCGGGAACTCGAATGGGGCATCCACGCGGAGCGGGCGGACTGGGCCCAAGCCGTGACCGTGGCCGAGGAAATCATCCGGCTCGCTCCGGAACGCGAATTTGGCTGGGTCCATCGGGCCTACGCCCTGCGACGCCTGCCGGGCCGCGGCGGGCTGGAGCGGGCCTGGGAGGCCCTTTACCCGGCCCTGGAGCTTTTCCCACACAGCATCACCGTGCCCTACAACCTGGCCTGCTACGCCGCCCAACTGGGTCGCCTGGACCAGGCCTGGGAGCTCTTCCAGCGCGCCCTGAAAGCCGCCCCCCGGCCCACGGCCCTGGTCTGCATGGCCCTGGCCGACGCGGACCTCCAACCGCTCTGGCCGCGCCTCCGCACCACGGCCAAACCTTGCTCATGACCCGCGCCGCCGCGCCCGCCGCGCGCACCAGGGAAAAGTCCCCGGCTCCGCGGGGTCGGCCCCGCCCCGGCAAAGGCTATTGGCGTCGGGCCGGCGGGGCCTTTCTGGCCGCGCTGGCTCTGACGCTCGGGCTGGGGGCCGGCGAACCGGCCGCCCCACCTGCGGCGCATTACGAATACCGCCCGCCATCCGGACCGGAGGGGACCGGCAAGTTCTATTGCGGCCGGGAAATTGCCCCGGTGATGAGCCATGCGGGCGCGGACTGGCTGGAACGCCCGGAACGCGAGGTCGAAGAAGCGCCCGAGCGGGTGCTGGCCGTGCTGGAACTGCGGCCCGGCCTGGTGGTGGCCGACCTCGGCGCCGGCACCGGCTACTACACCCGGCGCCTGGCCCGCGCCGTGGGACCCGCCGGCCGGGTGTATGCGGTGGAAATTCAGCCGGAGATGCTCGAGCGCTTGCGCCGCCATTTGGCTGCAGACGGCCTCACCAATGTCGTGACCGTGCCGGGCACCGAGACCGACCCGCGCCTGCCGGTCGCCAGCCTGGACCTGGTGTTGATGGTGGACGTGTACCACGAGCTGGCCTGGCCGCACGAAATGCTCACGGCCTTGTGCCGCGCGCTCAAGCCCGGCGGTCGGTTGGTCTTCGTGGAATACCGCGCCGAGGACCCGGCCGTGCCCATCAAACCGCTCCACAAGATGACCGAGGCCCAAATCCGCCGGGAGGCCGCGGGGCATCCCCTGATCTGGGAACGCTCGGTCTCGAACCTGCCCTGGCAGCACCTGGTGGTTTTCCGCAAGAGGGGACCTGCGGGGAGCGGAACGGACACTGCGCTTCCCACCGCCGAGCCGCTCCGCGCTCCTTGATCCGGCGGGCCGGCATTCGCGCGTCCGGCGCTCACTTGGCGAATTCCACGCAGCGGGTCTCGCGGACCACCGTCACCCGAATCTGCCCGGGATAGAGCAGGTCCGCCTCGATCTTCCGCGCGATGTTCCGGGCCAGCAGGTGCGCCCCCAGGTCATCCACCGCGTCGGGTTTGACGATCACCCGCACCTCGCGACCGGCCTGGACCGCGTAGCACTTCTCCACGCCCGGGAAACTGGCGCCGATGCGCTCGAGGTCTTCGAGCCGCTGCAGGTACGTGGTCATGGACTCGGACCGCGCCCCGGGCCGCGAGGCGCTGATGGCGTCGGCCGCGCTGACCAGCGGGCCGAGGATGCCCTGATGCGGTTGTTCGTCATGGTGCGAGGCGACCGCGTGCACGACTTCCGGGCATTCGCCGTAGCGGGCAATGAGCTCGGCGCCGACGGCGGCGTGCGAGCCTTCGACCTCGTGGTTGACCGCCTTGCCGATGTCGTGCAACAGCCCGGCCCGCCGGGCCAGGGAGACGTTGGCCCCCAGTTCGGCCGCCATGAGGCCGGCCAGGTGGGCCACCTCGACCGAGTGATCGAGGATGTTCTGGGAGTAACTGTGCCGGAACCGTAGCCGCCCCAGCAGCTTGACCAGCTCGGGATGGAGCGGCGGTAAACCCGCCTTGAACACGGCCTCTTCGCCCGCCCGGAAGATGGTTTCCTCCATCTCCTCGCTGACCTTTTTGACCACCTCCTCGATGCGGCCGGGATGGATGCGGCCATCGGCAATGAGCCGCTCCATCGCCTGGCGGGCCACTTCCCGCCGCACCGGGTCGAAACCGGACAGGAGCACCGTGCCGGGGGTGTCGTCAATGAGCACCGTGACGCCGGTGAGGGCCTCGAAGGCGCGAATGTTGCGGCCTTCCCGGCCGATGATGCGGCCCTTGATGTCCTGGCCGTTGAGGGTGACGGCGGAGGTGGTGGTCTCGCTGGCGTGTTCCCCGGCGTAACGCTGGATGGCCAGCGCCAGGATGCGCCGCGCCTGGTCCTCGGCCTGGGCGCGGGCCTTTTCCAAAAGATGCCGGGTGAGGTCGGCGGCGTCCCGCTGGACTTCCTGTTCCAGCTCGCGCCGCAAGGTCGCGCGCGCCTCGCTTTCGGAGAGGTGGGCGGCGGCGGCGAGGGCTTCCCGTCGCTGGCGGAGCAGGGTCTCGGCCTCGGCGTGCCGGGCGGCCAGGCCCTGCTCGCGTTGTTCGAGGGCGGCGCGGGCCTCGGCGAGGGCGCGTTCGCGCTCTTCCAGCGCCCGGGATTGCATTTGGAGCAGGGCCTCGCGTTGGGCCAGTTGGGCCTCGGTCTTGTCGAGCGCCGCGCGGCGCGTGCCCAGCTCTTCCTCGAGCTGGCGACGGCGTTGCAGGCCCTGTTCCTCGGCCTCCAGTCGGGCCTCACGTTTGAGGACCTCGGCCTCCTCGCGGGCGCGGGCGAGCAATTCCTCCTGGCGGCGGGCCAGGCAGCGGCCAAGCCGCCGGTCCCAGCCGCGCCAGACCAGAAAACCGGCCAGGAAGCCGGCGCCCAGGCCGAGGGCGACCCACGCCCAATCCGCACTCGCCAGCCAGGTCATGTCGTCATCGCCGCGCCACCGCGAGCCAGCGCGTCGGCGTTAGTATGCAATCCACGGTTTGATCACCCGGCCCGGCGGGGAGGCGCTCCCGGACCTGGTGGTCCCACGCCACGCCGCAGGCCGTGCCATGCGGCCCGGTCAACAGCCGGTCGAAATACCCACCGCCCCGGCCCAGCCGCCGACCTGCACGGTCGAAGCATAGGCCCGGGACCAGGAGCAAGTCCAGCCGGTTCAACGGCACGGCCGGACAGTCCGGTCCGGGCTCGAGCAGGCCGTAGCGGCCGGCGCGCAGGTCGCGCTCCAGGTCCCGCACCAGCGCGGCCTGGTAAACGCCGCGGGCGGCGTCGAACCGGGGCAGGGCCAGTTGCACGCCGGCCGCCAGCGCTTCCGCCGCCAGCGGCCAGAGATCCAGTTCATCCGCTCGCGGCACGTAGAGCAGCACGCCGCGGGCAAGGCGCCATTCGGGGCGCGCCCGGAGCAGGTCCCGGGCGGCGGCCGAGGCGTCGGCGCGTTCCGCGGGGCGGCGC
>JBBIJZ010000105.1:0-14860 GCA_037445715.1 Verrucomicrobiales bacterium | reverse complement strand
ACGTCGCGTTGGTCGGCGCCGAGGCCACCGACAGCACCGGGTCCAGTGCGCACCCCGCGGCCCGGGCCGCCGCGAGCAAGTCCTGCGCGGCCTCCCGGCCTGCGCGGCCGTCGGGCACCAGCGCCGCCCAACGGCGCACCGGTTGACCGTCCCCCGCCCGGACGCCGCCGAACAACGCGCGGGCTTCCTGGACGTTGTCCGGCACCAACCGCAGCACCCAGGGGATGCGGGCGCCGGTGACCGAGGTGTCGCCACAGAGCGACGCAGTGGGGACGCGGGTGCGGCCGGCGACCTGTTCCACCAGGTGGACGGTGGTACCGGTGGTGGGGGCGATGAGGGCCTGCGCGCCGGCGTCCAGCGCCAGGGCCACGGCGTCATCGCCCTCGGTGCCCCATTGACCGGGGCGGCCGCGGACGATGAGCTCGACGGGGCAACCCCACTCGGTTCCCAGCCGTTCGGCACTCAGTTGCGCGCCCCGGCGGATGGTTTCCGCCTCCGGTTCGCCGGGGGGCAGGACCAGACCGATCTTGAGCGGCGCCGGAGCGGGCGTGGTTTGCCCGCAAAAACCGGCGGCACCCACTCCCCCGGCGAGCAGCCCGGCCAACAGCCACCAGCCGGGCCGTGGGCGCGGGCGGCAGGTGATCATGGTTTGTGGGGGCTGGCTTGCGCCTGCTGCGCGCGCCGGGGCCGCCAGTTCGGCTCGGGCGGCGGGTCGTAGTGCCACTGGCCGTTGCGGAAGTGCGCGGTGGTGATGGGGGCGATGTTGTCCCAGCGACCGTCGAAGATCATGTGGCCGGTGACGCCGTCCCATTCCTCGAGGCCGGCGAGGTAGTCGCGGATGCGGAAGCGGTTCGGGCCGGCGTGGTCAATGGCCTCGATCATGAGCCGGGCGCCGTCGTAGCCGTAGGCGGCATAGACATCCGGCTTTTCGCCCCAGCGCTTCTCGTAGCGGGCCACGAAGTCCAGCCAGACCGGGTCGGTGCGATTCGGGTTGAAGAAGTAGGTGATGGTCATGCCCTCGGCGTGCGGGCCGGCCGCCCGGACAAAACCTTCTTCCTGGAGACGATCGAAGCCAAAAAACTGCGCCGTGATCCCGGCCTCGCGGAACATTTTGACGAACCGGCCGATGTCCTCGGGCTGGCCGTAGAAGAGGATGGCGTCGGGCTCGGCGGCCTTGATCGCGGCGAGCTGGGTCGAGAGGTCGCGGTCGCCCGGTTGGAAGAACAGGTGCGCGACGGGCGGATAGCCCAGACGGCGGATGTAGTTGTTGAAGTGCATCACGCCCATGCGCCCGGGCCGGCTGCTTTCGCGCAGGACGGCGATGCGCCGGCAACCGCGGTCCTTGACGATGAGTTGCGCCAGCCGGAAACCCTGCTGGCGGTCGTCGGGCCAGACGCGGGTCAGCCAGGGGATCTGGGTCTCGGTGAGCGTGGGATCGGGGTCGGAGGCGTTGATCATGTAGGTCTCGATCTTGAGGGCCACGCGCAGGGCCACGTGCGTGGCGTCGCCGTCAATGGTGCCCAGGAAGCCGAGCACGTCGGCGTCCTTGAACTCGACGGCGATGTTGGCGGCGCTGCCCCACTGGGGGGCGTCCTCCCGTTCGATGAGCTCGAAGGGCAACTGGCCCGGCCGGCGGGCGGCGTTGGCCTCCTCGAAGGCCAGCACCACGCCCTGGCGACTGCGCCGACCCCGCGCCGCCTCGGGGCCGTAGCTGGCCGGGCTGAGCAGGCCGACCTTGAGCGACTTCAAATCGGGCGGGTCCGGGTAATCCCGGCCCGGACCGCGGAAGGGCAGCCGGCGGGTCCAGTAACGGTAGTACGGCTCGACACCGCGGAAGGGGATCAATTCCTCGGGCGTGTTGCCGTAGTAGGGGTATTCGCCCTCGAACGCGCCCACCCCTTCGCCCGGGAGGGCCGGCTTTACGGGTTCGTTCACGCCCCCGTCCTCCTTTTCCCGGGCGGGCGGTGGCTCGGGTTTCTCAACGTAGCCATAGCCGGCGGCACACAGCGTGCCGGGCGCCGCCAGCAGGGCCAGCAGCAGGGTCCAGCGTTTCATGGTTCCTCCGGTCGGATCAAAATGGCCTGGGCCTCGATTTCCACCAGCAGGTCGCTGCGGCAAATCCGCGCCTGGATGCCGGTGCTGGCCGGGAAGGGGTCCAGGCCCAGCGCGCGGTAGAACTCGTTGCGGACGCGGTTGAACTCGGCGTAGTCGCGTTCGATGTCGCGCAGGTAGCAGGTGGTGCGGACCACGTCGTGCCAGGTGGCGCCCTCGCTCTTGAGCAGTTCGGTGAGGTTGCGGAAGGTGCGCCAGAGCTGGGCGCGGAAGTCGCCGGGGTAAAGCGTCTCGCCGTGGGGCCCCACGCTGGCCGTGCCGCTGATGAGCAGGTGCGTGACGCCGCCGGGCAGGTCCACGCGCAGGCCGCGGGCAAAGGCGCTGCCGTACTCGCCGGCCTCATTGAGCACCTTGGGGGCGGAAATGGCGCGCTTGCTCACCACCGGACGCCCGACCGGCAGTTTCTTGAGCAACCCAACCGGCGCCGGTTCGCAGGCCGGCAGGCCCAGCGCGCGGCGCTCGGCCTTTTCGGCCTCGGAATAAACCAGGCCGTTTTCCTGGTAGTTGTCCAGGGTGACCCGGGGAGCGGGAATGGAAGCGGGCATAGACGGATGCGGGTTGGCAGGGTTGTGGGGTTGCATGGGAGATCAGCGTTGGGCCCGGGCCACGGCGGCGGGACGCTGGGACTTGGCAAAGACGCCGCGGCTCAGACCGTTCGAGGTGGCGAACCAGGCTTCCTCGTCATCCACGTAGAGGCCGAGGACGAAACCGTTGGCCAGGGCGGTGGACATGGGCTGGGTTTCGGGCGGTTGCCCGGGTCGGTGAATGGTCCGCAGGCCCTCCCCGGCGGCGCCCACCTCGTAATTGACCCAGGTCTCGCCGTCGGTGACCGACACGCCCTTGTCCATGCCGATCCAGGCCGTGCCGCGGTGGGCCCAGACAAACTGGGTGAAGTTGGACAGCAGGGGGGTCTTTTCCTCGACCCACGTCTTCCAGCCGCGCGCGTCGCGGCGGGCAAAGCCGAAGTAGGTGCATTGCCAGAGCCGACCGTCCTCCCAGGCGATCCAGGAGGTGATGTCGTTGACCGGGCCGTCGTCCGGCACCAGGTCGAAGTGGAAGTCGCGGTCGGGGTCGCGGTACTCCTTGAAGGTGCCGCGGGCGGGATCGTGCTCGATGATGCCGCCGCCCCAGACGCCGATGAAGACCAGCTCCGGCGTGGCCTGGATGGCGTAACACCAGGGCTCGTGCATAACGGTGTTGTTGTGGTCGTAGATTTTCCAGGTGCCGGCGCGGGGATCGAACGCGCCGGCGCCGGCGGCGGTGGCCACCCAGACACGGCCGTCCAGCACGTCCACGCCGTACACCACGTTGTTGGGCAGGCCGCTGTTGGTCTGGGTGTACACGGTGAAGCGGCCGCCGCTGTAGCGGGTCAGCCCGCGCATGGTGGCAATCCACAGGTCGCCGGTCTGCGGGTCCTCGACGACCTGCAGGACCATCTTGTGGCTGAGGCCGTCCTCGGGTCCGTAACGATGGAAACGGCCGTCCTCGCCGCGCACGCACAGACCGTTCCAGGTGCCGATCCAGAGCTGCCCATCCCGGGTCTTGTACACGGCATGCACCTTCTCGGCCGGAATGCCGTCGGCCTTGCCGAAGTTCTCGAACCGTTCGATCACCGGAAACGGCACGTCCTTGTAGGCGACGGGTTGTGACTCCGCCGCGAGAAGTGTCGGCACCGCCAGCAGGGCGGCCAGGAGACTCGGGGTTGAGGATTTCATGGGTTTCTCGGGGGTCAGAGGGTTTTGAGGTACTCGACGAGGTCGTTGAGCTGGTGCTTGGACCAGTACGAGCTGACGCCGTGCAGGTCGTTGGTCTGGTAGGTGGTCCAGAGTTCCTCGAGCGTGCGCGCCCGGCCATCGTGCAGGTAGGGGGCAGAGGCGCCGATGCCCAGCAGGTGCGGGGTGTCGAACTCGTCGGTCACGTCCCGCGGGCCGCGGGTGCCCACCGAGGTCTTCAGGCGGTTGGTGAACAGCGGCGGGCGATGGCAGGTCTGGCATTGCCGCGCGATGGGGATGGGCGTGCCGTCGGGCCGCTGCGTGGCGAAGAACAACTGCCGGCCCCGCTCCGCGGCGGGGGACAACGGTTTGCCCAGCTCGGTGAAGTGGCGAGTGCGGGCCGGCGGCTGCGATTTCAGGAAGGTCTCGAGGTCCCGGAGATCGTCCGCGGGGATCGGGTCGGTGCGCATCAGCACCCGCGAGAATCGCGGCCCGCACTGGAACGGCAGGGTGGGATTCTTGCCGTTCCACTTGAACGGCGCGGTGCGGTCAATGCCCCGGAGCGTGCGGTTGTCCAGCAGGTTGTCGCCGATGCCGTCGCCGTCGAAATCGTACGCCAGGCCGTCCACATGGCCGTCCGGGTGACACGAGCGGCAGGAGAACTGGCTCTGGAAGGTGTGCGCCGCCCTGGTGAAGACGCGCTCGCCACGGCGGATCGGGTCCCGCGTCCCGCCGTCGCTCAGCACCAACCTGGCGCTGAGCTCGAGCCGCTCGGTGTCCACCGCCCAGACCTGGTCCTCGAGCCGCACGGACACGTACAGGCGCCGCCCGTCCGGACTCAACGCCAGGTGCCGCGGGTTCCGGCCGGTGGGCACGCGCGCCACGACGTACTCATCGGCCAGCGACAGGTCCCGGATGGCGTCGCGGCGGGTCGCCTCGTCGGCCCGGTCCAGCCACGCGGCCAGCCGGTCCAGGTCCACCACGCTGATGACGTCGCTCCCGCCGGAGGCCACGTAGGCTCGCCGTCCCGCCCCGTCCACGGCGATGCCCGCCGGGTCGGCAAAGTACGCGTTGGCCTCGTCCAGCGGCACCTGCACCACCCGCCCCTGCCGGTCCGCCACGGCCAGGCCGCTGGACATGACCCAGCCGTGAGCGACCTGGGTGATGGGTACCAAGTTGCGCACCTTCACCAGCGGCGCCAGGGCCCAGCCGCGCGCCGGCACGTACACCAGGTCCTCGGACAAATGCGCCGACTCGAGCGGCACCCGGCGCAACACCCGCCCGGTCGCCGGCTGAAGCAGCGTCAATTCCGAGGCGGCCGGCAGGAACAGGTGGGCGAAGCCGGCCTCCGCCGGGTGGGCCGAGGCGCCGCCGGCGGCCAGGTCCGGCTCGGCCAACCGGCTCACCACCCACGCCCGTTGGCCGTCCGGCGAGGCGGCCACGCCGAAGGGCTCGCGGCCCGTGGCTGGTCGCGCCACCTCCTTCAAGGGCGAAAGACTGAGCAGCGCGGCATCGCCGCTGCCGGAGTTGGCCACGAGCAGGCGCTCGCCGGCGGGTGTTTCGGTGTACGCCAGCGCCACCGGTTCCAACCCCACGAACACGCTGTCCACTTCGCGGAAGGTTTCCAGGTCCAGTTGCGCCACGCGGTCCTGGTGCCGACAGGCCACAAACAGCCGCCGCCCCGCGCGGTCCAGCGCCAGACCAAACGGTCCGCCGGCCACACGCGTCCGGCGCAACACGGCCAACGTCTCGGCGTCGGCCTCGAGCACCTCGTCCACGTCATCCAGGGCGACGTACAACCGCCGTCCGTCCGGCGCCACGGCCAGCCCGGCCGGGGCGGGATGGTGTGGACGCGGCTTGGCCCAGGCCGTTTTGTTCAGGTCATTTCCGTGGCAGTGGGTGCAGGACACGAAGCCCAGCGTCGGGTTACCGGTCCAGCGCCGCACATGACCGACGGACCAGAAGTAACTGCCCGCGCCCAGGCCGCCCACGGCAACCAGGCCGACCAGCGAAATGGCGACAAAACCGCGCGGGTTCATGGCACGGGTCCGGCCAGGGCCGGCGGTGGCAGAGTCAGTGAAACGGGGGCGCGGTTGGCCGCCAGCGGCCGCACGTTGCGCGGGGCGCGGTGGTGCGGCTCATGGCAACCCACGCAGCCGCGATTTTCCCCGGGGCGCACCCAGAACAGCGGCGGACACCGCCGCGCCAACCGGCCTTCAGCATCGTAGGCCTCGATGACCAACGGCACGTCCGCGGGCAGCTCGACCAGGAACGAGCCGTCGGCGTGCGGCGGCAGTTCGCCCAGCACCTGCTCGGCGCCCTGCCGCCACGCGGCAAAGCGCACCCGCGCCGCGGAGTTCGTCACCGGGCCTTCGGCGAAACTGGTTTCGTTCACGTCCAGGCACAGCACCGTGCCGGTGGCGCGCCGCGGGTCCAGCGAGGACATGTGCCCTTGCGGCCGAGGACGCGCGGCCAGCCAGGCCGCCTCGACCTCGTGCCAGGCGGGGTCATCGAACAACGGCGTGACGGTTTCGGGAACATCAGCCCGCACGCGGTACACGGCGAAGGTGTCGTTGGAGCCGCGGCGGTTCAGGCCGAGGGGCTCCAGGCAGGCCAGCCACTCGCCGGGCTGGCCGGGTTCGAGGGCGCGACAGCGGGCGTTGACCGCCGGCAGCAGCGGCGTGCGGCTGAACTGGGGGCGGGCCAGGCGCACGCCTTCGGCGCGTGTCAGGTCCCCGGCGGCGGGGTGCTCGGCCGCGAGGAAGCCCACCCATTGGCGGTCCAAGAGCCGCGGTCGCCGCAGCAGCGGCCAGCCGCCGTCGTGCTGTCCGGCAAAGGCGGTCGGTTCCGAGCCGTCGGTGTTCACGGTGAACAACGCCCGACGCGGCGTGGCGGGGTCGGCTCCGCCGGGCTGCACGGTCACGAAGAGAATCCGCCCGTCGGCCAGCACGGTGGGGTCGAGCGCGCTGTGCGGTGTGCAGGTGAGCCGGCGCGGCGACTTTTCGCCGGGCTTGAGGGCATGGAGGGCGGCGGGCTGCGGGGGCGACCACGGTTGATCGGCCGGCGGCACGGGCGAGGCGAAGACCAGCTCGTCGTGGGCGGCCACGGCGGGGTTCAACGCGCCGCCGGGCATGGCCGTGACGCGCCGCGGGGAGCCCCCGTTGAGCCGGGCCTGATATATCTGCCAGTCGCTCGCCGCGTCGCGGCGGCCGGCGAAGTACACCGTGCGGCCGTCCGGGGCGACCACGGCATCCCCGGCCGCGAGCAGGCCCTGCGAGAGCAGCCGCACGTCGTTGGTCCGGTACGGCGGCAACAGCAGAACCACCCGACTGCCGGGCGGGTAGCGCTCATCGAGCACGGTCGCGGCGGGGAGGGAAGAGGTCGCCGCCAGCGGGGTTTGGGTCAGCACGAGCGCCCCCGCGGGCGGGGACTCGCGGCAGCCGCTCCCCGCCAGCACGGCGGCCAGCCACGCACCGCTCAGGGAAGGCAGGATGCGCATGGCTAGGGTTCCTTGACCTTCAGGTACTGGTTGACCGGGAGGTTTTCCAGGACCTGGGTGGCGCCGCGCGGCCAGCGGATTTCGACCTTGTCCACCGTGCTGACCGCCCCCAGGCCGACGTGCAGGCGCGGGTCGGACTGGCCGAGGAAGCCCGAAGGGCAGCGCGCCTCGGCAAACCAGGTGCGACCGCCGGCGGTGACCCGCACGTGGGCGCCCCAGCCGTGGGGATTGGACCGGGTGCCCCGCAACTCCAGCCCGAGCCAGTGGCCGACCGGGCCGCGGTTTTGCAGGAGGAAAGGCCGGTCGCCCATGAGGGTGACGACCAGGTCCAGCGCGCCGTCGTTGTTGAAGTCCAGCACGGCACTGCCGCGGGCGCGCAGGCGGGCGTCGAAGAAGGCGCCGCCCTTTTCGCGGGCGTTGGTGAAGCGGGCCTGGCCGTTGTTTTCGAGCAGCAGACTTTCCCAGCCCACCAGGTGATGGGCGTCGCCGTTGGCGATGAAGATGTCCAGATCGCCGTCGTTGTCGAAGTCCAGGAAGTTGCTGCCCCAGCCGACGTATTCGGCGGTGAGACGGCCCAGGCCACTGGCCATCATCTGGTCGTTGTAAAGCCCCTTGGGGGTGGCCAGGTACAGGGAGCCGTAGCCCAGGCGCGAGACCAGGATGTCCGGCAACAGGTCGCCGTTGCAGTCGCCCACGGCGGCGGTCATCGAGCCGGCGGCCTCGCCCAGGGCGTTGAAGGCGATGCCCACCTTCATGGCCATTTCGGTGAACCGGCCCGTGCCGTCGTTGACCAGCAGCACGTTGGGCGTGGCGTCGTTGCAGAGGTAGAAATCGGTGTCGCCATCCAGGTCGTAATCGAGGGCGCACACGGACATGGCCCGGTGGTTGGGCAGGCGGATGCCGGCGGCCTCGCTGATGTTCTCGAAGGTGCCGTCGCCGCGGTTGCGGTACAGCACGTTGAACTCGCCCTTGTAGCTGAGCGGGCCGGGGTAGGCGTCCGGGTTGAAATACAGTTTGTAGTTCGGGTCGAAGGTCAGGTAGTTGGCCACGAACAGGTCCAGCCGGCCGTCGCCGTCCACGTCCGCCCACGTGGCGCCGATGCCCGTGCCGGGGTCGCCCACGCCGGCCTTTTGCGTTGCCTCCTCGAACGTGCCGTCGCCACGGTTTCGGTAGAGGATGTTCCGCCCCACGTTCACCACGTACAGGTCCGGCCAGCCGTCGGCGTCGTAATCCGCCACGGCGGCGGCGGTGCCGTAACCGCTGCCGGCCACACCGGCCTTCGTGGTGACGTCCTCGAATCGGCCGTTGCCCAGGTTGCGGTAAAGGCGGTTGGGCTCGCGCCGTGTGCCCGGGGCGTGCCGGGTGACGCCGTCCAACGGTCCGGAGTTCACGAAGTACAGGTCCATCCAGCCGTCCTGGTCGTAATCCAGCACCGCCACCCCGGCGCCGTTG
Organism: Verrucomicrobiales bacterium; assembly: GCA_037445715.1. Lineage (GTDB taxonomy): Bacteria > Verrucomicrobiota > Verrucomicrobiia > Limisphaerales > J093 > DSVZ01. The sequence continues at coordinate 6,085 of JBBIJZ010000105.1, read as the reverse complement.
GACATGATGATGTTCGCAATCCGGTCGGCGCAGAACTGGTGGACGACCGTGATGCCGGCCGCCGCGGTCACGTCCGCAAACCAGTCCTTCTCGCCCGGCGGCAGGGGCGGGGTCACGGTGAGTGCGCCGGCTTCTTCGCCCGTCGCCCGGCTCACGGGTCGGCCGTCGGCACCGCCGCCGCGCTCGCCTGTGGGGGGCCGCGTCACCGAGCCCGATTCCCGACCGCACCCGCCCGCCAGCAACGCGGTCCCCAGAAGCCCGACCGTGGCGGTGCTGATTAGTCCTGGACGGGGCGTGGCGCGTTTCATGAAAGTGGCGGTTGTTGGAAAAGATTTGCACCCGGCCTCCCGGTGGAACGAACGGCCATGTGGCGAACCGGAGCCGCCCGGGGGCGGAATGGATTACCCGCGCCGCCAGTTGCCGATGCCGCCCGCAAACTTGCGCCGCCGCCGGGACGTGGCGCGCTCCCGCTCAATCCCAGGCCACGCTGAAGTCTTCGCCGGGTGGAGCGGGTGAGTCCGGGGCCGGCGTTTGCGGCGCGGGCGGGGTCGCAACGTTCCGCTCCGGCTCGGGGGGCGATGGCGGGGGTGGGACCGCGGGCGCGGCCGGCGGCGGAAGCCTTCCCCGCGCCGCGGCGAGCAGCGCATTGCGCAACGTGTAGGGGCTGCCCATGTGCAGTGCGGTGGCGATCCACCGCAGCGAAAGCGGCGTTTCCCGGCGCAGTCGTTGGGCGATGGCCACCTTCTCCGGGTCGGTTTTGCGGCGGCGGGACAGTTCCTCCACCGTCCAGCCGCGCCGCGACAGTTCTTCAGCCAGAATCAGGTGACCGAGTTGAACCTGGGCTTCGTGCGGCACGGGCGCACGGCGGAGATCGCCGACCAGGGCGCGCACGCGCTGCGCCAGGTCTGCGCGAAAACGCTCGCTGCCAAAGCACCAGCCCCGTCGCAAGGCGCGCCAGGTGCGCGGGGCGGGTTCGCGGCGACGCGCCTCGACGCGGGCCGCCAGGGCCTGGCGTGCCTCCGGGGTGTCGTCCGGCAGGCCGGCGGCGGCCCAGAGGCGTTCGGGGGCCAGCCAGGAAGGCCGTTCGGGGGGCTGCAACGTGGCCGCGAGGCTGGACCCCGGATAAGCCGCGAGGGGTTGCTCCGGTGCCAGCAACCCGGCTCGGGCGGGATTGAGCCACACGTGCAGACAGGCCTCGAACAGGAACGGACCGTCGGGGTCCACCGGCACGGCGCGATAACGGGCCGCAAACAAGTGCCCGCGGAGGCCGTGGCGGCGGTTGTACCGCAGGGAGAAAGTGCCCAGCCACCATTTCATGCCGCTTACCAGGTTCGGCAGCGGCGTTTCCAGCACCAGATGCACGTGGTCCGGCAGCACACAAAACGCCTGGACGCGCCAGCCGGTCTTGCCGCAGGCCGTGGCCAGTTCCTCCAGGAACTCCCGGACAACCTCCGGCCGGCCGAAAAGCGGTTCGCCGCGGTTGGTGCGGCTGGTCACGTGGTAGAGCGCGCCGGGATATTCGAGCCGTGGTTGGCGGGGCATGGCGGGCCGGGAGCAGGTGGAAGAGGGGGCGATTGCCGGGGAGCCGGGAGCGCGGCCTCCGCTGCGGGGCCGCAGTTCAATCCCCGCGCCAGCGGTGCAGGCGCTCTCGCAGCGCCGCGTGCCGCGCCGGGTCCGGAAGCAGATTCGGGAATTCGCGGAACACCCGGTCCGGGTCGGGAATCTCGCCCCAACCGGTGACGGTGAAGACCTCGACCGCGCCGCCGGCGGGCAGGTTCAGTTCGCGTCGCTTGCGGTCGAAGCGCGCGCGCAGGGTATGCCGCCAGGCCTCGAGGTCGGCGGGGGCCTCCAGGTTGTGTCGGCCCACCCAGGGCAGCCACTCGCGAATCTGGCTTTGGTGACACCAGGTGAGTCGGGCGATCTCCTCGAAGGCCGGCTCGACATCCACCGCCAGGTCATGGCTGTTTTCGCCCTGCATGTAGCCATCGTACACGGCCACGATCACCGGCACCGGGCAGGGTTCGGAGCGGGTTTCGTCGGCGGGGTATTCCGGGGTGAAGGCGTGCGGCACATTGATCATGTAGGCCACCTCGCGCACGGCTTGGGCGACCGCCACGTGGTCCACGTGCACCCCGGCCAGCGGGTCCGCCGGCAACGGCGGGCAAAAGAGGTAATCCGGCTGAAAGTCGCGAATGGCCTTCCAGAGCGCCGCCAGCAACGGAATGTCCACCCGCAGGCAGGCCTCGCGCGGCACGCGGCCGTCCGGCAGCCGCAGGGGCTCGAATTCGTAGCCGCCCAGCCGCGCGGACTCTTGCTGCTCGGCCAGGCGCAAACGGCCGGTCTCTTCGCGGGTGCGAAAGTGGTGTCCCGCGCAACCGTCGGTGCAGACAATGACCTTGCGGCGCACCTCCGACCCGAGGCAGCGCCGCCACTGCTCGAAGGTGCCGGCCGCCGTGAACTCGAAGTCGTCGTAATGCGCGTGGATGAAAAGCAGTTTCATGCGGTGCGCCCGCGAGCCTATTCCCCGCGGGGAACCCGCACAAGGCATTGGGCCGGGAGGCGTGGAACGGCGGCCGCCCCTCGTAGGACCGCCCCTGGGCGGCGCGGCCCACGACCGGCAAGACGGCTGCCGTGGCGGTCCGGTTTTCCGATGCAGCGCGTCCGGGCAGACTCAAGCGGATCGCGAAAGAACTGGCTCTCCGGCGGTCGGGCGGTTAAAGCGTCGCCAACCCGTCTCGCGCCCATGAACTCAACGCCCGCCTCCCTGTCGCGTCCCACCCCGGAATGGTTCGCCCTGCCCGGTCTGGTGCTGGGCCTGCTGGCCGGTCCACTCGCCGGCACCGCCGCCGAACTGCGCGTCGGCGTGGCCGCGGTGGACATTACCCCGCCCCCGGGCATGCCCCTGGCCGGCTATTACCATGCCCGCGGCGCGGAAGGCATGTTGGACCCGCTTTTCTGCCGCGCGCTGGTCCTCGAATCCGGCGACACCCGCGTGGCGTTGGTAAGCCTGGACCTCATCGAAATCCCGCGCGCGGTCACCGACGCCGCCCGCGCGCAAATCACCCGGGACAGCGGCCTGCCCGGCGACCACGTGCTGGTGAGCGCCACCCATGCCCACACCGGTCCGGTGCTGGCCTGGCCGGCTCAACCCACCGCCATCCCCGGCGAGGCTCCCCCGAGGCCATCGCCTACACCACCAACCTGCCCGCCCGGATTGCCGCGGCCGTGCGCCAGGCCCTCGAGCACCGCACCCCCGCCCGCGCAAGCGCCGCCCGCGGCCGCTGCGACGACCTCACCTTCAACCGCCGGTACATCCTGCGCGACGGCGCGGTGGGATGGAATCCGGGCAAGCTCCACCCGAACATCGTCCGGCCCGCCGGCCTCAGCGACCCTGAAGTGGGCGTATGGTACGTGGAAAAGCCCGAGGCCACCGGACCGTCCGGGGCCATTGCCACGTGGGTCAACTTCGCCATGCACACCGACACCACCGGCGGGCGCCGCTTCAGCGCCGATTGGCCGGGGGCGCTCGGCCGGGTGTTGGCCGGTTACCACGGCCCGGAGCACCAGACGCTGGTGGGCCGGGGCGCGTGCGGCAACCTCAACCACCTCGACTTCGCCTGACGCTGGCCCCAGAGCGGACCCGCCGAGCAACACCGCATCGCCACGATTCCCGGCGCGGCCGTTTTTCAGGCCTACAAACGCCTTCAGCCCCTGCCCGCCGTCCCGCTGCGCGCCCGCGGCGTGGTGGTGGAACTGAACCTGCCGGCCGTCTCCGAGGACGAAGTGACAGAGGCCCGGCAAATTCTCGCCACGGTCAAGGATGACGCCGGCGGCAATTTCATGAAGCTGGTCCGCGCACACCGGGTGCGGGACACCGTGGCGCGGCATGGTCGGCCGCACCGCGTCGAGGTGCAGGCGATCGCGTGAGGACGCGAGCTGGCCTGGGTGGGGTTGCCCGGCGAAATCTTTGTCGAACTCGGGCTGGCCGTGAAACAATGCTCGCCCTTTCCGCACACCTTCGTGGTCGAACTGGCCAACGAAAACGTGGGCTACGTGCCCGACCGGCGCAGCTACCTCGAGGGCAACCAAGAGCCGGAAAGCGCCCGCTGCGCCCCCGGCTCCGGCGAGCGCCTGGTCGAGGCCGCCCTGCGGCTCCTGGGCGAACTGCACGCGGAGTGACCGGCGCACCTCGGTCCCCAACCGCACCTCCCCGGTAGGACGCCGCGGCGCCGGCGCCGTCCTCCCGGCGAGGCCGGAAAATCGTTTTACAAACCCGGACCGGTTGGAAAACTCCCGTCGTGCATGCTTCCCTTCCCGCGATGAAAACCACCTCCTCCGTCGTGAACCGTCGTCGTTTCCTGCGTCGTCTGCTGGCGGCCGGCGCCGCCCCCCTGGTCTTGCCCGGCCGCGTGCTGGGCCTCAACGGCGCCGTGGCCCCGAGCAGCAAAATCGCCTTCGGCGTCATCGGCGTGGGCAACCGCGCCCTGTTCATCCTGCCCAATTTCCTGGCCCAGCCCGACGTGCAGATGGTCGCCGTGAGCGACGCCCGCGAGGACCGCCGCCGGGCCGGCAAGCAGGCCGTGGACAATTTCTACCGCCACGAGGCCTGCCGCGTGTACCGCGACTTCCGCGAGCTGCTCGCGCAGCCGGACATTGACGCGGTGCTCATCGCCACCGGCAACCGCTGGCACGCCACCGCCTCGATGTTCGCCGCCCGCGCCGGCAAGGACATTTACTGCGAAAAACCCATCAGCCTGACCATCCGCGAGGGCCGGCAACTGGTCGAAATGTGCCGCCGCCACGGCACCATCTACCAGGCCGGCACCCAGCGCCGCTCGACCGAAAGCTACCAGTTCGCCCGCGAGCTGGTCCGTGCCGGCAAGATCGGCCGCGTCCACACCGTCGAGATGCAGGTCTGGACCGGCGGTACCGTGCCGCACCAGCCCAACACTCCCGTGCCCCCCGGCTGGGACTACGACCAGTGGCTGGGGCCGGTCCAGTGGCGCCCCTTCAACCCCGGCCGCGTCAACGGCTGGGCCTACTTCTGGGACACCGGCGAGGGCATGCACACCGACATGGGCACGCACTACACCGACCAGATGCAGTGGGTGCTGGGCACGGACGACACCATGCCGGTCGAGTTCGAGACCCGCGACCTGGTCTGGCCCGACCCCAAACAGTGGATGAGCGAGACGGCCATCTCCGGCACCTTCCTTTGCCGCTATGCCAACGGCGTCGAGGGCATCCTCTACCAGCGCGGCGGCTTCACCGAACGCTACATCCGCTACATCGGCGACGAGGGCTGGGTGCAAGTGGACGACGAGACCGACGTGGTGACCGCCGAGCCGAAATCCATCCTGCAAACCAAACCCGAGGGCGGCGTGAGCTGGTCCAACGCCAGCGCCCACATCCGCAACCTGCTCGACTGCATCCGCAGCCGCCGCCAGCCGCTCTGCCATCCGGAGGTGGCCCACCGCGCCCAGGCCATCGTGGAAAGCATGACCATCGCCGCCCGCCTCGGCCGCAAGCTCCGTTGGGACCCGGTCAAGGAGGTCTTTGACTGCGAGGAGGCCAACCGCATGTTGTACCGCGAACCCCGCGCGCCCTGGCGCGTCGTCTGACCCCGGCCGCAACCTTTCTTCTTCCCCTGCCCTGTCATGAAAACTTGCCTGCTGTTCTCCGGTTTCGCGCTCGCGGCCCTGGCAAGCCTGCTGTCGGCCGCCGAACCTGCAGGGCCCTCGCGCGACGCCCTGCTCAAGTACCAGTCCGGGGCCGACGCCACGCCCCTGCGGCACTACGAGGCCCTGGTCCGCCAGGCTGCGGACCAACCGGCCACGCGCCCGCGGGTCGAGGCCGATTTCATCCGTGTCTTGAGCAACGATTCCACCTACGAGGCCAAACGCTTCGCCTGCCAGCAACTGGCCGTCATCGGCAGCGAAGCCAGCGTGCCCGCGCTGGCCGCCCTGGTGAACAATGCCGACACCGCCGGCATCGCCGCCGCCGCCCTGGCCCAAATCCCCGCCCCGGCGGCCAGCGACGTGCTGCGCCGCGCCCTCGGCTCCGCCCCGGCGGCCGCCCGCCCGGC
>JBBIJZ010000104.1:0-15332 GCA_037445715.1 Verrucomicrobiales bacterium | reverse complement strand
AAGACCGGCGCTGTCGGGCGACGCTCTTGCGGGTCGCGCCGACGGGCCGTCGGCCAAATCGCGGGCTTTCAGCCCGTGCGCCGCCGCCGAGCAGGTTGCCCGATCCGCCCCCTTCGTGTCTTGGTGCCTTGGTGGTGAGTTTCCCCGCGGCTGACCAATCGGCGGTCCGACAGATTGCCAGTCTGCGCGACGCCGGCCGCCGGTTCCCCTGCGGTTCCTCACCCCGATAGCGGGACGGGCCGCGGCGGCCACTTCGGACTTCGGACTTCGGACTTCGGATTTTGCGGAGGCCCGGTGCCTGCCCGTTGCGCCGGCTCGACCCCCGGGCTGGTAGCCCGGCGGGACGGGCAGGTTGCCCGTTCCACCCAGACCCGCCAGCGGGACGCCGGCGGGAGCGACCGGGACGGTCGCGCTCCCCCAAGCACCGGCACCCGATATCTGGTATCAGGCATCCGGCATCTGGCTTCCGCCTCCGGCTTGGTCGCCGGTCAGTGCTGCCGCACGCTGACCCGCTGGCGGAACTCGTCGAGGCTGATCTTGCCTTCGGCCAGGGCGTCGGCATCGGCCTTTTTCACGCGCAGGACCAGGGTCTCGGCTCCCGGCACGGCGTCACCGACGACCACCTTTTCGCGGCGGGATTCGGCGGCGCCACCGCGGCCGAGGCGACGCTCGATGCGCACCTCGCGCCGCGGGGCGGCACTGGTGCCGGTGACGACCACCACGAGGTGTTCCTCCGGCTTGACGTGGCGGAGGTGGGTGCCGTGTTGCAGGGCCTCGACGAGGTCGCGACGGAGTTTCTCGACGCGCGCAGCGTCGTAGGGGGCGGGCTTGGCGCCGGGCAGCAGGTGGTCCCATTCCAGGCGGGGCAGGAGGCCGGGCGGCGGCGGGGTGGGGCTGCCGGGCTGACCGCCAAAGAGTTCGCGCCGGGTGCGTTCCCACACGCTGTCGGCCGGCTTGTCGGGCGCGGGCTCGTCGCGGGGTTCCTCGGGGGCGGCCAGCGGGAAGGGCACGTTGAGCAGGAGGACCGCGCCGTAGCCTTCCAGGTAGAGGGCCTCGGGTCGGCGCAACGTGGGGAAGGTGGAAACCACGATGCCCAGGGCCATCTCCTGCCCGCGACGGCGTTCCTCCCCGGCGGCCTTGCCGAGGATGCGGGAAAAGACGGCCAGGTCTTCGCGCAGTTCCGCCACCTGTGCGGCGGAGAGATCACCCGCCGGGACGATCAAGGCCTGGGGGACGTTGCCGGGCGGTTCCCCGCCCAGCCATTGAATCACCGCACCGGCACCGCCGGCGGCGCCGCCGGCCTCGGCCCACAGGGGGTCGTCGTCCCCGAGCGGCGGCTGCGGCGGCACGGGGGGCGCGGCGGCAAGGTGAAGCGTGGCGATGCCCTGCCCGGCTTCGCCCGACCGGGCCAGAGCGGCGGCCACCTGGGCCCTGGCTACGTGGAGTTGTCGGCCAGCCTCGGCCAGGGCGGAGTGGACTTCCGCCCGGGCGGCGGCCAGCGGCGGGGGCGCCGGGCGGGGCGGGATCGGTTGGGCGAGGGACGCAAGCTGGCCGGCCAGTGCGGTCAACAACAGGGAACGGGTCAACGGAACGGGGGGTGGGATGTTCATGGGATGCGGGGGTTAACGGTTCTCCTCGCCGCCGCCGACCGCGGTGGCCGGCGTGTGAACGGCGAGTTGGGAAAGCTGCTGACGTGTCCGGCCGATGGCGTCCTGGGCCACGATGGCCACGGTCTCGAGGTCGCGACGGAGGGTGGCGTAGTCGCTCAGGCGCTGGCGTTCGGCGCGCTGATAAAGCGACAGGGTGGCCTGCTGGTCCTCGGCGCGGGCTGCGGCCCAGGCGGTGGCCAGGGCCTGCACGCGCTCGGCGTGGCGTTGCTCGGCGGCCTGGAGGGTGGCGTCGAGACGGGTTTGGAATTCGCGTTCGAGGGCGGGGCGAAGTTCCTCCGCCACGGCGGTGCGGAGGGCACCGAGATCGGGGGCGGGCGGCGCGGCCAGGCGGCCGCCCCACCAGCCCAGCCCCAGCACCAAAAGTGCGGCGACCGCCCAGCGGGCGGCTTCGGAGGCGGTGGCCCGCGGGCGGGGGGAGCGCGCGGCCGGCAGTTGCCAGGCGTCCAGCGCCGCGCGGGTGTCCTGCCACTGGGCGAGCTGGCGCTGACAATCCGGGCAGTCGCGCAGGTGGGCCTCGAGGCGGGCGCGGCGGGCGGGCGCGGCCTCGTCGTAGAGGTATTCCGCCCAGTGTTCGGGCGCGGGATGGATCGGGTCGGGCACGGGATTCATGGGACGGGGGTTCGTGGGAGGCGGCCACGCCGGCTGGTGGGCGGCGCCGTGGGCAGGTCCAGGGCACGGGCCAGGCGGCGGGCCAGCAGGTGCAGGGCTTCGGTCATGCGGGTCTTGACGGTGCCTTCGGGCAGGTCAAGCACCTCGGCAATTTCGCGGAACTTCAGCCCCTCGTAGTGGCGCAGGACCAGGATGGCGCGGTGGGTCTCGGGCAGTTCGCTCACGGCGCGGCGCACGGCCTCGCCGGTCTCGCGGCGCAGGGCGGCTTCGTCCGGCGCAGGGGCGGCGTCGGGCGGGTCGGCCAGCGGATGGGGCCCCGGGCTGTCGGGGTCCGGCGGAGGGGCGAGTTGTTCGCGGTGGAGATGGAGTTGGCGGAGCGCGCTGGAGGTGTGGTTGAGGGCGACCCGCCAGAGCCAGGTCGAGAACCGGGCATCCGGCCGGTAGCGGTGGCGCTGGGTGAAGATGCGGGCGAAGATTTCCTGGACGAGGTCCTCGGCGCGGTGGGAATCGCCGGTGAGGCGGGTGCAGAGGCGCTGGAGGGGAGCCTCCCAGCGGCGGACCAGTTCGCCGAAGGCGCCAGGATCGCCGGACATCTGGACGCGCCACATGAGCTGTTCGTCCGAGGGGGCGAACAGGGCGCGGAGCGGGACAAACCGGCCGGCACGCATCGTTCTGGGGAGTGATACGCCCGGCGGCGGGGTTTCGTTTGAACTTTTTTTTTTTTGCAACTTTCCGTTCCCGCGCGGGGTCGCGGGGTCAACCACGTACGCCGATTGACGGCCGGCGATCCAAACCAGACCCGCGGCGGATGAGCGACCCCGTCCGGTTCGGGGCGTTCCCGCGGCGGCATCCGGGCCTGGAGTACACCACCTTCACCACCGCCCTGCGGCCGGCGGGCCGTTCCGCCAAGGCCTTCAAGAAGTCCGGCCGCCGCGCGGCGGAGCTGTGTCCCACCGGTGCGCTGATGCTCAAGGGCATGGGCTGCGCCGCCTGCCGGATCGCCGCGGTCACCCCGCCCGCCCGGCCGGCGGCCGTGACCGCGTCTTGAGCTTCGGCAAGACCGGCGCTGTCGGGCGACGCTTTTGCTGGTCGCTCAGACGGGCAGGGGCTTGGTGGAACGAGCAAGTGGCCCGTTTCGCCCCCTTCGTGTCTTGGTGCCTTGGTGGTGAGTTTCCCCGCGGTTCCTCACCCCGATGGCGGGATGGGCCTTGGCGGCCACTTCGGACTTCGGACTTCGGACTTCGGATTTTGCGGAGGCCCGGTGCCTGCCCGTTGCGCCGGCTCGACCCCCGGGCTGGTAGCCCGGCGGGACGGGCAGGTTGCCCGTTCCACCCTGCCCCTGGTCTGGCGCGTGCCGACGGTGCTTTTCGCCTTCCGCCGCGGCCCGGCGGGCCCTAGCGTGAAGCCCGCTTTGGCCATGAGTTTGCGCCTGTTCAACACCCTCAGCCGCACGGTGGAAGCCTTCACACCGCTGGACCCCGACGGCCGGCGCGTGGGCATGTACTGCTGCGGGCCCACCGTGTACGATTTCGGCCACATCGGGAACTTTCGCACCTTTGTCTTCGCCGACCTGGTCCGGCGGCACCTCGAATTCCGCGGCTACGCGGTCACCCACGTCATGAACATCACCGACGTGGAGGACAAAATCATCCGCCGGGTGCGCGAGACCGGGCTGCCGCTGCGCGCGTACACGGACCGGTACACGCAGGCCTTTCTGGAGGACGCACGCGCGTTGAACCTGCGCCCGCCCCATCACCTGCCCCGGGCCACCGAACACATCGCCGACATCATCGCCCTGATCGAGCGGCTCCTGGACCGGGGCTTCGCCTACCGCGCCCCGGACGGTTCGGTCTATTTCAGCATCGAGAAATACCGCGCGGCCGGCGGCGGCTACGGCCGGCTCAAGCGGCTGGATTTCGACCGCCTTCGCGTGGGCGAGCGCGTGGCGGCCGACGAGTACGACAAGGAGTCCGTGGTGGACTTCGCGCTCTGGAAGGCGCGCACGCCGGAGGACGGCGCGGTCTTCTGGCCCAGCCCCTGGGGCGAGGGCCGGCCGGGCTGGCACATCGAGTGCAGCGCCATGAGCATGAAACTGCTCGGGCCGAGCTTCGACCTGCACCTGGGCGGCGAGGACCTGATCTTCCCCCATCACGAGGACGAGATCGCCCAGAGCGAGGGCGCCGGGCTCCAGCCCCCGGGCCGGCCGTTTGTGAAGTACTGGCTGCACGGCGCCTTCCTCCTGGTCGAGGGCCGCAAAATGAGCAAGTCCCTGGGCAACTTCTACACCCTGCGCGACCTGCTGGCCCGCGGGTACTCCGGCCGCGAGATCCGTTACCTCCTGCTCACCGCCCATTACCGGGAGCCGTTCAACTTCACCCTCGAGGGCCTGGCCGGCGCCCGCGCGGCCCTGGCGCGCCTGGACGAATGCCTCGACAAACTCCGCGACCGGGCCGACGACCACACCGCGCCTCCCGACCCCGCCCTGCCCGAACGCTTCGGCGCGGCGCTGGATGACGACCTGAACGTCTCGGCGGCCTGGGCCGCGGTCTTCGACTGGGTGCGCGACACCAACCGCGCGCTGGCCCAGGGCGCGCTCGCCCCGGCGCAGGCCGCCGCCCGGCTGGCCGCCTGGCAACAGGTGGACCGCGTGCTGGGCGTGGGCGCCGGCGGCGAACCCGAAGTGCCGGCGGAAATCCTGGCCCTGGCCGCGGCGCGGCAGGCTGCGCGGCAGGCGCGCAATTATGCCGAGGCCGACCGCCTGCGCGCGGAGCTCAAAGCCCGCGGCTGGCTGGTCGAAGACACGCCCAAAGGCCCGAAGCTCAAACGGGCCTGAACCGCGGGCTTCGCGCGGACCTCCCTCGGCGACGGCACGCCGGCTACAGGATTGGGCAGCGTGCCGCCGTTGCGCGGATTCGGCAGGGCGCGCTGCGCCGGCGCGCACGGCCCTACCTCCGTGAAGACACCGGTCGGACGGCCCCGGGTGGAACGGGCAACCTGCCCGTCCCGCCGGGCTACCAGCCCGGCGATCATGGCGCTGGTGGGAGTTTCGGCAGGGCGCCGCGGCGCCGGCGCCGGGTATGGCTCTTCCCCGGCGGCCGCGCGGCCGCGCGGCCCTGCCATGCCGCGTTGTGCCGGCTTAGAAATTGAACGTGAGCTGGGCGTACAACCAGTCGGCATCGCTGGAGCCGTGGCCGGGCGCGGCCAGGGATTGGCGGATGTAGTCGCCCGCGAAGAAGTGGCCGTAGCCCGCCTGGGCGTTCAGCCAGGGCCCGGGCGCGTAGGTGAGCACGACCTCCAGTTCCGAGCCGACGAAGCTGTCGTAGCCGGCGTTGCGGTTGTAGCCGGTGCCCGAGCCGGCCGGGGCACCGCGGCGGGGGGCGCCGGAGGCGGCGTAGAAGTAGTCGGCGGTATCCGCCAGCCAGAACAGGTGGTAGTCCAGGGTCACGGTCAGGTCCTTGGCCGGTTTGAGGCTGAGGCTGAGGCGGGGGTTGTGGAGGTTTTGCCAGGCGGCAAAGTCCATGTAGCCGTAAAATTTGTGGTTGGTGGGAAAGAGGTTGTCGAAGGTCCCGTGCTCGTCGTCGCTGGGGTCGCTGTCGCCGCTGGCGAAGTTGTATTCGAGGCCCAGTCGCGTGTTCATCGGGCAGGTGGGCACGGAGTAGCCGGCGCCGGCGGTGAGGGCGAAGGCCGCGTGGTCCAGCGCGGGGCCGGTGGCGGATTCCTTGAAGCGCCCGAACTGGCCGGCCGCCTCAAAGGTGTAGTCCCAGCCGTGGAGCTGGCCGGGCAGGGACTTGAAGCGCGCGCCGAGGGTGTAGAGATCGCGCGGGGTGGGCAGGCCCACCAGTGGGTGGTCCACGGCGGTGGGCGAGCCGGCGCCGGTGTTGCGGGCGAGGAAGTAAAATTGCGTTTCCTGTTTGGGGCACAGGGCCCGGGTGGAGGCGTACAGGCCGCTGAACCAGTCGTAGTCGTTGGCCACGTTGAAGACCTCGTTCACGGGCACGACCACGCGCCCGACGAAGGCGTCCACCCACCAGTCCTCGGCCTGGTAGCGCGCCAGCGCGGCGTCGAACACCCGGCCGATGTTGTTCCAGTCGAAACTGCCGATCAGGCGTTCGTCGCCGTAGTTCAACTGCTGGCGGCCGATCCGGGCGGTGAGGGGAAAGCTCCGGCCGTCGCCCAACGCCACGTAGGCCTGGTGCAGGTCCGCGCGGTCGGTCTCGGGGTTGGGGTCGCGGCGGTCGTTCTCGGTGAAGCTGTCCCGGGCCTCGGTGTACACGCGCAACCAGTCGGCGGGGCGGTAGCCCAGGTGCACCTTGGTGCGGAAAAGCCAGTAGGTGTTGCCGGTGGGGACGTTGTCGGCCCGGAAATCCACCGCGCCCGGGGTGCCGGGCACGGCAAAATGTTCCTTGTGCTCGAGGCGGGAGCGGAACTGGCCGCCCAGGTCGAAGGGCTCAAATTCCGTGGCCTGCTGGCGCAGCCAGTCGTTGACCAGGCCGGCCGAGGGCGGCGGCGTGGCCGGAGCCGGTTGGGCGTGGAGTGCGGCGGTCAGAGACAGTGCCAGGGGTCCGGCGTGGACGGCGGGTTTGATTTTCATGGGTGTCGGAACAGGTTCACCGGTGGTTGCAGCCACCGGGCAGTCGGATACCACGCGGGCCTACCGGAACACCTTGAGGCAGGTCAAGAACCCTGACGCGGAATGTCACTCCCGGCGCGCGCCGCGAAACGCGCCGTGCCCGGTGGAACTACTCGCCCAGGTGCTGGCGGAGCAACGCCGCCAGCCGCGCCGGCGATTGCACGGTCAACACCCGCCCGCGCACCGCGAGCAGCCCCTGCTCCCGCAGCTTGGCCAGGGTGCGGGAGAAGGTCTCGCTCACCGTGCCCAGCTCCGCGGCCAGCACGCGCTTGGTCATGGTCAGTTCGATGTCCACCGGCGCGGTGCCGGCGGGGTCCGGGCACCGCTTGAGCAGCCAGTGGGCCAGGCGGGTCTCGACGTCCTTGAGGGTCAGGTCGTCGAGCCGGCCCACCAGCACGCGCAGGTGCAGGCTCATCGAGCTCAACATGCGCAGCGCCAGTTCGGGTTGCCGGCGCAGCAGCGCGATGAACGCGGGCTTCTGGACCAGCAGGACCTGGCTGGGCTCGACCGCGCGCGCATTGGCGGGGTAGCCCATCTCGGTGGCCAGCGTGACCTCGGCAAACGATTCCCCGGCCCGGAAGACGTGGATGACCTGTTCCTTGCCGGCCGCGCTGACGCGGTGGACGTTGATGGCGCCGCGTTGCACCACGTAAAACCCGCGCGCGGGGTCGCCCTGCCGGAAGAGGTACTCGCCCTTGGCCAGCGGTTTGGGCACGGTGATGGCCGCCACGTTTTTGAGGTCCGCCGGCGGCAGGCCGGCAAACATCTGGCAGGCGCGCAGCGCGTTGATGATCGCCGCTTCCTTCAGTTCGCTCAGTTGGTTGGGGTGCATGTCAACATCGGTCGCCCGCGCCGCTTCCCGCCGGACCTCGGCGGGGCCACCCCGGCCGGTGAATGTGCGGCCGCGGCTCGCCCGCCCACCCCGGGGGACGCGCCGCATGTACACCCGGGCGGCGGCGGCGGCAACCCCAACGCGGCGGGCGCCACCCGAAAACCGCTTGCCCGGCCGGAGCGGCGGGGCATAGTGGACGCTGTTGACCGTGCCCCCGCAACGGGGTGCCGCGAGGGCGGGTTGGTAGCTCAGTGGTAGAGCAGCGGCCTTTTAAGCCGTTGGTCGTGGGTTCGAATCCCACCCGACCCACCACCTTCCCCTAGGCGCCGTCCTCCCGCGTCCGGTGCGCCCCCACCCGCGCCCTCAGCGTCGCAGCCGGAAAAACCGCGCCCCGCCCGACGCCGGCGTGGTGTAGCCGCTGGCCGCGCCGGGCACGTCCGCCCAGGGGCCGACCGGTTGGGCCGCCGCCTGCAAGGTGCCGCCGCCGGTCCATTCCAGGCGCACGCCGCCCGCCTCGAGGCGGATGCCGGTAAAGCGCAGTTCCCCCGCGCCGCCTCCGCTCAGGCGTACCGGTGCCGCAAACGGGCTGGTCAGCACCACCGTGCCGGGGGCGTTCACCGGACCGGTGGCGTAGTTGGCGGTAATCGTCACCACCGCTTCCCCCAGGCCCAGGCCGCCGAGGTCGAAATCGAACCGGCCGCGCTCGAGGTCGGCGTCGGCCGGACCGTTGTCGCGGAAGGTGCCGAGGAACGTGCGGCCCTGCACGAAGCCGTCGGGCAGCTCCGGCAGTTCCAGGGCGCGGCCGGCGGCCAGGCCCTCCGGGTCGGCCAGGTACAGGTCCACGTGCGTTTCGGGCCACTCGGCCGCACGGGCCCGCGGCACCGTGCCCCGGAGTCGCAAGGCGGTCGAGTCCGGGGCGATGACCGGGACCAGCCCGGCGTCGGGGTCCTCGAGGGCCTTTTGGTAGTAGCCGGCCCAGAAGGTGCCGGCGCCCCGCCGGGGTGAGACCGGGAAGGTGAGGTTGTTGACGAACGTGTTGCCGCGGGCCGACAGGAGGCCCCCGACGGTCAGTTCGTCGAAGAAGCCCAGGTCGGCCGGGTTGAGGAGGACCAGGTACTCCGGGCCGAACAGCTCCGGTGGCCAGAAGTTGAAGACCACGTTGCCCTCGAGGTCGTCGCTGACGCCGTCGAGGTTCGAGCCGAAGCGGACCTGCGCCGCGTCGCCGGCGGCGTTGAGCACCGGCACGGCGTTGGTGAAACGCGTCTGGCCGTCAATGCCCACGCCGAAGAAATTGCCGGCGATGACGATGTTGGTGCCGGGGGCCGGGTCGTAAAATTCCAGGCCGTGGTCGTAACCGCCGAAGGCCGGGGGCAGCATGCCGCCAAAAATGTTGCGCTCGTCGGCGTCGTTCACGCCGTCGCCGTCGGTGCCGATGACCGTCTGGTTGCCGCCGCGGCCGATCTCGATGAAGCCCCCGAAGCTGCCGGCCAGGGCGGGATCGAGCATCAGGTTCACGTCACGCCGGCCGTCGGGCAGGACGCCGAAGAAATTGCCGGCGATGCGCGCGCGGTGGCCTTCGAGGAGGACCGGGATGCCGGGGATGCCCACCAGCACGTTGAAGTCCGCCGGCGCGTTGGTCGCGTCCCGGGGCACGCCGACGACCACGTCGTTGATGAGGAGGCTGTCCAGCTCGGTTCCGAACTCGTCCCGCACGCGGTAGCGGAAGCCGGCGACCCCGGCGGCCGGGCCGGCGAGGGTCACGCCGTCCGGGTGCAGACCGATCCAGCAGCCGCTGATCCGGCCCGAGGCACCCCGGGCGAAGGCCACGCCGTACAAGGCCACCCCCGCATCGGGCCCCACCCGGGGCACGCCCAGCAGCGAGACGCCCCGCAGCACGAAGCCGCGGGCGTCCACCACCCCCAGGATCGCCGCCGTCTGGCGCTCGCCAAACCCGGTGTCGTCATTCGGGCCCTCGCCGGGGAAGAAATCCATCAGCCGGTGATTCCCGTTGCGGGAGTCGAGCACGATGCGCAGGCGGGCATTGTTGGGGGCCAGGATGGGATTGGTGTTCGGCGCGGCGCCCGGCTGGCTGTAGCCGTCAATGACCACGTTGAGCCGCGTGATCCACGGATAGCCGCCCGGCGGCGTCTCGATGAGGTGCGGCCCGGGGCCGGGCAGGTTGAAGCGGATTTCGTCCCCGTCCTGCAACTCGGTCAGCGCCTGCAAGAGTGATTTCTGTCCCGCGGGCGGATTGAGGTTGTCGGCGGTGGTCACGGTGACGATGCGGGCCTGGGCCACGGCGGCGAGGGTGAGGCCCACGCCCAATCCCCCACGGGCGAAAGCGAAAATGCGCTCGAACATGAGCCTAGTTTGGGCGCGGGTCAGACCCGCGGCAAGGAAATGCACGAAGCCGCCGCCGGGCGCGCTTTTTTTTTCGATGAACCGGCGTGTGCACCGTGCGGTCTCACCCGGCCGCGCCGGTCTTTCCGACCAGGTGCCGGCGCTGGCGGGGCGGCGGCGGGCCGAGGGCGGCGGGGTTGGCCGCCTCGGCGGCCCGGGGTGGGGCCAGGTCGGTCTCGAGGTCCGCCAGCACGGCCGCGGCGTCCTGGCCCCGTTCGCGGACCAGGTATTCCTCCAGCAGCCGGGCCAGCCGGGGCAGGGCGATGGCGTGGGTCTGGCCGGTGCGGGCAAAGAGCCAGTCGCTGAAGCGCAGCAGGGCGTCGAAGGCGGAGGCCGCGCCCGCCCAGAGCCGCGGCGCGGTGCGGGGGAAGCGCCCGCTGTTGGCCACCAGGTCCCAGTACCGGGCCAGCCGCCGCACGCGCTGGACGGTGGCGAAGTCCACGACGCGGCTTTCGAGCAGTTCGTAGGGCGGCAACGGCGACCACACCTGGCCCCACGCGGCGTCATGGCGGACGATGGGGGTGCCGCGCAGCCGCTTGAGCAGGCCGAGCTGGATTTCGTGCGGCCGCAGCGCCAGCAGGCGGTCGAAGCCGGCGGCGAAGCTTTCCAACGTCTCGCCCGGCAGTCCGAAGATGAGGTCGGCGTGCAGGTGCACCCCGGTTTCGGCGCGCAGCCAGCGCAGGTTTTCCTCCAGCCGGGCATAATCCTGACGGCGCCGGATGCGCGCGGCCACCTCCGGGTTGAAGGTCTGGATGCCCACCTCGAACTGGAGCGCGCCGGGGGGAAAAGTGGCGATGACCTCGCGCAGCGCCGGGGGCAGGCGGTCCGGGATCAGCTCGAAGTGCAGGAACAGGCCGGGCCGCCAGCGGGCGCGGAAGAATTCAAGGATGGCGCGGCTGGTGCGCAGGTTCAGGTTGAAGGTGCGGTCCACGAACTTGAAGTGCCGCACCCCACGCGCCAGCAACCGGTCCAGCGCCGCCAGCAGCGGTTCGAGCGGGAAGGCCCGCACCGGCAGGTCCAGCGAGGACAGGCAGAACTCGCACTCGAAGGGACAGCCGCGCGAGGCCTCGACGTAGATGAGGCGGTGGGCGATGTCCGTCTCGGTGTACTCCTCGTAGGGCAGGCGCACCCGGTCCAGCGGCGGCAGGGGGGCGGCGATCACGCGCGCGGGCGGTTCGCCCCCGGCCAGCAGCCGCCGGCACAGCTCGGCAAAGGCCAGGTCGGCCTCGCCGGTGATCACGCAGTCGGCCAGGTGCGTGAGTTCCTGCTGGTCGGTTTCGTAACTGACCTCGGGGCCGCCCAGCACCACCCGCAAACCGGGGCGCAGCCGCTTGAGCAGCGCCACCACCGCCGCGGTCTCGCGGACATTCCAGAGGTACACGCCCAGCCCCACGATGCGCGGCTCCAGCGCCAGCAACCGTTCGACGATGTCCAGCGGCCGTTGGGCGATGTCGAACTCGGCCAGCGCCGCGCGCGGGCGCAACTCGCCCAGATTGGCCAGCAGGTAACGCAGACCGAAGGCGGCGTGGAGGTACTTCGCGTTGAGCGTGGCCAGGACAATGTCGGGCATCGCACGGCCAACTTAGCCGCGCCGCCCGGGCGGGGAAAGCAACCGCCGCGCATCGGGCGGACCGGAGGGGGCCCCCGGTCCGGGTGGCCGGGCACCGGTGGCGCGCGTGCCTGCGTGGGCCCACAATGGTGCTGTGGTGCAGCCGTCCCGGCTGCGCTGCGGCACCCGCGTGGGCCCGCATTGACGCCCGCGTCCCGGGTTTGGTAATCCCGCCGGCACCATTCAGCCCGCAGCCATGTTGCCTCCGGTCCACCTGGCCGGCCTGGTCCTGGGCGCCGGGCTCGCCGCCCTCGCGGCCGAGCCGGCGTGGCAGGCCGGCCCCGGTCACCGCCGCGCGCCCCTGCCGGTGCCCGCGGCGGGCCGGACCGGTTTTACGACGCTGCCGGGGAGCGCGACCGGTATCCGGTTCACCAATCAACTCTCCCAGGCGCGGTATCTCGAGAACGTGAACCTGCTCAACGGCTCCGGCGTGGCGCTGGGCGACTACGACGGCGACGGCCGGTGCGACGTGTACCTCTGCCGCCTGGAGGGCCCCAACGCCCTGTATCGCAACCTGGGCGGCTGGCGCTTCGAGGACGTGACCGCCGCCGCCGGGGTGGCCTGTGCCGACCAGATGTCCACCGGGGCCGCCTTCGCCGACGTGGACGGCGACGGCCGGCTGGACCTGCTGGTACTGGCGATGGGCGGTCCCAACGCGCTGTTCCTCAACACCGGCCGGGGCACGTTCACCAACGTCACCGCCGCCGCCGGGCTGGTCGCCGAACTGGGCGCCACCTCGCCCGCGCTGGCCGACGTGGACGGCGACGGCGACCTCGACCTGTACGTGGCCAACTACGGCGTGACCTCGCTCCTGCGCAGCGGCGGGCACTTGAGTTTCCGCCTGGTGGGCGGCCGGCCCGTGGCCACCGGCCGGCACGCCAAACGCATCCGGTTTGTGGGCGACCGCGTCTTCGAGCTGGGCGAACCGGACGCCCTGTGTCTCAACGACGGCGCGGGCCGGTTCACCCCGGTGAACTGGACCGGCGGCGCGTTTCTGGACGAGGACGGCCGCCCGCTGACCGAGGCGCCCTGGGACCAGAGCCTCAGCGCGCTGTTTCACGACTTCAACGGCGACGGCGCGCCGGACCTCTACGTCTGCGGCGACGCCTCGACGCCGGACCGGTTTTGGTGGGGCGACGGCCGCGGCCGGTTCCGCGCGGTGCCCGGCCGGGCGGTGCGCCTGACGCCGTATTTCTCGATGTCGGTGCTCGCCGCCGACCTGGACCGCGACGGGCGGGACGATCTGTTTGTCACGGACATGCTCGCGCGCCAGCACGGGCTTGTCCTGACCCAGCGCGGCACCATGCACGACCAGCCGCGCCCGCCCGGGGACCTGGAGTCCCGCCACCAAACCCGCCGCAACGTCCTGTTGCGCGCCCGCGGCGACGGCACCTACGAGGAACTGGCCTGGTACGCCGGGGCGGCCGCCTCGGACTGGGCCTGGAGCTGCCTGCCCCTGGACGTGGACCTGGACGGCTGGGAAGACCTGCTCGTCAGCAACGGCTCCATCCACAACCTCGACGATGTGGACACGCAGGAGCGCATCCGCGGCCTGGGCCGGCTGAGCGTGGCCGAGTCGCGCCAAACCACCCTCCTGTTCGCGCGGCTGGACACCCCGAACGTGGCCTTCCACAACCAGCGCAACCTCACCTTCCTCGAACGCGGTCGCGATTGGGGCTTCGATTCCCGCCGCATCGCCAATGGCATGGCCCTGGGCGACCTGGACGGGGACGGCGACCTGGACGTGGTCATCAACTGCCTGGGCGACGAGGCGCTGGTGCTGCGCCATGACAGCCCGGCCCCGCGCCTGGCCGTGCGGCTGCGGGGGCGCGCGCCGAACACCCGGGGCATTGGCGCCCGCATCCGCGTCACCGGCGGGCCGGTCGTGCAGGAGGTCGAGATGGCGGCCGGCGGCCGGTACATGGGCGGGGACGAGCCGCTGCGGGTCTTCGCCACGGGCGCGGCCCGGCTGCTCACCATCGAGGTGTTCTGGCGCGCGGGCGGGCGTTCCGTGGTGACCGATGCCGCGCCGAACCACCTGTACGAAATCGAGGAACCCGACCCCGCCCCGCGCCCCGCGTCCCCCGCATCACCCGCCCCGGGCCCGACCCTCTTCCAGGATGTTTCCGCACGGCTCGCCCACCGCCACGCCGAGGAACCTTTCGACGATTTCGCCCAGCAACCGCTCCTGCCCTACCGCCTCAGCCGGCTGGGGCCGGGCGCGGGCTGGGTGGACCTGGACGGCGACGGCCGCGAGGAATTGGTCGTGCCCGGCGATGCCGGTGGCCGCGTCGAGGTCTTTCGCTACGACGCCGCGGCGGAGCGTTGGGCGCCGCTCCCGGCCGAGGTGCCCCCGTTGGCGGGCGACGGCGTGGCCGTGGCCGCCTGGGTGCCCGCGCCGGGGCGGCGGCAGGTCTTGATCGGCCTGGCCAATCAGCCGGCGGGCGCCACCAACCCGCCGGTCCTGGCCGCGTTCGAGTGGCGCGACGGCCGCCTGCGTCCCGCGGGGCAATGGCCCGCCCCGTTCAGCGCCGGCCCGGTGGCCGTGGCGGATTACGACGGCGACGGAGACCTGGACGTGTTCGTGGGCGGCCGTTTTGTGCCGGGGCGTTACCCCGAGCCGGCCGGCGCGCGCCTGTTCCGCAACGAGCACGGGCAGTTGGTGCCCGACCCGGCGGCCGACCGGCTGTTCACCGGCCCGGGGCTGGTGGCGGGCGCGGTGTGGGCGGACGTGGACGAGGACGGTTGGCCGGACCTGGCGCTTGCCGGCGAGTGGGGCCCGGTCCGCCTGTTTCTGAACCGGCGCGGCACCTTGCACGAGGCCACCGCGGCGTGGGGCCTGGAGGCCTGGACCGGTCTGTGGAGCGGCATCACCGCGGGCGACTTCGACGGCGATGGTCGGCTGGACCTGGCGGTGGGCAACTGGGGCTTGAACAGCCCGTGGCGCGCCTCTCCCGAGCAGTCGCTGCCGCTGTTTTACGGCGACCTGGACGGCAACGGCGTCGTGGACCTGATCGAGGCCTACGAGGTCCCGGGCCTGGGCGTGGCGCCGCGGCGGGCCTTGGACGTCGTGGCGGCGGCGCTCCCGTTTCTGAAAACGCGCTTCGCCACCCACCAGGCCTACGCGCAGGCCACGGTCCGCCAGGTCCTCGGTCCCGAGGGCCGGGACGCCCGCGAGCTGCGGGTGACCACTCTGGCCAGCACGGTGTTCTTGAACCGCACCCACCGCTTCGCCCCCGCGCCCCTGCCCGCGCCGGCCCAGTGGGCGCCGGTCTTCGGCGTGGCCGCTGCGGACGTGGACGGCGACGGCCACCAGGACCTGGTGCTGGCGCAAAACCTCCAGGCCACGCGGCCGGACCTGGACCGGCTCGATGCCGGGCGCGGACTGGTGTTGCGCGGCGACGGACGCGGCGGTTTCACGCCGTGGCCCGGCCAGGAGTCCGGCCTGGTGGCCTGGGGCGAACAACGCGGCCTGGCCCTGGCCGACTTCGACGCCGACGGCCGCGCGGACCTGGTCCTGACCCAGAATGGCGCCGCCACCGCGCTGTTCCGCAACGCGGCCGCCCGACCCGGCCTGCGCGT
>JBBIJZ010000103.1:13162-15397 GCA_037445715.1 Verrucomicrobiales bacterium | reverse complement strand
GGGTCTTCGATGCCGACCGATACGCGTACCAGCGCATCGCTGATGCCGGCTTCCTGCCGTTCCTCGGGCGACAGCCGCCGATGCGATGTGCGCGCCGGAACACAAATCAGGCTTTCCACCCCCCCGAGACTCAGCGCCGGCAGCACGAGCCGCAGACGCTGAAGGAGCGTGTCCACGGCCTCCGGCCGACGCAACTCGAACGACAGCATGCCGCCAAACCCGCGCATCTGCCGGGCGGCCACGGAATGGTCCGGGTGATCGGGCAACCCCGGATAATACACCCGGGCCACGGCGGGATGATCATAGAGGAACTGCGCCAGGCGCAGACCATTCTCGTTGTGCCGTTGCATGCGCAGGGCAAGCGTTTTCAGGCCGCGTTCCAGCCGGGCACAGGCCTCGGCATCGAGCATGCCACCATACAGCATGGCCACTTCGCGGAGAGGTTCGAGTTCGGCCCGAGGACCGACCACGACGCCGGCATTCACGTCGCTGTGCCCGTTGAGGTACTTGGTGGCACTGTGCAGGACCCAGTCGAACCCCAGGGCCAGGGGGTTCTGGTTGATGGGCGTGGCGAAGGTGTTGTCGATCACCGTGCGAATGTTCCTCGAGCGGGCCAATGCAGCGACCGCCCGCAGGTCGAGACAACGAAGGGTCGGATTGGCCGGGGATTCCACATAGATCAGGCGCGTGTTCGGGCGACAGGCCCGGGCGATCTCCTCCACGGTCCGTGCGCGGGACACCTCCACCTGCCAGCGGGGCAGTTCGCGGGTCACGAGCTCGTGCGTGCCGCCATAAAGGTCGGTTTGGAAGACGGCGTGGTCCCCCGGTCGCAGGCAGGTGGCCAACAGCGTGCTGATCGCTGCCATGCCCGAACCAAACACCAGAGCGGCTTCCCCGCCTTCGAGGGCCGCAATTTTGCGGGCCACGACCTGTTGGTTCGGCGTGTTGAAGTAGCGGGGGTAGACATTGTCGCCCGTGGGATGGGGAAACACGTGAGCCGTGGAGAGAAACACCGGCGAACAAGCGCCGCCCGTGGTGGCATCGAACCAGGTGCCGGCGTGGACGCAGCGGGTGGAAAAACCCGCGCAAGCAAGATCGGGTCGGTTCATGGCTTCGCGGTGGAAGGTGGATCGCCTGGTTCCGTCTGGCTCCACGCGTCCCATGCACCGAACTCCGGACAGCAGGAACCGCAGAGCTCCACGCAGTCGGAGCAAAGGAATTGATCCCCCCAGCGCTGGGCCCCGTAGCGGCCGCACCGCTCACAGGCGGGCTCTGAGGGAACCGGGTCCGGGCCGGAGTCAGGGGGGAAATGGCATCGGTTGGCACTCATGACCGGGATCTTCCAGAGGTTCGGGACCGCCGAGCCGAACGTTGCCTTGCGGACCGTGGGCAAGTCGGTCCCGGACGCCCCGGGCCCGAGAGGGGTTCTGGGGCAGGTGCGGACGCGGTCCCGGAAGCCAAATCGGCCCCCGAAGAAACACCTCCGATTCGGGAAGCCAGAAACTCCCGCAACACGATCGCCTGATTGTGCAGGGGGTCCGAGGCGGCGTACAGCAGCGTAACACACGGATGCTGCGCGAGTTCCCGCACAAGGTCCTCGATCCGCGGATTCTGCTCGAGCTCACGCCAATAACGTTGCCGAAAGACCTCCCAACGGGCCGGGTCATGACCGAACCAGCGACGCAGTTCCTGACTGGGAGCCAGATCTTTCAGCCAACCCGCGAGCGCCAGCGCGGCTTTGGAGAGCCCGCGGGGCCAGAGCCGATCCACCAGGTACCGGGCGCCGTCCTGAGGGGCCGGCGGATCGTACACGCGTTTGAGAAGAATCCTCATGCGCCCCTCTGACGACTCTCAAAATCGTACCCCGCCGGGAAAAACTCCCGCAGGTAACACACCGGACTGGCCGGTTCCGGGCACTCTTCCTCCGTTTCCAGGACACCGCTCGAGAGAGCCGAAGCCGAATCGCAGTTTCCCTCCCCCCAGGGGCGGCCGGCAGAGGTACCCGACTCCGACGGCGCCTGCCCCGAAGCAGTACGCTCGGGAGCGGTCAGAGGGGCAAGGCACCCGCCTGGTTCCCCTGGGTTCCCATTGCCTTGTGTTTTCATCTCTGCCACAAAACCGTGGCCACCGATACCTCGAGCCGCACTCCTGCTCCGAACTCGGACCGGGCCGGGTACACCCGGAAATGCAATCCATTTGCAGCCTACAGTGGTCAGAAAACGCACCAGGTCAAAT
>JBBIJZ010000103.1:0-13062 GCA_037445715.1 Verrucomicrobiales bacterium | reverse complement strand
CCACAACGCCATCGCCCGCTTCCTCCGCCGGTACCCACTGACCCGCCCCCGCAAAATGAAACCCGCCACCAGGACCGGCGCCCGCTCCACCTCGTTCAACGCAAATTGTGGCCCGCACGGTGTCCGGGCGGGCGGCGCGGGCGGATTGAATCCGCGGGCCGGCCGCCTATGCTCGGGACGTGATTGGGCTCATTGATTACGGCGCCGGCAATTTGCGCAGCGTGCACAAGGCGCTGGTCCACGTGGGCGCCACCGTGCGGCTGGTGGACCGGCCCGAGGGGTGGCGCGAGCTGCACGCCCTGGTCCTGCCCGGGGTGGGGGCCTTCGACGACTGCCTCAACGCCCTGCGCCGCCAGGAATTGCTCGAGGCCTGCCGCGACTTCATTCGCTCGGGCCGCCCGTTTCTGGGCATCTGCGTGGGGTACCAGGCCCTGTTCGAGCGCAGCGAGGAGTTCAACAGTCGCGCCGCCGGCCTGGGCCTGTTCCGCGGCCCGGTGGTCCGTTTTCCCGACCGCCCCGGACTGAAGGTGCCGCAAATCGGCTGGAACCAGCTCGAGATCGTCCGCCCGGACTGCCCGCTGTGGCGTGGCGTGCCCGACGGCAGTCACGTGTACTTCGTCCACAGCTACTACCCGCGGCCCGCCGACGAAACCCTCGTGGCCGCGCGCACCGAGTACGGCGTGACCTTCGCCTCCGCCATCTGGCGGGACAACGTCTTCGCCACGCAATTCCACCCTGAGAAAAGCCAGGAGGTCGGCCTGCGGATGCTGCGGAACTTTGTGGCCCTGGCCGGCGCGGCCTGAACCGCCCCGGCCCCGGCGTGGGGATCCGGCAGCCACCTTCTGAGTCCGGTGAGTTGACAGCCGCCGGGCGGAGGGCCAGCGTGGTGGGCGGCCTTCCCAACCATGAACCCGGTGAAGCACTCCGCGCCTTTGCTCGTCTCGGTCCATCCCCAGCGTACCCCGGTCCGTCCCGGTCCCGGTGCGGCCGTGCTGGCAATATTGCTGCACCTGGCTCCCTCCGCGCCCGCCCAGACCGCCACCGAGCTGGAAGCGCGCCGCGCCGAGCCGGGGGTCAGCTACGGTCACGTGCCCGATTTTTCCCTGCCCAAGACCCTCGTGTTTTCGGTCGGTCCGGAAGAGATCCTCGCCGACGCCGCCGCGTGGGCGCGTCGCGGCGTGCAGGCCTACTTCCTGGACTTCGTGGCGCGCGACTGGTCCAGCGACATCTGGGCCACCGATGGCGAGCCGTGGACCATCGGACCGTCGGACCGGACCTTTCAGCAGGTCCAACGGGCCGTCGCCGTGGCGCGCGGCCTGGGCCAGGAGGTCTTTTTGAAAATTGCCTTCGACCACTTTTTCGAGTGGTTCAACGACACCGCCTGGCAGCGCATCGAAGACAATTTTCGCCAGTTCGCCCGGTTCGCCCGCGAGACCGGCTGCACCGGCCTGGCGCTGGACATCGAATACGTCGGCGCCCAGTACGACTACGCCTGGAGCGGCTACGACTACCGCGGCTACACGCGCGCCGACCTGCACCGGAAGGTGCGGGCGCGCATGACGCGCGTGGCGCAGGTGCTCTACGACGCGTTCCCGACAATGGTCTTGCTGACCTTCCCCGAGCAGGGTTTTGACCTTGGCGGGGCGATCCACGTGGCCTGGATCGAGGAGGCGGCCCGCCGCCACGCCCCGGGCGGCGTGCACTACTGCACCGAGCACACCTACCGCAACCCGAATATCCGGTACATGCTCGCCCACGCCGCGCGGTGCACGGAGTACTTCGACCGGCTGTTGAGCGCGCGGGCGCGCCGCTACTGGCACGAGCGGTGCAGCATCGCCGCCGGCGTCTGGCCCTTCGGCTTCGATTACCAGACCACCCACGCCCCGGGCATGACGCTGGAGGAATTGCGCCAGGGCTACGCCGCCTCGCTCATGGTCTCGCGCCGCTACAACTGGATTTACAGCCACAACTCGCGCGCGCAGTTGCTCGGGCGCAACCTCGAGGTGTACACCAACGGGCTGGACATCCGGCCCTACCTCGAGGTCTTCGCCGACCGCCGGATCATCACCACGCCCCGATACCTCGCCCTGGCCCGGGAAATCCGCGCCCTGCGCTCCCGCGATTACGCGGCGGAGCTGGGCCTGGCCCCGGTCGTGAGCCTGACCGGCCCGGGCGACACGCCGCACCTGCGGCTGTTTCCCGCCGCGTGGCGCGACCCGCGCGAACAGGCCACCGCCTGGCACGCGGCGCTGGAGTATTTCCGGGGTGTGCCGGTCAATTTCCGCGAGCTCTTCGGCACACAGACCGACTGGTGGTTGATTGGACCGTTCCCCAGTGGAGAAGGTCTGGCCGGCCACCACACGGCGTACCCGCCGGAACAGACGCCGGACCTGCAGGCCGAGTACGACGGGGTCGGCGGCAAGGTGCGCTGGCGCGTGTACCGGCCCGCCGGCGACCACGCGTCCGTGGACCTGACGCGGGTTTTCCAGCCCGCCGAGCAGGTGTGTGCCTATGCCCTGGGCTTCATCACCGCGGCGGAGGCGTGCGAGGCGCAAATCCGGTTCGGCTCGAACGACGCGGCCAAGCTCTGGCTGGGCGGCCGGCTGGTGCACGATTATCCCCACGAGGGCACAGTGCACCTGGACCGCGACATCATCCCCGTGCGGCTGCCACGGGGCACAACGCCGGTCCTGATCAAGGTCACCAACGGGCTGAAGAACTGGGGCTTCGTGTTCCGCCTCACCGACGCCCGCGGGCGACCCCTGCGGGGCGTGAAGTTGGGGCTTGAGCCGGGCGGCCGGTGAGCGCCCGGCCGGGCGGAGTGGGCGGCCCGTCCCGCCCGACCGGGCGGGCGAAACCCCGGGAGCCAACGCACGGCACTCCGCGATTCGTGCCGGCATGGACGTTGCTAAAAATGTTCCCGTCGGCTCGGACGGGTGACGGCCGGGACGGTTTCCGCCTGCCGGTTTTCCGGTTGAACCTCCGTCACCAACGACTACCGTCGCCGCCTACGCTTGCATGAACCGCCGTTTGCTGCCGTTGCTGCTGGCCCTGGCCGGCACTCTCCCGCTCTCCGCCCAGGAACCGGTTGTGCTGGTCGCCACCAACTCGACCTGGCGCTACTTCAAGGGCACCGCCGAGCCCACCCCCGGCAACCTGGCCGGCTGGCGGGGGACCGGCTTTGCCGCCACCGGCTGGTCCGAGGGCCCGGCCCCCCTCGCCTACGGCGAACCGGGCTTTGCCGGCGGCACCGCCCTGGACGGCATGCAGAACCGCTATTCCACGCTGTACCTGCGCCGCACCTTCACCGTGGCCAACCCGGGGCTGGTCGAGGCGCTCGAACTGGCGGCGGTGTGCGACGACGGTTTTCTGGCCTGGATCAACGGCCAGCCGGTGGCGGCCCTGCGCGCGCCCGCGGGCGAGCCGGTCTTCAATGCCCTGGCCGCTGAAAACGCACCCGAGCCGGTGAGTTTCCAATTCTTCCCGGTGGCGAATCCCGAGACCCTCCTGGTGGCGGGCACCAACGTCCTGGCCGTGCAGGTCTTCAACGTGACCCTGGGCAGCAGCGACCTCGTGTGGGATGCGCAACTGACGGCCACGCTGCGCACGCCGGGCGCGCCCACGGTGGTGGCGGTCGAGCCCGTGCCCGGGCTGGTGGCGGCGTTGACGCAGATCACGGTGACGTTCAGCGAGGCGGTGACCGGCGTCGAGGCCGGGCATTTTCTGGTCAACGACCAGCCGGCCACGGCGGTCAGCGGCAGCGGGCGGACCTACACCTTCAGCTTTCCGCAACCGGCCTATGGTTCGGTCTCCGTCCGCTGGAGCCCGCTGCAGACCATCCGGGACCTCGAGACGCCGCCGCAGCGCTTCGACCCCGCCGCGGCCGGCTCGGCCTGGATGTACGAGCTGCTGGACCCGGACGGGCCCTCGGTGATTTTCCGCCAACCGCCGGCGGGGCTGACGGTCCGGTCCCTGACCCAGATCGAGGTCAGCTTCGACAAGCCGGTGGTGGGAGTGGACGCAGCGGACCTGCGGCTCAACGGCGTGGCGGCCACGAACCTGACCGGCATCGGCGCCGGGCCGTACCTCTTCACGTTCCCCGCCGGGGTCGCCCCGGCCGGGCCGGCGCAGGTGACCTGGCAGGCGGGCCACGGCATCACCAGCGACGCGCTGGTGCCGCATCCCTTCAGCGGCGCGGGGTGGGAGTACACGGTGAATCCGGCGGCGGCGCGGCCGGAGGTGCGGATCACGGAATTCCTGGCCGAGAACTTTACCGCCTACCGGGACGAGGAGGCCGACCCGGAGGACTGGATTGAGCTCCACAACGCCGGCCCGACGCCGGTGAACCTGCTGGGCTGGTCGCTGAGTCGCGACCGGGACGAGCCCGGGCGGTGGGTGTTTCCGGCCGTGGACCTGCCGCCGGGCGGTTACCTGGTGGTGTTTGCCTCGGGCAAGGACCGCCGGCCGGCCGGGCCGGGTGGCCGACTGCACACCAACTTCAAGCTCAACCCCAACGGCGGTTACCTGGGCCTGTTCGGCCCGGAACTGCCGCGGGAGCCGGTCAGCGAAGTCGAGTACCCCGTCCAGGGGCCCGATTACTCCTACGGGCGCGAGCGCGGGGACGGCCCTTGGAAGTACTTCCTGCCCGCCAGCCCCGGCGCGCGCAACGGCACCAGCACCATCACCGGCGCGGTGGCCGAGGTGCATTTCAGCGCCCCGCGCGGCTTCTTCACCCGCCCCTTCAACCTCTCGCTGTACTGCCCCACGCCCGGGGCGGTGATCCGCTACACGCTGGACGGCAGCCCGCCCTCGCTCACCAACGGCGTCGAGTACGTCGGGCCGATCGCCATTACCACCACGCGCATGGTCCGGGCGGCGGCCTTCAAGTCCAACGCCCTCCCCTCGCGGGTGCTCACCCACACCTACCTGATGAACCAGCCGGCGCTGCGGCAGCGGTTGCCGACGCTGAGCCTGGTCACCGCCTCGAACCACCTCTACGGCGCGAAAGGCATCATGGAACCGCCCAACCCGCGGTACCGCGGCCCGGCCTGGGAACGGCCGGTCTCGGTCGAGTGGATTGACCCGGCGGACAACAGCGGCTTCCAGGTGGACTGCGGCCTGCGCGTGCAGGGGGGCGATTACGTGCGCGGCAACTACAACTACAAGTCCGGCCAGTTGCCCTTCAACAAGTACTCCTTCCGCCTGTACTTCCGCGGCGAGTACGGCCAGGGCCGGCTCAACCGCCGCCTGTTCCCGGACACCACCCAGGAATCCTTCGACACGATCGTGCTGCGCGCGGGCATGAACGACCCCACCAACCCCTTCCTGACCGACGAGTTTGTGCGCGGCCTGGCGCGCGACGTGGGGCAGCCCGCCGCGGTGGGCACGTTCGTGAACCTGTTCCTCAACGGCGTGTACAAGGGCTACTACAACCCCTGCGAGCGCATTGATGTGGACTTCCTGCGCGCCTACCACGGCGGCGGCGAGCGCTGGGACCTCATCGCCCAGGGCGGCGAGGTCCGCGAGGGCGACGCCACCGCCTGGAACAGCCTGCGCAGCTTCGCCACCTCGGTGAACCTCACCAACGCCGCCAACTACCTCGAACTGGCCCGCCGCCTGGACCTGACCAACTTCGTGGACTACCTCTGCCCGCTGATCTACGCGGACAACGACGACTGGCCCCACAACAACTGGCGCGTGGCCCGCGAGCGCATGCCCGGCGCCCCCTTTCGCTTCTACGTCTGGGACGCCGAATGGGCCTTCGGCCTGCAGGGCCACTCCCCCTCCTGGAACACCATCGCCAACCAGCTCTCCACCACCTCGCCCCCCTGGGGCACCGCGGACATCGCCCGGCTGTTCAACGCCCTGAAGGTCATTCCCGAGTTCAAGCTGCTCTTCGCCGACCGCGTCCACAAACACTTCTTCAACGACGGCGCCCTCACCGACGCCCGCATCCGCGCCCGCTACAACACCGTCAAGGCCCGGCTCAACGGCTCGGTCAGCGGCTTCAACGACCGCATCGGCTCCACCTGGATTCCCCAGCGCCGTCGCTACGTGCTGGACCACCTCTACCGCGCCGGTCTCTTCGCCTCGAGCAACGCCCCCGCCTTCAGCCTCCCCGCCGGGCGGGCTCCCGCCGGCTACGCGCTCCCCCTCACCAACCTGCGCGGCACCATCTGGTACACCACCAACGGCACCGACCCCCGCGTCATGTTCACCGGCGCCGTGGCCCCCGACGCCCGCGCCTACGACCCCGCCCGGCCGCTGATCCTCACCGGCGATCTCGTCCTCAAGGCCCGTTCGCTGGACGGCAGCGAATGGAGTGCCCTGGCCGAGGCGGCCTACCAGGTCGAGGCCCTCGGCCTGCCGGTCCGCTTCACCGAAATCATGTACAACCCGCCCGGCGGCGACGCCTACGAGTTTCTCGAACTGACCAACCTCGGCGGCACGCCTGTGGACCTGAGCGGCTTCACCCTCGAGGGCGTGGACTTCCGCTTCCCCGAGCCCTTCCCCACCCTGGCCGCCGGCGCGCGCCTGGTCCTGGCCAACGCCGCCAACACCAACGCCTTCACCGCCCGTTACCCCGGCGTGCCCGTGGCCGGCTGGTTCCAGGGCGCCCTGGCCAACGGCGGCGAACGCCTCGCCCTGCTGGACCGCGCCGGCCGCGTGGTCACCTCCGTCGAGTACGACGACGAAGGCGCCTGGCCGCCCGAGCCCGACGGCGACGGTCCCTCGCTGGAAATCACCGACCCCGCCGGCGACCCGGACGACCCGGCCAACTGGCACGCCAGCGCCCTCGTCGGCGGCACGCCCGGCGCGCCCAATTCGATCCCCGCCCCGCCCGCCGTCCGCCTCAACGAGGTCTTCGCCGTCGGCACCGATAACCAGCATCCCGACTGGGTCGAGTTCTTCAACCCTGGCGGCGCCGCGGTGAACCTGGCCGGCTGGCGGCTGGCCGGGGACGGCACCAACACTTTCACCTTCCCCGCCAGCACCACGCTGCCCGGCGGCGGTTACCTGCGGCTGTGGTGTGATCCCGGCGGCTCGCCGCCCGGCCTACGCGCCCCCTTCGCCCTCAAGCGCACCGGCGAAACCCTGCGCCTGACCGATCCCCAGGGCCGCCGCGTGGACGCCGTCACCTACGGCCTCCAGCCCGCCGGCTACAGTGTCGGCCGCGTGGGGGCCGCCGCCACCTGGCAGCTCACCGAACCGACCCCGCTGGCCCCGAACGAGCCGGCCGCCCTGGCGGCCCCCGCCCAGGTGGTGATCAACGAATTCCTCGCCAACGCCCCGGCCGGCGAGGACGACTGGATCGAGTTCTTCAACCGCGACCCGGCCCTGCCCGCCGCTTTGCAGGGCCTGTGGATCGGCACCAGCAACGCCCTTCAACAAATCACCTCCCTCTCCTTCCTTGCCCCCGCCGGCTTCGGCGTGCTCCGTGCCGACGGCAACCCCGGCCCCGACCACCTCGATTTCCGCCTGCCCGCTGAGGGCGACACGCTGGTCCTGCACGATCCGGCCGGGAACGAACTCCAAAGGCTCACCTACAAAAGCGCCCTCGAGGCCGTCTCCTCCGGCTTGTTGCCCGACGGCACCGGGCCGCTGACGCAGTTCCCCGGCTCCGCCAGCCCCGGCGCGCCCAATTACGTGGTCACCAACACGACGTTGTTGCTCAACGAGGTCCTCGCCCGCGCGCAGACGTATCGTCGCCCGGGCGCAGCCACGGCGGCGGACTGGATCGAACTGGTCAACCTGGGCACCAACGCCGTGAACCTCGCCGGCCACAGCCTGAGCGTGGGCACCGCCCGGCCCGGCCAATGGACCTTCCCCGCCGGCGTCAGCCTTCCCGCCGGCGGCTACCTGGTGGTGGATTGCGACGGCTCGCGGCCCGCTTCGACCTCTGCCACCCCGCCACTGAACACCGGCCGCAGCCTCCCCAACGCCGGCGGCGAGGTGTACCTGTTCGATCCGCAGGGCCG
This sequence comes from Verrucomicrobiales bacterium, assembly GCA_037445715.1. GTDB lineage: Bacteria > Verrucomicrobiota > Verrucomicrobiia > Limisphaerales > J093 > DSVZ01. The sequence goes on along the minus strand of JBBIJZ010000103.1, from coordinate 5,083 downwards.
CTTGCTGGACGCCCTCGAGTTCGGCTTCCCGCTGGAAGACCTCAGCGTCGGCCGGCGCGACGGCTCCTGGCAGTTGCTGGCCACGCCCACCCCCGGCGCAGTCAACGCCGCCCCCGCCACCCTCGGCGACCCCACCGCTGTGCGGCTCAATGAATGGCTGGCCCAAACCGCCGGCGCGGACTGGTTCGAGCTGTACAATCCGCAGCCCCTGCCCGTGGACCTGGGCCGCTTCCGCCTCAGCGACGACCCGTCGCAGGCCGGCCAGACCAATCACGTCCTCCGCCCGCTGACCTTCCTGGCCCCGCAGGGCTACGCGGTCTGGGTGGCCGATGGCGACACCAATCAGGGACCCGACCACGTGGGCTTCCGCCTGGACGGCCTGGGCGAGACGCTCCGCCTTTACACCCCGCTCAGCGCGCTGGTGGATTCGGTGGACCTGCTGGTGCCGGAAGCCGAGGTCAGCGAAGGCCGGTTCCCCGACGGCGGCACCAACCTGGTCCGCTTCCCCGAGACGCCCTCCCCCGGCACGGCCAACTACCTGCCGCTGGAATCGGTGGTCATCAACGAGGTGCTCAGTCACACCGACCCGCCGCTGGAGGACGCCATCGAGCTGTACAACCCCGGTCCCCTGCCGGTGGACCTGAGCGGCTGGTACCTCAGCAACAGCCTCGAGCGCTGGCGCAAGTACCGCCTGCCGGCCGGCACGGTCCTGCCCGCCGGCGGTTACCGGGTCTTTTACGAGGCCCAGTTCAACGCCCCGGCCCTGGGGGAAGGGGCCTTCACCCTCAACTCGGCCCACGGCGACGAGGTGTACCTCTCGGCCACTGACGCCACCGGCGCGTTCACCGGCTGGCGGGCGGCGGCGCGGTTCGGTGCGGCCCAAAACGGCGAGTCCTGGGGCCGGGTGCCCACCAGCGCGGGGGTGGATTTTGCTCCGTTGCGCGAACGGACCTTTGGCATGGACCGGCCCGCCAGCCTCGAGCAGTTCCGCCAGGGCACCGGCCGGCCCAACGCCGGACCGCGGGTCGGGCCGGTGGTGATTTCGGAAATCCTGTTCCAACCGGTGACCACGGCGGGCGGCGTGCCGGTCGAGGTGCCGGAGGAGGAATTCATCGAGCTGCACAACCCCGGCCCTGCCCCCGTGGCGCTCTACGACGTGAACTACCCCACCAACACCTGGCAGGTGGCGGACGGCATACGCTTCAGCTTCCCGCCCGGGGTCAGCCTGCCCGCCGGCGGCCACTTGGTATTGGTCAGCTTTGACCCGCGGACCAACACCGCGGCCCTGGCCGCCTTCCGCGCCCGCTACAAGCTGCCGGAAACCACGCCGGTCTTCGGGCCCTTCAGCGGCCGATTGGCCAATGAAGGCGAGCGACTCAGCCTGTACCGGCCAGACACGCCGCAGCAGCCGCCGCGCCCGGACGCGGGCTTTGTACCGCAGTTGCTGGTCGAGACGGTGAACTACCGGTCGGCCGCACCCTGGCCGGCGGGCGCCGCGGGCACGGGCTTGTCGCTGCAACGCTTCGACCCCGCCGCCTACGGCAACGAGCCCCGCCACTGGCGCGCCGCCCGGCCGACCCCTGGACGTCCCACGCCGTCACCCGACGCCGACAGCGACGGCGACGGCCTGCCCGATGATTGGGAGCTGGCCCACGGCCTGGACCCGGACTCGGCTACGGGCCCGGACGGCGGGGACGGCGACCCCGATGGCGACGGCTTGAACAACCGCGGCGAGTTCCAGGGCGGCACCGACCCGCGGGTGTTCAGCGTGCGCATCCTGGGGCTGCGCGTGACGGGCAACCGGCTCTACCTGTCCTTCAACGCCGCTGCCGGCCGCGCCTATCGCCTGGAGAGCCGGCCGGCGCTGGGCGAGGGAGCCTGGGAAGTGGTCACCAACGTGCTGCCCAACGGCACGGGCCCGCTCGAGTTCTGGGTGCAGTTGACCGCGGGCGAGCCGGTGCGGTTCTACCGGCTGGTGGCGCCGTGAGGGGCGGAAGCAGAATCGGTCGAATCGGTCGGGTTCATCACGACGCGCCGTCAGCGGGAAGTTCCGTAACTGGCCAGACCAAAAACTCCCGGAGCGCGCCGCTTTCGGCAATTTGCGTTTGACCGGCCCGCCCGGCCCGGGTTGAATGCGCGCCGATGCAGAACATTGCCAATGCTCCCGCCCAGGTGCGCGTGGTCGTCGTAAGCGACTGACGCGACCGGGAGCTTTGCTGGCTGCGCTTGCTGGTCGCCCGTGGTTCCGTCCGGATCACGGGTTTTTCATTTCGGGACGGGGCTCCCCGAACCGGCGCGCCGCCACCAACACGCAACCCATCCAGGACTCATGCGACATACCATCTCCGTGCTCGTGGAAAACAAGTTCGGCGTGCTGACCCGCGTGGCAGGGCTCTTCAGCGGCCGGGGCTTCAACATTGACTCCCTGAACGTCGCGCCCACCCAGGACCCCACCGTCTCGCGCATGACCATCGTGACCCGCGGCGACGACAAGACGGTGGACCAGATCGTCAAGCAGCTCGACAAGCTGGTGGACACCATCGAGGTCATTGACTTCCGCGAGGGCGAGTACGTGGACCGCGAACTGGCCCTGGTGAAGGTGGGCGTGGACTCGTCCTCGCGCGCCGAGGTGATGCAAATCACCGACATCTTCCGGGCCAAGATCATTGACGTGCAGCCCAGGAGCCTGACCATCGAGATCACCGGCGACGAGAGCAAGGTGGAGAAGTTCATCGAGCTGATGCGCGCCTTTGGCATCCGTGAGCTGACGCGCACCGGCCCGGTGGCCCTGCCGCGCACCTAGCCGGCCGAGGGCTGTCCGACGCCGCGTTCTCCGGAGGAACGCCGCTGCCCCCGGGCCTGCGCGGCGGCAGTTTTTCCGGCAAGCCGGTCGGGTGGACGCGGTGTTGCCACCGCGTGCCGGTCAGCGTGCCGGTTGACCCCGCCCGGGGGACTGGCTAGCGTGGCACGATGGAATTTGAAGTGGTGGCCCCCTTTGCGCCCGCCGGCGACCAGCCGCGGGCCATCGAGCAGCTCGTCGAGGGCCTGAACCGCGGCGTGCGCCATCAGGTGCTGGTGGGCGTGACCGGCTCGGGCAAGACCTTCACCCTGGCCAACGTCATCGCCCGGGTGAACCGCCCGGCGCTGGTGCTCTCCCACAACAAGACCCTGGCCGCCCAGCTCTACGCCGAGTTCAAGGGCTTTTTCCCCCGCAACGCCGTCGAGTACTTCGTCAGCTACTTCGATTACTACCAGCCCGAGGCCTACATCCCGCGCACGGACACCTACATTGAGAAGGACTCCAGTCGCAACGAGGAGATCGAGCGGTTGCGACTGTCCACCCTGAGCGCGCTCTTCGCCCGGCGGGACGTGATCGTGGTGGCCAGCGTGTCGTGCATCTACGGCATCGGCAGCCGGGAGGATTACGAGGCCATGCTGGTGCACGTGCGGGTGGGGCAGGAGTGGAACCGGGACGCCTTCCTGGCCCGGCTGGTCGAGCTCCAGTACAGCCGCAACGACGTCGCCTTCGAGCGCGGCCGGTTCCGCGTGCGCGGGGATGTGGTCGAGCTGTGCCCGGCCTACACCGAGGACGCGCTGCGGATCGAGTTTTTCGGCGACCAGGTCGAGCGGATCACGCGCTTTGACCCGCTCACCGGGCACAAGTTCGAGGAGTTGCCCGCGGTGACGGTGTATCCGGGCGCACAGTTCGTGACCCGGCCGGACAAGCTGAAGCGGGCCATTTTGAGCATCCGGCAGGAACTGACCGAGCGCATCGCGTGGTTCGAGGCCCGCGGCAAGCTGCTCGAGGCCCAGCGCCTGAAGATGCGCACCGAGTACGATCTGGAGATGATGGAGGAAATGGGCTTCTGCTCGGGCATCGAGAACTACTCGCGGCACATCGCCGGCCGGCCGCCCGGTTCCCGGCCCTGCACGCTGCTCGATTTCCTGCCCGAGGATTACGTGCTGATCATTGACGAGTCGCACGCCACCGTCCCGCAGATCGGCGGCATGTACGCCGGGGACATGTCGCGCAAACAGGTGTTGGTGGATCACGGTTTCCGCCTGCCCAGCGCCCTGGACAACCGCCCGCTGCGCTTCGACGAGTTCCAGGCCCTCCAGGGCCAGACCATTTACGCCAGCGCCACGCCCGGCCCGCAGGAACTGGCCTGGGCCGGCGACCACGTGGTCGAGTTGATCGTCCGCCCCACCGGCCTGGTGGACCCGCCGGTGAGCGTCCGGCCCCTGAAGGGACAGATTGACGACCTGATCGAGGAGGCGCGCAAACGGGTCGAGCGCCGGGAACGCGTGCTGGTCACCACCCTCACCAAGCGCACGGCCGAGGAACTCACCGACTACCTGCGCGAGCTGGGCATCAACGTCCGCTACCTGCACAGCGAGATTGACGCCATCGAGCGGGTGGAAATCCTGCGCGCCCTGCGCAAGGGCGACTTTGACGTGCTGGTGGGCATCAACCTGCTCCGCGAGGGCCTGGACCTGCCGGAGGTCTCGCTCGTGGCCATCCTCGACGCCGACAAGGAAGGCTACCTGCGCAGCACCACCAGCCTCATCCAGACCGCCGGCCGCGCCGCCCGCCACCTCCACGGCGAGGTCATCCTGTACGCCGACGTGATGACCCGCAGCATCCGGCAGTTCCTGGCCATCTCGAACTACCGCCGGGAAAAGCAACTGGCCTACAACCGCGAACACGGCATCACCCCGCGCAGTGTCACGCGCGCCGTCGAGGAGAGCCTGTCCACGCGCCGGCCCGGCGCCGAAACGGCGGCCGCAGTGTTGCAGGAAACGGCCGGGGATTTCGACGTGACCGAAACCCTGCGGGAACTGGAGGCCGAAATGCTCGAGGCGGCCAACCACCTCGAGTTCGAAAAGGCCGCGCTGCTGCGCGATCAGATTCGCGAGCTCAAACAGCGTTACGGCCCGGCCGCGCCCGCCCCTGCCCGGCCGGCCAAACCGGTTCGCTACCCCGCGGCGCGCAAGGCCCGGCGCTGACCTGGCGCGGCCGGCCGGGGGTTCCCCGTCGTCGGCGCCAGCCCGGTGCTGCGCCGCATGGCCGCGGCGTTCCGGC
>JBBIJZ010000102.1:5891-15520 GCA_037445715.1 Verrucomicrobiales bacterium | reverse complement strand
GCCACCAACCAGCCCAGCGCCAGCCCGGCGCCCGGCGCGGCGGCGGCGAGCGTTTGCAGGCTCACCAGCACCGCCGCGAACATGGCGGCGGCGGCCAGTTTCCAGCGCGCGTCCCAGGCGTGCACCGGCGAGGCGCCGCGGGCGTACAGTTCAACCTCGCTTCTCATGCGACGCCAGGCGTTGCTCCAGCACCGCCAGCCGCCGGTGGTTCTGATACCCCACCCACACGGCCGTGGCGGCCAGCAAAAAGGTCAGCCCCAGCACCACCCGCACGGCCAGCGGCTCGACGCCGTCACTCGCGCCGTGGCGGGCCGCCGGCGCAGGGGTATCCGGAGGCGCGGCGGCCGGCGCAGCACCGGTCCCGGATGCGGTGGCGGCCCGCAGTTGCACGGCCGGGATGAGCAACGTGCGGCGATGACCCGGCCCGGCGTTGACCACCACGGTCAGGTCGCCCGCCGCCGGCGCCAGCGGCCATTCAAAACGACCCGCGGCGTCCAGCACCCCGCTGGCGAGCACCGCTCCGGCCGCGTCGCGCAACTCCACCTCCGCCCCGGCGGCCGGCGTGTCCTCGGCCCGGGCCAGCACGATCAACGTGTGCCCGGAGATTTCCCAGCGGGCGCCGAGGCGGTGGGCCTGCAGCGTCGCGGCCAGCGCCACGCCCAGGGCAGCGAGGAGCACGCGAGTCTTCATGCGGCCGCACGCGACAAGAGGGCGGGTTGCACCCGGTGCAGAAACTCGACCGTGAACCCGGTGACCAGGGCCTCGATCCCCAGTACCGGCAGGTGCGCCAGGAACGCGAACTGCGCCACCGGCCGAAACGCCTCGCCCAGCGCCCAGAGCAGCAACGTCAACTGCACGCCCGCCGCCAGTACCCCCAGCGCCGCGGCGAACGCGCCGCCCCAAAACGGGCGCCCGCCGCCGCGCCGCACCAGAAGGTCGTAACCGGCCCCGGCCAACAGCGCGGCCAGCCCGAACATCGTGGCGTTGACGCCCACCGTTGTCAGTCCCCCGTGCCCGAGCAGTGCGGCCTGGAGGCCCAGACCCACCGGGATGGCCAGCAGCGCGCGTCGCCCCAGCACCACGCCCAGCAGACCGTTGAGGAGCAAATGCACGCTGGTGGGCGGCACGGGGAAATGCAGCAACGAGGCGACGAAAAAGGCCGCCGTAAAGACCGCCACGCGCGGCGGGTCCGCCTCGCGCAGTCCCCGGCTGCCCCACCAGGCCAGCGCGCCGGCGCCGACCCACCCGGCGGCCAGCCACGGCGCGGGCAGGATGCCGTCCGACAAATGCACGCCCCCCAGCTTAGCGTGTGAACCGATTCCCTCAACGTGATATTCGCGCCGGGGGGGAGCGGTCCCCGCGCCCCCCTCGGCACCGGGCCCGCCCGCAAGTGCGGTGCACCGGTGCGAGGGATGGGGGCCGATCCGAACGGCCGGCCGGTTCCCGACGCGGCGCGCGGCTTCAAGGGACAAACTCGACGCCCCAGCGCACGAACTGCCCCGCCGGCGGGGCGGCCCCCTCAAAGATCAGGCGCGGCCGGCCGTCGGGCGTTGGCTCGGCGCGGGGACCGGCCACGGTCTGCCAGGCAGTCGCCCCTGACAGGTCGCCGGTTTGCCAGGCGCGGAAGAGGATATCCGTGGCCGCGGGGTTGGGCTCGAACTCGAGGCGCCACTGCCGGCCGGCCGGGGTCTCCACCAGCCGCAGGCGCGGCAGGCGGTCGCGGTCGGGCACGTGCGGGTTCAGGGCCAGGGCGTACTCGGCGGCGTTGACCACACCGTCGCCGTCGGGGTCGGCGCCGGCGCTGATGACCGCGTCGTCCGTCACTTCTGGCCATTGCTCGCGCTGCCAGCGGATGAAGGGCTTTTCTTCCGGTGGCGGCAGCGGCTCGACCTCGAAGCGGATCGGCGTGGGGAGGCTGAAGTCGTTGGTCTCGACCCCGGCGCGGCGGCCCTGGACTTCAAAGACCAGCTCGTACACGCCGTTGGTGGTGAAGCCGAGGTTCCAATGCGCGTGGCTGCCGGGGACCAGCGGGAGCTGGTCGGTCTCGTCCAGGCCGTCGCGGGTGTTGACGCGGATGTCCAACCCGCCCAGGCCGGCTTGCCAGGCGAAGAAGTGGCCGGGGCCCTCGACCGCGCGCAGGTGGAGCGTGAGGCCCTGGGGAAACACCGCGGCGGGGACCGCCTCGGCAGACAGGCCCAGGAACAGCAGGGCCGGGTCCTGGGTTTGCGGCAGAATCCAGATCGGATCGCCGGCCTGACCCAGCGGGGGGATGTCGCCGGGCAGGTCGGTGCGGGCGGCCTCGGCCACGACGAGGGCCACCTGATTGGAGAGGAACGTGACGCCGTGATCGTGGTCGGGGACGACCAGCGCCAGCTTGTTGGTGGGATCGTCCGGCTGGTACGCGACCCACAAGTCGGCGTGCTCGGTGGTCAGCCGCGTCCGTTCTTCAGCGGCGGCGACGAAGGGGGCGACGGCCCCAAGTCCGAGCAGGCCAGGCAGCAAGGCAGTGCGTTTCATGGCAGGTCAGGAATCGCGGACAGGGAGGTCCGGCCGGGGGTGGACCTGCGGGGACAGTTCCAAGCAGGCCGGGACCCCGGCCGGTCATGCCGTCCGGGTTAGGATTGGCGACGCCGGGCGAGCCACCAACCCAGCCCGCCCAAAACCAGCAAGGCGGCCGGGCCGGGCTCCGGCACCACGGTGAAGCGGAAGGTGGCAGGATCACTCGACACGCTGCCGCCGCCCTCGAGCGTGCCCGAGGCCACGAAGGTCAGGTCGTAGTCGCCGGGTGCCGAGAAGGCCCAGTTGGCGTGGCCGTGGCTGCCGGCCAGCAGGGTTGTGTGGTCCGCGGCGGTGATGCCGTCGCGGGTGTTCATGTGCACGGTGGGGCTGCCGAAGGCATCCACGGTGAACAGCGCAAACTCACCCGGTCCGGCGGCGCCGGTGAGGGTGAGGGTGAGGAGGTCGCCGGCAAAGAGCCCCGGCTCGACCTCTTCGGCCGCCAGGCCCAGAAAGGGCAGAGCCGGGTTTTCCGTGGCGGACAACAGGTAGAGCGTGTCACCGGGGGCGCCGAGGAAGGCGAACTGCGGGTTGGCCGGTACGGTGGTTTGCGCCGCGGGGCCCACCTCGAGGATCGCTTCACCGGGGCCGAACTCGGTGCCGTCCGGCTCGGGATCGTGGGCGTGGAGGTGCAGTTCCAGGGCGCCGTTGTCGTGGGCCACGCCCAGGTCCATGTGGCCGGAGCGGAGGACGGTTTGGGCGTTCAGCGCGCCGGCCAGGCCGAACGCGGCCGCCGCGGGCCAGGCGGCGGACCAAAGAACGGTTGAAGGAGTCGTCTTCAGGTTCATTTCACAAGGGGTTTTGAGGGTTGATTGATTTCACTCAGACAGGGCAACGCCGACCGCCTACTCCGGCGGCCGGGCGATGTTTTCGCCACGGTCGAAACGCGCCTTCACGAGGGGGGCGCGCCAGGTGGTGACGTGGGTGTCGGCGAAGAGGTAGTTCGCCGAGCCGTTGAGGTGATTGGTGTCGGTGCCGCCGGTGCGGAACCGGTTGGGCTCGATGTCGGCAATCACGGTATGCCAGCCCTTGTGCCAGTTCCGCGAGTGGGTGTGGTCCTGGTACACACTGGGGCTGAGAGATTCGGCGCCGATGAAGACGGTGATGGTGTCGGTGGGGCGGGCCAGGCGGTTGAGGTTGCGGAAGGATTCCCGCACGCCGCCGAAGGGGTCCACCAGGTCCACCGAGGTGTATTCGTTGAGCACGTAGCTGCTGGCGCCGGCGCGGAGCCGCTCCCGGCCCAGGGGGTCGGCCGGGCAGATGCGGACCTGGTCCACGTTGGCCAGGTAGGGTTTGAGGGTGAAAATCCACGAGCGGTTCGTTTCGGTCGTCCCGTGGGTGGTTTCGGGCAGCCAGCCCTGGTGGTCGTCGGCGTACATCGCCAGGGCCAGCCCGATCTGGTGCAGGTTCGAGGCGCACCCGATCTGGCGGGCCTTGACCTTGGCCGAGGCCAGGGCTGGCAGGAGCAACGCGGCGAGGATGCCGATGATGGCGATGACCACCAGCAGTTCGATCAGTGTAAAGGCATGGAGCAAAGAGCGGGTCGTTTTCATGTTTCCAAGTTTCCAAGAGCCCCAATTCCGGCCGGCGACAGGGCGCGGTCGGTCAGGGCAGAAGGTTGACGCGAAATAGGGAGGTTTACGCCGGGCGTTTCCCCGCAGGGAAACCCCGACGCCGACAACCGTGGATCAGGCCGCGGGGGGAGCGCGGCCCGGCGGCAACCACTCACTCCAGCCGGCCGGGAGCGTCGTCGGTGCTTCGGGGGAGGAAACCAGAACCGCGGCCGGAGGAACGGGCAGCGGATGGGCAGGCGCCGACTCGATCAAGCCCTGCTGGAACAGGACGGCGGCGCACTGGTGCTCCGGTTTGCCCGCGCTTTCATGCAGGCAACGATGGAGCTCGGGCCAGAAGGCCGCGGCCTGTGCCAGCAGCCAGCACGCCACCACCGGCACCAGCCACGCGAGATGGCGGAGCGGGCGTTGCGGGCCAGGCCTGGTGATGACCGTGGGCATCGGTGCGCAATCAAGCGCAGCTTGTGATGGGTGACAAGTGGGTTTTTGCAGGCACACCCCACGGATGCATCCCGGTTTCAAGCTGTGGCCGGGTAGGCCGTCGGGGCGACTGCCCAGGCGGTCGTGTCGCGGGTTTCTCCTGAGCTTCCCCCTTTCCTCCCGCGCAGAAAGCGGCGGCAAGCCGCCGCAATCCAGACGCGGGCGCGAGTGACGGCGGCTTCCGAAGTCCGCGAAGCGCGTGGAGTGCGCCGCCTCGCCGGCGCGGTCGGCGGCGTAGCGGCAGCCCCCGGGGCGGCTGTAGCGCGGATTTCCCAACCCACAGGGCCTCCGCGTTCTCCCCCAGTGCCGATTGGGAAATCGGCGCCAGGGCAGGTTGGAAACCCGCCTCTACACCGCCGGGCTCGGTAGCCCGGCGGAACGGGCAGGTTGCCCGTTCCACCCGGTCCCGACAGGTAGGCACCGACCGGCCGTCGGCCGTCTCGCGGGCGGCCGAGTGCCCCCCAGGCCTCAGGGCTGGGCGCGGTTCAGCAACTGCCGCAACACGTAGGGCAGGATGCCGCCGTGGCGGTAGTATTCGACCTCGATGGGGGTATCAATGCGGCAGGTGACCGGGACCCGTTCGACCGCGCCGGTGGTGCGGCGGATCCACAGGGTGAGGTCCTGCTGCGGCTTGAGGTTCGGGCCCAGGCCCTGGACCTCGTAGAGTTCGGACCCGTCGAGCCTGAGGCTCTGGGCATTGGTGCCCTCCTTGAACTGGAGCGGCAGGATGCCCATGCCCACCAGGTTGGAGCGGTGAATGCGTTCGAAGCTCTGGGCGACGACCGCCTTCACCCCCAGCAGGGCCGGGCCCTTGGCCGCCCAGTCGCGCGAGCTGCCGGTGCCGTATTCGTGGCCGGCGATCACGATCAGCGGCGTGCGGCTCTCCGCGTAACGCATGGCGGCATCGAAGATGGTCATTTTCTCGCCGCCGGGCTGGAAGCGCGTGTACCCGCCTTCTTCGCCGCCGAGCATGAGGTTTTTGATGCGGACATTGGCGAAGGTGCCGCGGGTCATGACGCGGTCGTTGCCCCGGCGGGCGCCGTAGCTGTTGAAGTCCGCCACGGCCACGCGGTGTTCGAGCAGGTATTGACCGGCGGGGGAGTCCTTTTTGATCGCGCCGGCGGGGGAGATGTGGTCGGTGGTGACGCTGTCGCCGAAGAGGGCCAGGCAGCGGGCGCCCTTGATTTCAGTAATGGCGTGCGGGCGCCGGGAGAAGTCGCGGAAGAACGGCGGTTCCTGGATGTAGGTGCTGGTGGGGTCCCACTGATAGACCGGGCCGGTGACGGAGGGGATTTCGTTCCATTTGGGGTTCTGCGCGAGGAAGTCCCGGTACAGGGCGCGGTACACCGCCGGCTCCAGGGCGTGGTGGAGCAGGGCGCGAATCTCCTCGAGGCTGGGCCAGAGTTCGCGCAGGTACACGGGGCGGCCGTCCGCGCCGGTGCCCAGGGGTTCCTCGGCCAGGTTGATGTCCACCCGGCCGGCCAGGGCGAAGGCCACGACCAGGGGCGGGGACATGAGGAAATTGGCCTTGAGGCTCTGGTGCACGCGGGCCTCGAAGTTGCGGTTGCCGGAGAGGACGGCGGCGGCCACGAGGTCGTTTCGCAGGACGGCTTCTTCCAGGTGCGCCTCGAGCGGGCCGGAGTTGCCGATGCAGGTGGTGCAGCCGTAGCCCACCAGGTGGAAGCCCAGTTGGTCCAGGGCCTCCTGCAGGCCGGTGCGGGTCAGGTAATCGGTCACCGCGCGCGAGCCCGGGGCGAGGGAGGTTTTGACGGTGGGCGGCACGCGCAGGCCGCGCGCGACGGCCTTGCGGGCGAGCAGGCCGGCGGCGAGCATGACGGTGGGGTTGGAAGTGTTGGTGCAACTGGTGATCGCGGCAATGAACACCGAGCCGTGCCGCAGCTCGCATTTGAGCTCGTCGCGGGTGATGGTGATGTTGTCCGGCGCGGGATGCTGGTCGCGCATCTCGCTTTCGCTGGGTTCGACCTGGGGGTGCCGCAGGCCGGCCTGCCACTCGGGGTGGAGGTGGGCGGGGCGGTAGCCGTTGACCAGGACGCGGCGGGCAAGCTCGGCGGGCGGTTTGCCGTAGCCGCCCTCGGGGACCGGGCGGGTCAGCAACTCGGTGAAACGCGTCTTGAGTGCGGACAGTTCGATGCGGTCCTGCGGCCGTTTCGGGCCGGCCACGCTGGGCACGATGCTGCCCAGGTCCAGCTCGAGTTCCTGCGAGTAGGCAATCTGGCCCTTTTGCGGCATGCCGAAGAGGCCCTGGGCGCGGTAGTACGCCTCGTAGGCGCGCAACAGGTCCTCGTCGCGGCCGGTGGCCCGCAGGTAGTTGACGCATTCCTGGTCCACGGGGAAGAACCCCAGCGTGGCGCCGTATTCGGGGGCCATGTTGGCGATTGTGGCCCGGTCCACCACCGAGAGCGCGGCGGCGCCGGGGCCGAAGAACTCGACGAATTTGCCCACCACCCTGGCCTGCCGGAGCATCTGCGTCACCGTCAGCACCACGTCGGTGGCGGTCACGCCCTCGCGCAGGGTGCCGGTCAGGTGCACGCCCACGACGTCGGGGGTCAGGAAGTACACCGGCTGGCCGAGCATCCCGGCCTCGGCCTCGATGCCGCCCACGCCCCAGCCCACGATGCCCAGGCCGTTGATCATGGTGGTGTGGGAGTCGGTGCCCACCAGCGTGTCCGGGTAGTAGAGGTCGTCCTGGTGCAGCACGCCGCGGGCGAGGTACTCGAGGTTGACCTGGTGCACGATGCCGATGCCCGGCGGCACCACCCGGAAGGTCCGAAAGGCCTGCATGCCCCATTTCAGGAAGGCGTACCGCTCCCGGTTGCGGAGGAACTCCATCTCGAGGTTGTTCCGGAAGGCGTCCGGCGTACCCGCGAAGTCCACCTGCACCGAGTGGTCCACCACCAGGTCCACCGGCACCAACGGCTCGACCAGCCCCGGGTCCCGGCCCAGGCGGGCCACGGCCGAGCGCATGGCCGCCAGGTCCACCAGCAACGGCACGCCGGTGAAGTCCTGCAACAGAATGCGCGCCACCACGAAGGGGATTTCGGCGGTGCGGGGCGCGCGCGGCTCCCATTGCGCCAGGGCGCGCACGTGGTCCTCGGTGATGCGGGCGCCGTCGCAGTTGCGCAGCACCGATTCGAGCACCAGTCGCAACGACACCGGCAGGCGGGACACCGGGCCCACCCCGGCCTCCTCGAGGGCGGGCAGGGAGTACAGCCAGCCCGGCCGGCCGGTGCCGGGGTCAAACGCGCGCCGGGCGCCGAAGGGATTGTGTGGTTCCGTCATGGCCTTGAAATGCTTGCTTTCGGGATGTTGCCGGAAAGGCGAGCGGCCAAAATGCGGATTGCCTCCCGGACTGTCAAGCAACCGGGCCGAACGTTTTGAAGCCCCCGGCCGGCGCGGAACGCCCCGGTCACTGCCCCGGTGCCGGCGCGCCGGCCTCCGCCCGCGGCCGCCGGCCGCTCCACATCCCGCCCCGCGTGTGATGCCACTCCAGGCCCGGGATGGCCGGCGGGCTGCCGGGATCCCCGCGCACAAACAGCCGGTCCGCCGGGCGCAGCTTCTCCACCCAGGGCCGGTAGCTGGCGCCGGCCCCGAAGTTCCACAGGATGCGGTGGAGGATTTGGAAGTCCTCCGCCGGCATCAGGGTCATCTCGAAGCCCAGGATGTACCGCCAGTCCGCCCGCGGGTTCTGGAAGAAGGTCTCGTAGAAAAACGCCGGGTCTGCCGCGTAAAAAATCCCGCCCGGCTCGGGCAGCCAGCCGGCCAGTTCGGGGTCGCCCTGCACCAGGTATTGCCGCGTCAGGCTGCGCGTCCAGCGACTGTCCGCGTCGCTGGTCACGACGCCAAACAGCACCCCGGCCAGGCACACGGTCAGGGCCAGCCGGCGGGGGGCCGCCGCGGCGAGCGTCCCGCGCAGGTACAGGTCCAGGTCGCCCGCCGCCAGCACCATCAACGCCGGCAGGCCCCAGTCCTCCCAGAACCGCCGGTTCCAGAAGCCCAGCGTCCAGCCCAGCGCTGCCAGCCAGAAGGCCGGGAGCCGGGTCAGCGGACGCGCCTCCAGCCGGGCCAGCGGGCGCAGGGCCAGCAACCCGCCCAGCACCAGGAACAACCACAGCCCGCTCGAGGCCGGTTGCAGCTCCGAGACCCGCGTGCGCGCGGTCGGGTGCATTTGCACTGCGCGCCACGCCGTGCGCACGGCCTCGACGAGGTAATCCACCGGCTGGCCGGTTGCCAGCGCGGCCCACGCGCTGCCGCCCAGCCAGGCCCCGGCCAGGGCCAGGCCCCAGCGGCGTTCCCCGGCCAGAAAACACGCCACCACCGGCAACACCCACAGATACCACACCCCGTGCACGAACACGGCCAGCGCGAGGAGGACCGTAATCCCGACCCACCGGCCCCCGCCGGGCCGCGGGGCCGGCGCCGAGGCCATCCAAAACAACACCGCCACCAACGCCGCGATGCTCAGCAACAATGGCCGGCCGTTCATCCAGCGCAGGGCCAGCGGCGGCCAGGCCACGAAAAACACCAGCAACACGCCCAACCACGCCTCCGGCCGGCGCACCCCGGTCAGGCCCGCCCCGGCGGCCAGGACAAACAGGCCCAGCACCGACCAATCCACCAGGCGTTCGGCCTCCCAACCGGTGAGCCGGTGCAGCAGCCGCAGCCAGGCCTCCCAGCCGTAATTGTGGTCCACGGTGTAATGCGGGCCCAGCACCAGGATTTCCGGCCAGGTCTTGCCGCTGACCGCCTTCGCCGCGTGCCGCAGCGCATCATCCGCCGGCAGGTAACCGTAGGTGATGACCCGGGCCGGGATCGCCAACAGGACCATCAGCGCCAGCCACAACACCAGCCGCGACACGGGCGCCGCGGCCGCGGCGGCGGGCGGCCGGTTTTCGCGAGGCTGGGCGACCGGTTCGGTCACGGCGTCCTTGTGACACGAATCCGCGCTGAAACGAAGTCCAAAGGCGGTGTGGCCGCCGGCAGAGTCGCACTCGGCGCCGGCGC
>JBBIJZ010000102.1:0-5791 GCA_037445715.1 Verrucomicrobiales bacterium | reverse complement strand
GCGGCGGCGCCTACCGAACCGTGGGCAGCGGCAACCTGCCGAACTAGCGCAGCGGCGCCTGGCCGGGCAGGCGGCGTGTTTACAGGGTAGGGCCGATACACATGGTAGGGCCGCGCGGCTGCACGGCGGCCGGGGGCCTCATTTCGGCGCGGGCGGGGGGATGCGTGCGGGCCTTGCCGCAACGCGGTTGGCAAGGCCCGGGGGACGGGGTTAACCTCGCCGCATGTTTCCCCGGGTCTTCTGGTGGGGCTGGGTGTTGGCCGGTTGGGGTGTGCCCGCGCTGGTCAGCGCCGCCGCGCCGTCCGCGCCGGAACAACTGCGCTGCGAATATCGCGTCAACCCGACCGGGGTGGACGTCGCGCAGCCCCGCCTGAGCTGGGTGCCGGTCGCCCGGGAACGGGGCTGGGGGCAAACCGCCTACCAAATCCTGGTCGCTTCGACCGCCGAGAACCTGGCCCGCAACCGCGCCGATCTGTGGGACTCGGGCAGGGTCGTGTCCGACCAAACCCTGCATGTGGTGTACGCCGGCCGGCCGCTGGTCTCTCGCCAGCAGGTCTGGTGGAAAGTGCGCGTTTGGGACCGGGCCGATCAGCCCTCGGCCTGGAGCGCGCCGGCCTCCTGGACCCTGGGTTTGCTGGAGGCCGCGGATTGGGGCGCCCGATGGATCGCCGATGCCGCCGGTCTGACCCACGCCGCGGCCCGTCGCCCGCTCAACGGTTATCACAGCGCCCTGGCCGGGACCGCCGGGGCCGCCAAGTGGGTGGTGGTGGACCTCGGCCAGCCCCGCACGTTCGATGCGGTGCGCTTGTACCCGGCCCGGCCGTACGATTGGCAGCCGGACACGCCGGGCTTCCTGTTTCCCGCCCGCTTCAAAATCGAGGCCGCGGCGCGCGCCGACTTCGCCGACGCCCGCCTGCTGCTGGACCGCACCGCGGCGGACGAACCCAACCCCGGCACCAACGCGCCCGCCTACGCGCTCCCGGCCACCACCGCACGGTTCCTCCGCCTGACCGTCACGCGCCTGGCCCGACGCGACGCGGACCACCACGGCTTTGCCCTGGCCGAACTGGAGGTACTCCACGGCCCGACCAATCTGGCCCGGGGCGCGGCGGTGGCGGCGCTCGATTCCATCGAGACCGGGCCCTGGGCCAAAGCGAACCTGACCGACGGGGTGCTGGTGACGGTGCCGCCCGATGGAGGGCTCGGGGCGTTGCCGGCCGCGCTGTTGCGCCGCGCGTTCCGGGTGGACCGGCCGGTGCGGCGCGCCACGGCCTACGCCAGCGCGTTGGGCCTTTACGAGCTGCGGCTCAACGGCCGGCGGGTGGGCGAGCAGGTCCTGGCCCCCGAGTGGACCAGTTACCGGCGGCGCGTGCAGTACCAGGTGTACGAGGTCACCCCGTGGCTGCGGCCGGGCGAGAACGTCCTGGGCGCGCTGTTGGGCGAGGGTTGGTATGCGGGCCGGTTGATGGTGGTGGGCCGGGGCGCCTACGGCACCACGCCGCGGTTCTGGCTGCAACTGGAGATCGAATACACCGACGGTTCGCGCCAACGGGTGACCAGCGACGAGGCCTGGCGCAGCACGCTCGACGGCCCGATCCGCGCCGCCGGCATCTACGACGGCGAGACCTACGACGCCCGGCGCGAGCAACCCGGCTGGGACGCGCCCGGGTTCGACGCCGCCGCCTGGACCCCGGTACGGGCCTTTCCACGCGAGGAAGGGCCGCCGCTGGTCTGGCAGTGCAATGAACCGATCCAGGTGGTGAAGGAACTGGTGCCGATCGCGGTCACCCGGCCGCGGCCGGGGGTGTTCATCTTCGACCTCGGCCAGAACATGGTGGGTTGGTGCCGGCTCGCGGCGCTCGGCCGGGCCGGTCAGACCGTCACGCTCCGCCACGCCGAGATGCTCCACGAGGACGGCACCCTGTACACCGCCAACCTGCGGGGCGCCGCGCAGACCGACCACTACATCCCCGCCGCCGACGGCCCGTTCCGGTTCGAGCCGCGCTTCACCTATCACGGCTTCCGTTACGTCGAGGTCACCGGTCTGGCGGCGCCGCCGGACCCCCACGCGCTGGTGGGGCGCGTCTTGCATTCGGCCGCGCCGGTGGTGGGCCGGTTCGCGTGTTCGGACCCCGCCCTGAACCGGCTCATGGAAAACATCCTCTGGACCCAGCGCGGCAACCTGATGAGCACGCCCAACGACTGCCCGCAGCGGGACGAGCGCTTCGGTTGGATGGGCGACATCCAGGCCTTTGCCCAGACGGCCGTCTTCCACATGGACCTGGCGGCCTTTTTCACGAAGTTCGTGCGCGACGTCCGCGACGACCAGGCCGACGACGGCCGGTTCCCCGACTTCGCGCCGCACCCGGGGAATCCCAACCAGGGCTTCAGCGGCGCTCCGGCCTGGGCGGATGCGGGGGTTCTGGTGCCCTGGGTTGTCTGGCTCAACTACGCCGACGCCCGCTTGCTGGCCGGGCACTTCGACGCCGCGCGGCGCTGGGTGGATTACGTGCACCGCCACAACCCGGACCTGATCTGGGCCACCAACCGCCACAACGACTACAACGACTGGCTCAACGGCGACTGGATCCACCAGGCCGGCTGGCCGACCAACGGCGCGGCGGTGCCGAAAGAAGTTTTTGCCACCGCCTTTTTTGCCCGCTCGACCGAACGGGTGGCCCGCATGGCCGCCGTGTTGGGCCGCCCCGAGGAGGCCCGGCATTATGCCGACCTGGCCGGGCGCATCCGGGCCGCGTTCAACCGGCACTTTGTCGGACCGGACGGTCACATCACGGGCGATACCCAGGCCGGTTACGCACTGGCGTTGCACTTCGATCTGCTGCCCGAGCCGCTCCGGCCGAGGGCGGCGGCACACCTGGTCGCCGGCATCCGCCGTTACCAGAACCACCTCTCGACCGGGATTCAGTCCACCCACCGGGCGATGCTCGAGTTGAGCCGCTGGGGCCACCCCGACCTGGCCTGGCTCCTGTTGACCAACCGCACCTTCCCCTCCTGGCGGTACATGCTGGACAACGGCGCCACCACCATCTGGGAACGCTGGGACGGCTACGTCCAGGGCCGCGGCTTCCAGGACCCCGGGATGAATTCGTTCAACCACTGGGCCTTCGGCGCGGTGGGCGAATGGGTCTGGCGCCACGTCGCCGGCTTGAACCCGGACGAGGCACAACCCGGCTGGAAACATTTCACCATCGCCCCGCAGCCCGGCGGCGGCGTGACCTGGGCACGGGCCGAGTACGACTCGATCCGCGGGCGCATCGCCACCGCCTGGCGCATCCGCGACGGGCGGTTCGAGCTGGAGGCAACCATCCCGCCGAACACCACCGCGACCGTGGTGTTGCCGGCGGCCGATGCCGAACCCCTCACCGAAAGCGACCGGCCGCTGGCCGCGGTGGAACACGTCCGGTTGCTGCACCGGGCCGGGAACGAGGCGACGCTGTCGGTCGCCGCCGGCACTTACCGGTTCACCACCCGCCTGCCCTGACATGGCCGCCTTGAAACCGCCCCGTCTCCGCGCGCAACGGGTCACCGGCCTGGCCCTGGCCGCGCTCCTCCGACTCAGTGGGGCCGCCGCTCCGACCACGCCCGCCGCGCTACCCGCTCCGTCTGCACCCGCGCTGACCCTGAGCGTGTACGCCACCGCCACCGACGTGTTGCAGCACCTGGCCCCGCCGACGGTCCGCACCGCTGCCCTCGCCCGGTTGCAGGCGCTGCACGTGAGCCGGGTTTTTCTCGAAGGCCGCCGCGGCGATGAATATGTGCCGCCCGCCACCCTGGCCGAGGTGCGCGACTTCCTGGCCGCGCACGGCCTGGCCAGTGCCGGCGGCGTGGCCACCGTGCCGGGCGCCGGCTTCGGCGTGCGCCAAAACGAGGGCCTGGGTTGGCTGAACTGGGAGGCCGAAAAAACCCGGCGCGACGTGGCCCGGTTCTTCACGGAAAACGCCGCGGTCTTCGATACCCTCATCGTGGACGACTTTTTCTGCACCGGCGACACCTCACCCGTCTCGGAGGCGGCGCGGGGCGCGCGCTCGTGGGCCGCGTACCGGCGCGACCTGCTGGTGTCCCTGATCGAGCCGCTGATGCTCGGCCCGGCGCGGGCGCAACGACCGGACGTGCGACTGATCCTCAAGTTCCCGCAGTGGTACGACCGGTTCCACCTTTTCGGCTACGACCCGGAGCGGATGGCCGGGCCCTTCGACCCGGTGTGGGTGGGCACGGAGGTGCGCAACCCGCACACCCGGCGCATGGGCTACGTGCAACCAACCGAGGGCTACGTCAACTTCCGCTGGCTGCGCGCGCTTGGCGGCGAGAAAACCACCGGCGCGTGGTTCGACCACATCGAGTGCACGGCCGAGAATTTCACCGACCAGGCCTTCCAAAGCGTCCTGGCCGGTGCGCGCGAGCTGACCCTCCGCGCCGTGTGCAGGACACTCCTGCCTCGCGGCAGCGTTTGGAGTGCGGCCGCTGGCGGCCGCTTTTTCGTTCCGGCGACAGCCCCCTTCGACCCGCAGCGCCACCCGCCCTCGAATTTCAGCTTTCGACCTTCGACCTTCGACCTTGGCCGGGGTTACGAGCCGCGGGCGCCGGTTCGGCGCGCGCGTCGTGCGACCCGGCGTGTGCCGGCGCCGGTTCTGGAAACCTGGCGGGTTCCCAGCGCTGGTAGAGTCGGTTGCCCAGTGGGATGAGCACGGCCGCGACCCCGATCCCCGCCAACACGTCCACCGCGTAATGGAACCGGCAGTACACCGTGGACAAGCACAGGAGCACCACCGCGGCCAGGTGGATGTAGCGGAGACGTGGCAGATAGCGCCACGTGAAGTACAGGGTGCAAAGGGCCACCACCACGTGGCTGCTGGGAAACGCCGCGCCGGGCGGCTCGAACATTTCGTAAATCCAGGCGATGACGTGGTACATCACGCCCCGCATCACCGCTTCGGGATAGGGATGGGCCGCGCCCTGCGCCAGCCATTCTGCCGGCAGGCGGAAGTGGTCCACTTCCCGGAAGAACAGCCGCGGTCCGGTGACCGGCAGGCCGATAAAAGCCAGGTAGCAGCAGTAAAACGCGAAACTGACCACCGACACGTAGTGGAAGAACTGCCGGCGGTTGCGCAGGAACAACGCCAGGCCCACCCCGGCGATCATCACGTAGTACGAGAAGTACGCGCCGTAGAAAAGCTCGCTCGCCCACCGGTACGGCAGGCGGTGCATGAACACCAGGCTGGGTTGGAACCCGAACAGGCGCTGCTCCAGCTCGACAAACCACACGTCCAGGTACTCGGGCACGAACATCTCGTTGAGCACGCCGGTTTCCCGGTAAAAGCCCGTGTAGAGCAGGATGGGGTAAAAGTGGCGGAGCAGGTCCAGCGCCGGGTGGGGCGGCCGGCAGCGCGCGTGGAACCGGATCAACGCGTGCACCAGGGCCAGCACCAGGCCATGCAATGCCAGCAGGAGCGGCACCCCCGGCACCCGTTCATTGTGGAAGCCGAGAATCAACAGCCCCACCAGGGCGATGTACCCCTGGGTGGCATAATCCACGAACGTGTAGTGTTTCATCGCCAAAGGGCCCGCCCGTTCACAACCAGCCCGCCTCGCGGTACCAACGGGCCGTGGCCGCCAGGCCCTCGGTCAGCGGCGTGCCGCACACCTCTCCCAGCCAGCGCCGCAGCCGGCCGGTGTCCGCCACCCAGCCCGGCGCGGTCAACTCGCGGTGCTTGCCGTGGGCCAGCAGCGTTGCCTGCCGGCGCCACCGCGCCCACCCCGCGGCCAGCCCGCA
>JBBIJZ010000101.1:0-15673 GCA_037445715.1 Verrucomicrobiales bacterium | reverse complement strand
GGCCGCCCCGGCCATTGAACTTGGCCGGGCCTTCGCCTAAGCTGGCGACATGGCAGAAGTGGCAGTGCCGGTGCAACGTCCCGAGGTCGAGTCGGGCGAGCAGACCGAGCCGCAGCGGCGACGCGAGCCCGGGTATCTGGTGGTGTGCTGGAACGACCCGGTGAACCTGATGGTGTACGTCACGCATGTGTTCATGACGGTGTTTGGCTGGCCCAAGCCCAAGGCCGAGCGGCACATGCTCGAGGTCCACACCCAGGGGCGCAGCGTGCTGGAGCGCGGCAGCCTCGAACGGGCCGAGTTCTACGTGCACAAGCTCCAGGCCTACGGCTTGCAGGCCACGCTCGAGCGCGACGACGCATGAAGCTGCTCCGCCAGCAGGAGGGCCGGTACGAATTCCTGTTCGGCCTGCGGGAGCATCATGTTTTTCGCGAGGTGCTGTCCGCCTTCCCGGTCACGCCGCTCGAGCATCACCGCGTCACCCGCGGCGAAACCACCCCGGCGCTGGCCGGGGCGCAGCAGTTGCTGCACGAGGCGCTGGACGATGGGAAGCAGTCCGCCCGGCGGCGCGTCGAGGCCTTCCTGGCCGACCTGCGCCGGTTCGCCCCGTACGGGGACCGCGTCCGCGCCACGTTCACCCGCGAGGAAATGGAGTGGCTCCTGCAGGTGCTCAACGACGTCCGCGTGGGCAGTTGGCTGCACCTGGGCTGTCCGGACCCGGACACCGGCCAGCGGCCCCGGCTCACCCCGAAAAACGCCCGGTACCTGCCGCTCATGGAGGCGGCGGGGGCGTTCGAGTTTGCGCTGCTGGCCGCGCTGGACGGCACCGAAGGCGTGGGCTGGGGCGCGTCGCCCGAATGAACGGTGCCCGGGCCGCGGACTCAACCCGCGAAGGCGTGACATGGAATCCCTGGGCAAACTCCTGGTCGTGACCGGCCTGGTGGTGACCGCGCTGGGCGCGGTGGTCTGGCTGCTGGCCGAACGGGGCGGCACCTTGCTGCCGGGGGACATTGCCTGGCAACGCGGCTCCTTCCGCTTCTATTTTCCGGTGGTCACCTGCCTGGTGTTGAGCGTGCTGCTCAGCTTGCTGGTGTGGCTGTTCCGCCGTTGAAGCGCCCTTCCCGCATGAGCGCACCGCTGCGGGTTCGCTGTCCCACCTGCCGCCGGACCGGGCCGTGGTTCGAGGGGCCGTACGGCCCGTTCTGCTCCGAACGCTGCAAGCTGGTGGACCTGGGCCGCTGGCTGGGCGAGGAATACCGCCTCAGCGAACCGCTGGCGGCCGAAATCCCGGCCGCCGACCCGGAAACGTCCGCCGGCCGCGCACGGGCGGACGCCGGGGAAACCTTCCCGGATGCCCCCGGCGAGGCGGAAACTTGAAAGCCGCGCGCGAAACCGGCGGAGCAGGCCCTGGTCCCGCCGCGCACCGCCCGCGCGGCTTGACGCTGCGGGCTCCGCTTCCCAACGTGCCGTCACCGTGTCCGACGCGTCGCCCCGCTCCGAGCTGCTGAGCCGCCTGGCCGAACACCCGGCACTGCGCCGCCTCCTGGAGGACGTCGCTGCCGGGCGCGCCGGTCGGTTGGCCGGTCACACCCCGGCCGCCTGGCCGCTCCTGGCGGCGCTGCTGCACCGGGCGTTTCCCGACCGCCCCCTGCTGGTGGTCGCCGCCGACCGCAAGCAGCAGGAGTGGATGCACCAGGACCTGCAAACCTGGCTGTCCGCCCTCCGCGGCGCCCCGCCGCCGCTGCTGTTTTTCCCCGCCTGGGAGGTCCTGCCCCACGAGGCGCAGTTGCCGCACGTGGACGTGGTGAGCGAACGGCTCGACTGCCTCACCGCCCTGCGCACGCGGTCGCCCGGCGCGCCCGCGCCGGTGATCACCACGCAGGCGGTGGCGCTGACGCAGCGCACCTACGGGCCCGCCGCCCTGGACCACGCCGTGCGGGTGTTGCGCCGCGGGGAGACCTGCGCCCTGGACGAACTGGTCGCCTGGCTCGAGGCCCGGGGATACGAGCCCGAGGTCCAGGTCTCGCAAAAAGGCGAACTGGCCCGCCGGGGCGGCATCCTGGACGTGTTCCCGCTCAACAGCCCCTGGCCGGTACGGCTCGAGTTTTTCGGCGACACCGTCGAGTCGTTGCGCACGTTTGACCCGCTCACCCAACTGGCCCGCGAACCGGTCGAGCAGGTCACGTTCGGCCCCGCCGGGGAACTGGGCTTCCTGCGGCACGTGGTCGAAACCGCCGCCGCTGCGTCCGCCGAACCCGGCGCCCCTGGGCCCGCCTGGGGGACGTTGACCGATTACCTGCCCGCTGCGGCGCTGGTCCTCCTCGGCGAACCGGACGCGCTGGCCGAGCGCTGGCAGGCGCACGCCCAACGCCTCCCTCCCGACGAGCCGTTTCACGTGCCCTGGCCGGCGTTGACCGCCGCCTGGGCGGATCGCGGGCTGACGGTGATCGCGCTCGAAGCGGCGGAGCCGGAACCGCCGGTTTTTCCGACGGAGGCCGGGACGACGGGGTCCCTCCCGGATGTGCCGCCGCCGGTGCGGTTCGAAAGCCTCGAAGCCTGGCGCCCCCTCGACGCCCGGGCCCCGGAACCGGAAGTGGCGGCCGCCCAACGCCGGGCTTTCTTCGGGCAGCTTCACCGCTGGCTGCGGCAGGGTTGGGCGGTGCACGTGTTTTGCAACAACGCCGGCGAACGGCAGCGCTTCGAGGAAATCTGGTCCGAGTACGGGCTGGACGGTCCGCCGGCCGCGCCCGGCGCCCCGCCGCACCGACCCGCGTTGCACCTGGGCCCGCTGACCCGCGGCTGCCTCTGCGAGGCGGCGTGCTGGGTGGTGGTCACCGACTCCGAAATCTTCGGCCGCTACAAGGTCCAGCGGCCGCGCCGGCTCAAGTCCCCGCATGCGCCCGCCGCGCGCTCGTTGCTGGACGTGGACTTCACGCAACTGGAGCCGGGCGATTACGTGGTGCACCTCCAGCACGGCATCGGCCGGTACCTGGGCCTGGAAAAGCTGCCCGGGGCCGCGCCCGGCGAGTCCGCGCGCGAGTGCCTGGTGCTCGAATACGCGCCGCGCGAGCCGGGCCAGCCCGCGCCGCGCCTGTACGTGCCCATCACCGAGGCCCACCTGGTGAGCAAGTACGTGGGCGCCGGCAAGGCCCGCCCGCCGCTCCACCCCCTGGGCGGCGCGCGCTGGGCCCGCGCCAAGGCCGACGCCACCCGGGCCGTGCGCGACCTGGCCGCGGACCTCTTGCGGGTGCAGGCCCTGCGCGCCGCGCAACCCGGCTTCGCCTTCCCACCCGACACGCCCTGGCAGCGGGAGTTCGAGAGCGCGTTTGTGTACGAGGAGACGCCCGACCAGTGGCGGGCCATCCTCGAGACCAAGCGCGACCTGGAGGCGCCGCGGCCGATGGACCGGTTGATCTGCGGCGACGCCGGCTTCGGGAAGACCGAGGTGGCCCTGCGCGCCGCGTTCAAGGTGGTCCTGGCCGGCAAACAGGTGGCCGTGCTGGTGCCCACCACCGTCCTGGCCCAGCAGCACTTCCAGACCTTCCGCGAGCGCCTGGCCGACTACCCGGTGCGCGTCGAGCTGCTGTCGCGCTTCCGGACCCGCCGCGAGCAGGCGCGGGTGCTCGCCGGGCTGGCCGCCGGCGCGGTGGACATCGTCATCGGCACGCACCGTCTGCTCCAGGCGGACGTGCAGTTCAAGGACCTCGGCCTGGTGGTCGTGGACGAGGAACAACGCTTCGGCGTGGCCCACAAGGAACGGCTCAAGCAACTGCGCCAGTTGGTGGACGTGCTCACCCTCACCGCCACGCCCATCCCGCGCACGCTCTACCTGGCGTTGTCCGGCGCGCGCGAGCTGAGCACCATCGAGACCCCACCCCAGGACCGCCTGCCGGTGGAGACCATCGTCGCCGCCTACGATGAACGTCTGGTGCGCGATGCCATCCGCCGCGAGCTGGCCCGCGGCGGCCAGGTTTATTACCTGCACAACCGGATTTTCGACCTCGATCAGGTCGCCGCCCAACTGCGGCAACTGGTGCCCGAGGCCCGGATCGTGGTTGGCCACGGCCGGATGCCCGCCGCGGAGCTGGAGGCGGTGATGACGCGCTTTGTCCGGGGCGAGGCCGAGGTGCTGCTCTCAACCACGATCATCGAAAGCGGCCTGGACATCCCGAACGCGAACACGATCCTGATTGACCGGGCCGACCGTTTCGGCCTGAGCGATCTGTACCAGTTGCGCGGGCGGGTGGGCCGCTACAAGCACCAGGCCTACGCCTACCTGCTCCTGCCCCGCCACGCCGGCCTGCTGGCCGACGCCCGCAAACGCATCCAGGCCCTGCGCCAGTTCTCCACCCCGGGCAGCGGCTTCAAAATCGCCCTGCGCGACCTGGAAATCCGCGGCGCGGGCAACCTCCTGGGCCGGGAACAAAGCGGCCACATCACCGCCGTGGGCTTTGCCCTGTACTGCCAGTTGCTCGAGCACAGCATCAAGGCCCTCAAGGGCGAACCGGTCCGCACCCCGCCCGCGGTGCCCGTGCGGCTGGACTTTCTGGAAGTGGGCGCCGCCGAAACCACCGCGCCCGCCCCGGCCGCGCCCCGCCGGCCGCTGGCCGGCCTGCCCGAGACCTACATCCCCGAGCCGCAACACCGCGTCGAGGTGTACCGCCGCCTGGCCGCGTGCGCCGCGCCGGGCGACCTCGAGGCCCTGCGCGCCGAGCTGCGCGACCGGTTCGGTCCGCTCCCGCGCAGCGTGGAACTGCTGCTCGAGGTGACCGGGCTCAAACTGCTCGCCGCGGCGCGCGGCGTGACCCGCCTCGAGACCCGCGAGGACAAGCTCCTGCTCGAACGCGGCGGGGACTTCGTGATGGTGGGCGGACGGTTTCCGCGATTGACGCGCCGTGACCCCGCGGCCCGGCTGCGCGAAATCCGCCGCGTGCTCCTGGCCCTGGACCGCCCACCGCAGCCGGCGAACGCCACCCCACCGGCCGGAGCTCCGGGCGGCGCAGCGGGCGATGCGGAACTGGTCCGAGACAGGCGGATTTAGGCCCGGGAGTTGCGCTGGGGGGACCCGCGCCGGGAGCTGCGGGGCCCGGTTGGCCGGGAGGTCCCGGTCCGGTTTATCCGACCTGACCACCACCGGCCTTGCCGGTCGGTCGCGCGGCTTGACGCACCACCGCGGGGCGCCAATTCCAGCAGAACCGACCACCCGTCACGGATGAGCCAGCCGGTAAAACCCGGCGGCCGATTCGTGAGCGGGTGTGTATTGGAAGAGCTCCGTATCCGAGAAGACCCGCGCGGCCGGCGTCCAGTCGCGCAGGTCGGGGCTGAACTCCACCGAGTACGTCTGTCGCGGCACGCCCTGCCAGCTCAAGAGACCGGGCCGGGGCCGGGCCAGTTGCGGCGGACGCACCAAGGCCACCTCGATCAGCTCCAGCTCGGCCGCCGCCGAGGTGGTGTTGTCGCCGAGGAACAGAAAATTGGGCACCTCGTAAACGTCGGGAAAGCCCGTGAAGGCGGTGTAATCCCGCACCGGGCCGCTCAGCAGGGGCGCGCGGTTGGCGAACAGGGTGTACTGCAAGGCGCGCAGATGGAGGATGACCTCGACCGGAGCCAGGTCGAAGCGAAAGGCGGCGGACTCGGCGCGGGTGAACAACGGCTGGTCGGCCTGGGCGAAGACCTGGTCCTGCCAGAAACCCAGTTCGATGCCCCGCTGTTCGACGTCGAGCACGATCACCGAAAAGCCGGCGCGGTCCGTGCGGCTGTGCCGTTCGGCGGGGAGGCGGAAGCGCAAGACCAGATTAAACCCGGCCCGGCGGTCCAGCGGCGGGTCGAGGCGTCGGGCGTAACCTGCGGACTCGGCGTTGGCCGCCGTGGTGTCCAGCCGCACGGCCGCTCCGGTGTGGCTTTGCGCGGCCAGTCCCGGCACCGCGGCGTAACTCCAACCCTGGGCGGCCGGCAGCGTGCCCGGCGCGGCGTCGAACAAGGGCTGCGCCTGGGCGGCGCCGGGCGCCCAACCCATTCCCGGCACCCCCGGCAGACAAAGCAACCCGACCAGTCCCAGGCGGAACATGGCCGGCAGGATGGGCCCAAGGGCCTGGAAAGCAAGCCGGGGCCACCGACCTCCGGGTCGGGCGCGTTCTTTGTGCAACGGGCTTGAATTTTAATTTGACAAGAGCAGTCCAACCTCGCGAACTGGTTTCGCAATGAAGCTTATGAAAACACAACTGATTGCACTCCTCACCAGCCTGTTCCTTGCCGGCACTGCCGCGGTGGCGGCGGATGCCAAGGCCAACTGGGAAAAGCATTGCCAGAAGTGCCACGGCGCCGATGGCAAGGGCCAGACCACCATGGGCAAGAAGCTCAAGGTGCTCGATTACACCAATCCGGAGCACCAGAAGAAGTTCACTGACGAAGAGGCCTTCAAGATCACCAAAGAGGGCAAGAAGGAGGGCGACAAGACCCTCATGAAGGCCTACAAGAACGAGCTGAGCGACGAGGAAATCAAGGCCCTGATCGAGTACATCCGGAAGTTCGCAAAGAAGTAACCCCGGTTCACCGGCGCGCCGGGGAAATCTCCGGGGGCGCTGAAGTTTCGCAACCGCCGCGGGCCGGTTTTGGCCTGCGGCGGTTTTCTTTTTGTCGTCGCCGCAGGGCGCCCGGCCGTGGCCAAGAAAGGGCAAACCTTGGGCAAGTCCGGGCAAGCCGGCAGAGGAGGGGCATTTTACGTTGTCCTTAAGGCGGCCGGGACCGGAAGCCACGCTTCCGGCCGGCCCGAATCAACGGCACTTGGACAGCAGACCATGAGCAACGGCACTGGCGAAGGCATGACGGCGCGGTTTCCGCGGCTGTGGAACTGGATCAGTCTGGCGGGCGGGGTCACGATCGCGGCCAGCATTTTCGCCGCGGGCCTGCTCTTCTTGGTGGACGCCTTCGGCAAGGGCTCCAACCCGTACGTGGGGGTGCTGACCTACCTGGTGGCGCCAGTGTTCACCTTCCTGGGGCTGGGGCTGGTGATTTTGGGCATCCTGCTGCGGCGGCGGGAGGTCAAGCTGCGGGGCGAGCCCATTCCGCTGGTGATTGACCTGTCCCGACCGCGGGACCGGCGCATCCTGGGCTATTTCATCGGCGGCAGCGCGCTCTTCCTGGTGGTGACCGCCGTGGGCAGCTACCACAGCTACCACTTTACCGAGTCCACGGTCTTCTGCGGCCAGGCGTGCCACACGGTCATGGAGCCGGAAATGGTCACCTACCAGCATTCCCCGCACGCCCGCGTGGCCTGCGTGCAATGCCACATCGGCCCCGGCGCCGAGTGGTACGTGAAGGCCAAGCTCTCCGGCCTCTACCAGGTGTACGCCACCGCCTTCAACAAGTTCCCCCGGCCCATCCCCACGCCCATCAGCAACCTCCGCCCGGCCCGCGACACCTGCGAGCAGTGCCACTGGCCCGAGAAATTTTCCGGCGACATGGTCCGCACCTACACCCATTTCCTGAGCGACCCCACCAACTCCGAGTACTCCGTGCAGTTGCTCCTGAAGGTGGGCGGCGCCAACCCCCGCCTGGGCCGTGCCGAGGGCATTCACTGGCACGTGAGCAAGGACCACCAGGTCGAGTACTACGCCGCCGACGAGAAGCGCCTGAAAATCCCCTGGGTGCGCCTGACCCAGGCCGACGGCTCGATGGTCGAGTACCGCGCCCCGGACTTCACCAACACCGTCAACCCCGCCGAAATCCGGGTGATGGACTGCATGGACTGCCACAACCGCCCCGCCCACATCTACCAGAAGCCCAACGAGGCGGTGGACCTCGCCCTGGCGCTCGGCCACATTGACCGAGGCCTGCCCTCGGTCCGCAGCAACGCTACCTACCTCGTCACCCAGCCGTACCCGGACGTGCCCACCGCCCTGGCCGCCATCGCCTCCGGCATGCGGGAACGCTACCCCAACGACCCGCGCGTCAACCCGGCCATCGCCGCGCTCCAGGACATCTACCGGAACAACTTCTTCCCCGCCATGAAGGCCAACTGGCGCGAGTATCCCGAGCACATCGGCCACAAGGACTGGCCCGGTTGCGTGCGTTGCCATGACGACAACCATCCCTCGACCGATGGCAATCGGAACATCGGCTTCAAGGACTGCCACACCTGTCACGAAATCCTCGCCCAGGGCGCGGGCGAGGAACTGCGCCGGCTGACCCCCGGCGGCCAGGAATTCAAGCACCCGGTCGAGGACTGGGACCCCGCCTTTGCCTGCCACGACTGCCACACCGGCGGTCCGTGACGCCGCCCGCCACATGAGATCCCTTCGTTCCACCGCAGCCTTGTCAGCCATGCTGGCGGCCGGGTTGGGACTCCTGGGTGCTGGCATTGCTCCCACCCGGGCTGCCGAGGCCGCACCGGAGCAGGAAAAACCGGCCGTAGAGGTCCCCGCCGCCCGCACCTTCACCAACGCCGACTGCCTGGACTGCCACACCGACCCGACGCTGACCAAGACCCGCCAGGGCCGCGAAGTGCCGATGGCGGCGGTGGACACCAACCTGTTCACCCGCTCCGTGCACGGCGTGCTGGATTGCACCGATTGCCACGTGGGCGCCACCCCCGAGCACGAGCCCGGCCTGCCGCCCGCCACCTGCGGCGACTGCCACGAAGCGGCCGCGCGCGAGTACCCCAAGAGCATCCACGGCGTGAGCCACCAGCTCGGCGCTTCGGCGGCGGCCAGTTGCGCCGATTGCCACGGGGCGCATGAAATCATCCCGGTCAAGCACCCGGACTCGCCGGTCTTCAAGCTCAACCTCCCGCGCACCTGCGCCAAGTGTCACAACAACCCGCAGGTCATCGAGCAATACCGCCTGCGCCAGCCGGAGGCCCCGGCCCACTTCCTGGACAGCATCCACGGCCGCGCGCTGCTGAAGATGGGCCTGATTGTCGCCCCGTCCTGCAACGACTGCCACGGCGTGCACGACATCAAGCGCAGCCTCGACGAGGGCTCACCCATCAGCCACGCGCGCATCAGCCAGACCTGCGGCAAGTGCCACGTGAAGGTCGAAGAAGTCTATGCCCGCAGCGTGCATGGCCAGGTCCTGGCACGCGGGGAACCGGGCGGCCCGGTCTGCACCGATTGCCACACCGCCCACGACATCGAGCCCCCGGCCGGCGGCCACTTCAAGAAGGTCAGCGACCAGCGCTGCGGCAAGTGCCACCAGGACCGGCTCCACCGCTACCACGAAACCTACCACGGCAAGGCCATGGAGCTGGGCCGGGCGCACCGGGCCGAGGACGTGGCCGCCTGCTACGACTGCCACGGCCACCACGACGTGTTGCCGCCCGGCGACCCGGCGTCGCGGCTGGCGCCCGCGAACATCGTCCAGACCTGTGCCACCTGTCATCCCAAGGCCAACGCCGGCTTCGCCAGCTACCTGCCGCACGCCGATCCCCTTGATCGCCAGAACTACCCGCAACTGCACGCGGTCTTCGTGTTCATGACCGGCCTGCTGATCGCGGTGTTCGCCTTCTTCGGCGGGCACACGCTGCTGTGGCTGGGTCGCTCGGTGTACCTCTACTTGCATGACTCGAAGACCTTCCGCGAGGCCAAGATCGAGACCCAGCGGGGCGGGGAGTGGTTCACCCGCTTCAGCCCCTTCGAGCGGTTCCTGCACCTGCTGGTGGTCACCAGCTTCCTGCTGCTGGTTATCACCGGCATGCCGCTCAAGTTCTACTACACCGACTGGGCCAAGACGCTCTTCAGCTTCATCGGCGGCGCGCCGACCGCTCGCTGGCTGCATCGCTTCGGCGCGGTGGTCACCTTCCTGTACTTCGGTCTGCATCTGCTCCAACTGCTCCGCCTGGCCTGGAAGCGCCGCGGCGTGCTGCGGGACCCGCAGACCGGCCGGTGGCAACTGCGGCGGCTGACCCGCGCCCTGTTCGGCCCGGACTCGATGGTCCCCACGCTCCAGGACTGGCGCGACTTCGTGGCCCACCAGAAATGGTTCTTCGGCAAGGGGCCCAAGCCGCAGTTCGACCGCTGGACGTATTGGGAAAAATTCGACTACTTCGCGGTGTTCTGGGGCGTCTTTGCCATCGGCCTGTCCGGCCTGGTCATGTGGTTCCCGACGTTTTTCACGAGCTTCCTGCCCGGCTGGGTGATCAACGTGGCCCTGATCGTGCACTCGGACGAGGCGCTGCTGGCCGCCGGCTTCATCTTCACCATCCACTTCTTCAACACCCATTTCCGGCTGGAGAAATTCCCCATGGACACGGTGATCTTCTCCGGCCGCGTCTCGAAGACCGAGATGCTCCACGAACGCCGCCGCTGGTACGACCGCCTGGTGGCCGAGGGCCGGCTGGACGACTACCGCGTGCGGGACGAGTGGGAGCGCAGCAAGGGCATTGCCCGCGCCCTGGGCTACCTCTTCTTCGGCACCGGCCTGGTGCTGCTGGTCTTGATCATCTACGCCATGGCCACGCGCCTGATCCATTAACCGGCCGTGGCCGCCGGGCACGCTGCCGGGCCACCGCCACCTCCCGCCCATGAAGCCGTCCAGTTCATGTCGCGCCCTCACCTCCCTCCTCCTTGGTGTGCTGGCCGTGGCCCGGGTCGGGGCCGCCGAGCCGATCCCGGACAGCGATTGTCTTCAGTGCCACGCGGACCGCGAACTCACCCGCACCAACGCGTTGGGACAGACGATTTCGCTCTACGTGGACGCGGCGGTGCTGCGCGCCTCGCGCCATGCCACCAACACCTGCTGGAGCTGTCACAGCGACATCGGCTCCGGCCATCCCGACGACGGGGTGGCGGTCCGGCCGGTGAACTGCGCGGCGTGCCATGCGGACCAATCCGAGACCTACGGCGCCAGCGTGCACGGTCGGGCCGGTCTCCGGGGCGAGCCCGGCGTGCCGACCTGCCAGGACTGCCACGGCACCCACGACATTCAGCCGCGCGGCGCGGCGGGTTCACGGCTCTACGCCGCCCGCCAGGCCGCCACCTGCGGTCAATGCCACGAGGCGGAGGCGCGCGATGTGCAGGACAGCGTGCATGGCCGGGCCCTGGCGGCGGGCAAACGCGACGCGCCCACCTGCACCGACTGCCATCTCGAACACAAGATCGAGCCGCTGCGTGGCGTGCCCGGGGCCCGCATCGCCGAGCGCGTGTGCAGCCCCTGCCACGCCTCCGAGCGCATCAACGCCCGCTACCGGCTGCCGGCCGACCGGGTCAAAACCTTCCTGGGCAGCTACCACGGACTGGCCGGACGCCTGGGTTCGACCCGGGCGGCCAACTGTGCCAGTTGCCACGGCGTGCATCTCATTCTGCCCTCGAGCGACCCCCGTTCGAGCATTCACCCGGACAATCTGGTACACACTTGCGGGCATTGTCACCCCGGCGCCACCCGGGGCTTTGTGGCCGGCCGGGTGCACACGGATCTCGGCGCCGGCGCGGACCCGGGCAGTGTGGTCAACCGCTGGGTCCGGCGGATTTACCTGGGGCTGATCGCGGTCACCATCAGTGTCCTGGCCACGCACAACCTGCTGCACTGGTGGCGCCGGGCCGCGCTCACCCGCCGCGCCTCACGGGTGTTCGGCGAGGACCGCATGGACCGCAACCAGCGGTGGCAGCACGGACTGTTGGCGGTGAGCTTCATCGTGCTGGCCGTCTCCGGCTTTGCCCTCAAGTACCCTGATTCGTGGGCCGCCTGGGTGCTGGGCGACAACGAGTCCATCCGCCGCTGGAGTCACCGCGGCGCCGCGCTCGTGTTGGTGGGCCTGGGGGTGTACCACGTGCTCTATGTGCTCCTGAGCGCGCGCGGACGGACTTTGTTGTGCGACCTGCTCCCGGCGCGGCGCGATCTCCACGAGCTGCGCGGCGCGGTGCGTTACCTGACCGGTCGCGGGCCGCGCGAGCGCGCGCCGCACCGCTTCGGCTACGTGGAAAAGTTCGAGTACTGGGCGGTGGTGTGGGGCACGGGGATCATGGGCGTGACGGGGTTCATGCTCTGGTTCCCCGTGGAGGTCAGCCAGTGGCTGCCGCGCTGGGTGGTGGACGTGGCGCTGACCATTCACTACTACGAGGCCATCCTCGCCTGCCTGGCCGTGCTGGTGTGGCATTTCTACCACGTGATTTTTGACCCGGACGTGTACCCGCTGAACTGGGCGTTTTGGACGGGGCGCCGGTTGCCGCCGCCCGCGGTGGACCCCGCCGCAGCGCTTGCCAGGGACGAACAAATTGCTTCACGGCCGGATCCGGCAAAGCAAGATTCGCTAAATAATGGCCAATAAAAGTGTGGGCGGCGCTGGTGGGAAAATTAGCGTGGGCGCGTGCGGTACCAAACTACATCTTCCCGCGAGCCGGCCGTGGCGGTCACGACCACGGGGTCGCGGGTGATGGCCGGTCAACCCCACCAACGTCGGAACGGCACCATGAGAACGTCCTCCCCCTTCCCTACTTTCGCCCGCGCTCGAACGCTGACAGGCGCCGCGGTCCTGCTGCTGCGGTCGCTGGCCGTGGCCCAGATGTACGACCCGCCCGTGGCCAAACCGGGTGGCCTTGACCCCCGGCCTTACCTGCTGTCCATCGCCCGCACCCAGCAAACGGCCACGGTCACCTGGACCGGTCTGCAAGGACCCTTCCGGCTCCAGCAGCAGGCGGCGGTGGGCGCGCCGTGGGAAACCGTGAGCGGCCCCACCCAGGCGCAATCGGCGGAAGTGCCGCTGAGCGGCGACATGGGCATCCTGCGCGTCGAGGGGGGCAATCCGAATTTCCTGGGGGCGCGCGACTGCCGCTTCTGCCACCGCAGCATCCACACCAACTGGCTGGCCACTTCCCACGCCCAGGCCCTCCAGACACTCAAGAACATCGGCCAGGACAAGAATGCGCGCTGCCTGCCCTGCCACACGGTGGGCTACGGCCTGCCCAACGGCTACGTGGACGAGGCCACCACGCCGCATCTGGCCGGCGTGCAGTGCGAAAACTGCCACGGCCCGGCCGGCAGCCACGCCGAAAACTTCGAGGACCCCTCGATGCGCCCGCCGGTGACCATCTCCGCGGCGGTGTGCGGCGGCTGCCATACCGACTTCCACCACCCCACCTACGACGAATGGCTGGAGGCCGGCCACGCCAAGGTCTCCGAGCCGGGCATGTTCAACGCCGGCGTCAACCGCATGTTCCAGTGCGGCGTCTGCCATGCCGGGGCGGTGCGCATGGCGGTGGTTAATGACTTCGACCGCGGCGGCGATGGCACGAAGGTCGAGCCCCCCACGGCGGCCGACGCCAACAAATACGGCCAGACCTGCGCCACCTGCCACGACCCGCACCGCAAGTTTGACGACAAACTGCCCGGTCTGGACCTGGCCGCCCGCCCGGCCCAGCTCCGCAACCCGATCGGCTCGGCCAAGTTCATGTCCTTCTTCACCTCGACCAGCCCCACCAACTTCGCGGCCCAGTACGATCCGGACATCCAGCTCTGCGGCCAGTGCCACAACGAACGCGGCGCCACCTGGACCGGCACCGGCCGGCCGCCGCACCACTCCCCGCAGTACAACATCCTGATCGGCCAGGCCGTGGA
The DNA here is from genome assembly GCA_037445715.1 of Verrucomicrobiales bacterium. Lineage (GTDB taxonomy): Bacteria > Verrucomicrobiota > Verrucomicrobiia > Limisphaerales > J093 > DSVZ01. The sequence continues at coordinate 2,128 of JBBIJZ010000101.1, read as the reverse complement.
CCCGCGGTTCGACACCAACACCCTCAACGGCGTGCCGGTGGCCTTCAACCTGCGGCCGCACGGCCACGGCGACCCCACCACCCCGCAGCCGTGGGGCAACCCGACCCAGTGCACCACCTGCCACAACCGAGCCGACCACGTGGAGAACCCCACGCCCGCCAACCCGGTGTACACCGGCCACACCTTCGAGGTGCAACTGCTGGCCTGCGCCGAGTGCCACGGCTTCCTCGAGGACCCGTTGGCCGAGGAAATCGCCGAGGGCGGCGTGCACTTCATCCAGGCCGGCGTGAAGGACGCCATCGCCCGCACCGTGCAGGCGCTCAACAACTGGGCCAACTCCAAGATTCCGGGTCTGGACACCCCGGGCCACACCAACTACGTGGCCTTTTACGGCACCAACGCCCCCACCCGGGTCGTGCCGTGGGAAACCACCATCGCCGGCCAGCTCAACCCCGGCAAGATCGGCCCCGGCACCGCCGGGCAGAACCGCCTGCCGGCGGAGATCAAGCAGGCCCGCTTCCTCCTTTACCTCGTCGAGCATGACGCCAGCTACGGCGTGCACAACCCGCCGTACGCCCGGTACCTGCTCAAGACCGCCCAGGATTTGGTCAAGGCTGCACCGGCTGTTTCCGAGGAATAACGCGTTGCTTGTTGTTTGGGTCGGGAGGGCGGATTCCGGCGGGTGCCGGGTCCGCCCTCTGACTTTGGGGGAAGGAAGCGGCGGGGGCGATGCCGCGGAATGCGGCAGCGGCCCGGCGGCGGCCGCTACCGCCATTCGTGCCTGGGATACTTGCGCTGCAACTCCTGCTTGAGGCGCGGGTAGTGTTCGCGCCAGAAGCCGGCCAGGTCCTGCGTGACCTGGACCGGGCGATGATTGGGCGCCAGAATGTGCACCACCACCGGCACGCGGCCCCGGGCGATGCGCGGGGTCTGGGTCACCCCGTACAAGTCCTGAATGCGCGCCGCGATGACGGGCGGATGCACCGCGTCGTAGCGCACCCGCGGCCGGCGGCCGTTGCCCAGGTCCAGCCGCTCCGGTGCGTGCTCGTCCAGGAGGCGGCGCTGGGCCGCATTGAGCCAGCCGTGCACCAGGGGCTTGACCGGCCGTTGCTTCACCTCGCGGAAACTGAAGGCCCCGTGGCAAAGCTGCTCGACCAGGTGCCGGCGGTCCGCCGCGGTCAGGGCCGGCAACCCGAATTCCGGGCACCACTCCCGGAGCCGGTTCAGGCGCAGGATCCACTGCTCGACGGCGTCGTCCCAGTCCTCGAGGGAGAGCCGGCCCGCCAGGATTTCCTCCGCCAGCAACCGCGCCGCCTCCGTCGCGGGCGGCGGCTCGACGGCGCGTTGCTCGATCACCAGGCCGCGGAAGCTGCGGACCTCCTCGGCGTACACCCGCCGGGCCCGGGCGTCGTAGAAACAGCGGGTCTCTCGAAGCAGGTCGTCCGGAAACAACTCCTCCAGCCAGGCCGGCTCGACGGCCGTGGCCAGGCTCAAAATCGTTTGTGGCTCGCCGCCGGTCCGGCCCACTTCGCGCACCTCGGCGGCCACCAGCAACGGGCTGTCCTGCACCGCGCTCTCGCGTGCGAGCACGCCCCGCCGGCCGTGCACCAGCTCGCAGCGCAGCGTGCCCGAGTCCAGCCGCCGGGCCACGCGGTCGCTGAAGGCGGTGAGCACGCACTTTTGCAGCGCGGTGTCGTGGAAACGGCCGGGCGCGGTGTCCAGCCCCTGCTCGCGGGCAATGCGCAGGAACTGCTCGAGCAGGGGCGCCACCTGGCGGGCGGTCTGGGCGTGCAGGCCCAGCCGGCGGCAGGCGTCCCCGCGATAATGGTTTTTGGCCGCGTAGTTCCAGGCGCGCATCAACAGGAAGAAATCCGAGGGGGCCTTTTCCCCCAGCAGGTCGCTGCGGGCCTCGCGGGTGTCGCGGTCCACCTGGCGCAGGAACAGGTCGCGGCCCTGGGTGAGCGCGGCGATCAGGCAGGCCTGGTAAACACAGCCGTGCTCCTGCGCCGCCAGGAGCAGACGGGCGTAACGCGGGTGCACCGGAAAGGCGAGCATCCGCCGGCCCAGCGGCGTGAGGACCAGCCCGGCGGGCGGCGCGGGCGCGGGCGCGCCGGGCGTGGGCGCCTGC
>JBBIJZ010000100.1:13219-16058 GCA_037445715.1 Verrucomicrobiales bacterium | reverse complement strand
CCAGAAGGACCACCACCAGGACCAGCGGGTGAAGCCGTGGTCCAGTCCGTAGGCGAAGAACCACAGGCCGGTGGCCATCCCTACCACGCAACCCAGCCGCAGGGCCGAGCGGCGGCTGAACCCCAGGAGCGCACGACGCTGGCTACGGCTCAGGGCGATGTCTGACGACCAAACCAGTCGCACAAAGCCGCGCAGCACCCAAAAATTTGCCAGTACCACAACGATCATGGCTGTCTTGGCGAGGTCCGTGTACACGCACCACTCGTGCGGGAAGCGCAGGTCGCGATTGCCAAAAGGTCCGGGATGCAGCCCGGGCCAAAACAGGGAGGCGTAAAACACACCAAGCAGCAGCACCGTTACACCCCACGCCGGCAGGTGGAAGCCGACGCTCGCAGCCCTGGTCGCCGGGCGGGGTGGAGTGCCTTCTTCCGTCGTGGGACGGTCCTGCACGCCACTGCCCATCCACCGCTGCCACGGGATCATCCAGCCCCAATGCATGGGCGCCCAGTAGCGTCGCAGCCAGTGCAGCCGCTGCGGCCCCGGGGGAAGTTGGACCACGACCAGAAAGGCCTGGCGCCGGCAGTCGCGCAGATGCCACAGCGTGAAGGTGGTGAAGATGAATTCGGGGAGGAAGCCGAGCAGTCCCCAATAGCCGGTGCGCGGGAATTGGGCGCGGACATCCGCCATGGCGGCGAATACCCCCAAGGTCAGGACGTAAAGCAAGGCATGAACGGCCCACCACGGCAGGCGCAGTTGCCGTCCCAGGCCTTCCAAGAACCGCTCCAAGAAATGTTGGTGAAAGCGCGATGCCCCGAGGGTTTGAAGCGCGGTCAGTTGTTCCGTAAATGCGTCTCCGGGATGGTTTGAGCCGGGTGGCGGCATCCCCTCCTCGCCGCTCGGCTGACCGGTCGCCGGTGGCCAGTGTTTGGTTTGGTTGAAATCCGGCTCGTTCATGGCGTGGCGGTGGGGGTTTCGCCCGGTTCCCCACCACAACTGGCTTGCGGGTGGAGTTGATTGGAAGACCTCCGGGCTTGCTGCTTCCCATTCCGTGCGGGCAGGAGTCCGTACAGGCCCAGCGCCAGCAGCCACCGATCCAGAATTTGGCCGCGATAATCGGCCGCCGTGCCATGCCCCACCCCCCAGCGGGCGGCGAGGTCCCGCACACTGGGAAACTCGCCCGCCGCCACAAACTGATCGAGCATCCAGCAAGCGATGCGATGGCGCAGCTCGCCCAAGGGGCGCGTCAGCGGCTTCAACTCGGCGGCGAGGTAGGCCAGGCTCATTTGTGGCTCTTGGCTGGGGCTGGAAGTGTCGGGTTCGTGATGTGCATCCAAAGGTTCAAACGATTCAGGCAGGGGGTCTGTACGGTGATTGTTGAAAATTCTGCGGCGGTCGAGGGCGAGGTGTTTGACAATCTGGTAGGCCCGGCGGAGGAGATGGTCTGCATTCCGAATTTTCGACAGGTCCAACACCACGCGACGCAATGCCTCTTGAACCAGGTCCTCGCCGTCGGCATCCGCCCCGGCTTTGGGGAGGGTGTCGGCGTAACGGAGCAGCGCCGGCCGCAAGCGTTGACAGAGCGCATCGAAGGCTTCGGGATTCCCAGCCTCTGCCAAGCGCAGCAGCCGGTCATCTTCGGGGTCATCAGCCTTTGGCGAGGGGTGGGTCATGAAGTTCGACCAAAAGCACAGTCCCTTGTGGACCTGGGGGTTATGAGTCAGGTAGCGGGTTCTTGAGCATCGGGAGATACAGGTTCGGGGAGAAGTGCTCGAAGGGGCGGGGAAGTTCGATGAAGTCGAAAGTTGAAGGCCATGAGCCGGCCCCTGAGGGGTTCCACCTCTTGCTTGCACCTCTCACCTTCCACGTACCGCCGCCGCGGTCGAGTTATGCGCGGGCGGGCCATCCACCGCACCGGTCCCGGGAAACAAAGGCTGGCGCACCCGGAGGTCCTCGTTCGGGCACGCCTGCACCGGATCGGGGGATGGACGCGTCGCGCCATGCGTTTCGAGGAGTTAAGGCAGGCGCGGGGTGGGTTTTTTTCACTTTTTTTTTTTTTGTAAAATGTGGCAGTGACTGACGCCTGAATCCTTGGTTATGGAGCGTGACCATACGTTCTGGCCCTCGACCGAGGTGGGCTTGATCCGGCGGCTGGTAAACGCCGACGACAACGCGGCGTGGGAGGTCTTCGTCGAGCGGTATCGGGCCCCCATCCGGCGCACGGCACTGCGCGCCGGGTTGTCCGACACCCAGACCGAGGAGGTGGTGCAGAACACCTGGCTGGCCGTGCTCAAGTCCCTGGCTTCCTACGACCCGCAACGGTCCCGCTTCCGCACCTGGCTTGGCGGCATTGTGCGCAATCGCATCTGCGAGCAGATCCGCGGGCCCAGAGGCGAGCCGCTTCAAGTCCCGGCCTCGCCGGACTCGACCACTTGCCTGGAGCGGTTACACCCGGACCTGGTGGTGGATCCCTACCTCCCCTTCGAGGAGGAGGAGGAGCGGGAGCTGGACACTCGGGCGTGGGAACGGCTCAAGCGCGTGATTTCGCTCCGGCACTGGCAGGTGCTGTACGATCTGGTGGCGCGGGGACGTTCCGTGTCGGAGGTGGCCAGCAAGTACGGGTACCGGCGCGGCACGGTGTACCTGATCAAGTGGCGCGACCTGCCCAAACTCCGGAAGGTGCGTCAACAGCTCGAGGCCGAGGAAGACCTGGGCTTGGTGGGGCCCCGGAGCATCCCGGCCGCCCCGGTCGGGACCGGCCAATCACAGGCAAATGGCGGGAAGGCAGCGCCTGCGGATGCCGGCTAACCGCGACGCGGCCTTCCCGCCGGCCGGCCGGAAG
>JBBIJZ010000100.1:8948-13119 GCA_037445715.1 Verrucomicrobiales bacterium | reverse complement strand
AACAGCCGGAATGCGCCGAGGCATTGTTTCCCTGAGGTTCGTATTCCCTCCTTCGCTGCGGTTTGGGAATGCCCTCAAGCTGCGCCCGCCTCACGAACTCTGTCGCATCTTGGACCTTGTCCGGCATCCCTTCCACAGCGCGCGGCCCGATTCCGGGCAAGCGCCCGGCGCGGGGCACTTTGCCCCGGGGTCCTTCCGTCCGTTACCGTGGCGGATTCCACAAACCCGTGTCGGGGTAGAAGGCCTGCCAGGCGAACCAGTAGGCCATCACTGACGGGACCGGTTCCTCCCGGTCCAGCCGGGTGACCTGCGCCCGGCGGGCCTCGGCGTCGTAACGGACCTCGATGGCCACGCCGCCGACCGGGTCGCGGACGCTGCCCGCGCTCTCCAGGGTCTCAAGCGGGTATCCTTGTGCCCGGCCGTTGACGAGGATGCCCAACACCCAGGCTTTTTTCGGCAGCTCGGTCCGGAACTCAGGGACGGGAAACACGGTATGGGGGCTGGCGAAGTACTCTTGGTAAGGCAGGCGGGTGTAATCCCGTTGATGGCCGGTGCGGGAGGACAAGACGCGCCCCTGGGGATGCGCCTGGCGCCAGGCCTTCCACGTGAGCTGCTCACCGGGCAACCAGCGCAACTTCTGGCCCGCCAGTGGCGCCGGCGACCGATTGCATGGCCAGTTGCGACCAGAGCGACTCGGTCTGCCGGTCGTACATCAGCACGTCGCTCTGGTACAGCAGTCCCGAGAGGCCGAAATCCAGCGTGCGCTCGCCCACCCGGCGGTCAAAGACCATTGCCGTCCCGCACAAGGGACAGTAAGTGATCGCCAGGGGTTGGCCCCGAATGACATTGTTGACGGTTTCGTGCCACACCAGAATCCGCAGGGGATAGGCCCGGGTTTCGTCCTCCACGGTCACGCTCACGACCAGGTCTTCGTCTTTCAGAAACGACGCCGCCCGCGAAGCCGGATCGAACCGGGGACGAACAATGGCCGGGATGCCGTCCCGCGGCGGCCCGCCCGAGAGGATGGCCTCCCGGGGAATGAGGGCATTGGAGACGTCGAAGCCGTTCAACCGCTCGGCGGCCCCCAGGTGCAGGGTCAGGCTGGCCGTGAGCCCCGCTGCGGCCAACGTGGCACCCGCCCGCTCCAGCCGGCGGAAATGGAGATATCCCCCCACGCGACGGTGGCCGATGAGGGCGCTTTCGTTCTGAACAGTCTGGTTCATGGTGTCGTTCGGGTTCAAGGGTCAACGTTTGATTCCGGCTTCCCGTCGGGTCTCTTGGACTGAACGGTCAACGGAGCTAAGAGGCGCCCGCGCGGCGGATTATTCCCCCTGACGACCTCAACGCCACCTTGGCCTGTCGCAAGGTGCCCTGTCCCGCTCCGGAAAGCAGCCGCGGGCTTGGGCCTCAGCCTGACGCTCCGCCGCGGTCCGACACCTCCATCCCCGGACGCAGTTTGACCTTGTTACGAGTTAACTTGCTCCGGTTGGCGTTCGCGATTCCCGTCTTTGGGGTGTGCCGGAGGATGCGCCACGTAAGTCGGCCATCGCCCGACCGACGGCGAGGCCGGTCAGGCGCTGGAGATTGCCCTCACTGGCGGTGCCCCCTGGGCACTGCCGTTCTGCCGGCAGCTCCGACGGAGGACTCATTAGCGCCCGGACTTTTCCCGGAGGATTTTTACTTGCTTCTTCGGGGCGAGGGTGTTGGCATTTCCAGCGTTGGGACATGAACGGACCGTGAACCTGAAGTTTCCCAAGCCCCCCTGCGCCATTCCCAACTACGACCTGCTGTACCCCATCGGCTCCAGTCCCCACAGCGAGGTCTGGCTGGCGCGTCACCGGATGCTGCGCGCCCGGCGGGCGGTGAAGTTTGTCCGGCCGGCCTCCCCCGACCAGGCGGTGTTTGTGGAAAAGGAACTGGCCGGCGTGCGCTGCTTCGAGCCGGTGTCGCACGATCACGAAGGGTTGGTGGATGTGTTCGAGGTGGGCGAATGCCCGGACCAGTCCGGGTTTTGGTACGTCATGGAACTGGCCGACCCGGACCCCGGCCCGGCGTCCGTTCCGTTGGCCCAGACCGGTTCGTCCGGCACCCCGACGGGGGGCGTGGCCGGGGGCATCACTGCCCCCGAACGCTATCGGCCACACACCCTGGCTTCGGAGCTGGCACGGCGCGGGCGTTTTTCGCCGGAGGAGACCCTCGAAATCGGCCTCCGGCTGGCGGAGGCGGTGGCGTACTTGCACGCGCGACCCGAGCCCCTGGTGCACCGCGACATCAAGCCGGAAAACGTGATCCGCGTGGGCCAACGCTGGAAACTGGCCGACCCCGGCCTGGTCTCCGATCGGCCCGGGGGCGGCACCCAGTGCGGCACCCTGGGCTATGCAGCCCCCCGGAATCTCAGCAGCCCCGCCGCCGATGTGTACAGCCTGGGCATGACCCTGTACACGCTGCTGACCGGCCTTTCCCCTGCTCAATTCCCCCGTTTCCCCACCTTCGCCGCCGACTCTGCAGCGGAGAAACAGCTCGGACAACACCTGAACCAGGTCTTGCTCTGCGCCACGGCGGCCGACGAGGCCGACCGCTATCCCAGCGCCGTCGAGTTGCGGGATGACCTGGCCCGCATCCGCGCGGGGCGGGCGCCGCGGCTGCTTCGCCCGGTGCGGCGACGCGCCTTTACCCCACGTCGCCTGGCCGGTGTGGCGGTCCTGGGTGGGACGGTACTGTTGATCCTCCTGGCCGGCCGGCCGGAGCTGGGGTTCAGGCAATGGCTCGCTCAACGGTGGAGCGCTTGGACGCCCGAACCGGGACCGCACCTGCGCGAACTGCTTTTCTCGGATGCCTTCACCGGCGACCGCCTGGACCCGGCGCTGTGGAGCTGGAAGTACGTCGTCACCCGGGCCGAGCCTTCGTACGGCGAGGCCACCCGCCAGGTCTCCGTGGCCAACGGCACGCTCCGGATCGAGAACCGGGTCTTGCACGAGGAAGGCTGGAACATCAAACAGGCCGTCTGGGTCCTCGCGCGTCCCGACCTCAAGCGCGTCGGCGAGACGTGGCTCGCGGTGGAACTCTCCGGCCGGGCGGCCAACGCCCATTTCCGCGTGGCCCTGGCCGCGGCGGATGGCCCCTGGCCGCAGGCACAGGAACTGGTCACCTTGTACGAGCGGGGCGGCGGCCGGTTCCAACCGGCGCAGACCGAGCGGGCGCTGCTCGAGATCGAACTCTCCCCCGCCAGCGGCCTGGCCTGGGTGCACTGGACAGAGCCGGATGGTCCCCGTCAGCGCCTGGTGGATGCGGCCGGCCTTTTGGCGTGGCACCTGGTCTTCTGCACGGCGGCCGATTCCGCGGCAGGCATGGACGCGGGCGAGGTCGAGCTTGTGGTACACCGCGTCAGTGCCCATCGCGCCCGCCTGCCCCGGCGCCTGGCCGGCTGGGTCACCCTTGCCCAGACCTCGCTACCGGTCGGCGGGCTGGAGGTCTTCAATCCACGACTTCGCCACGGCGGGGTTACTGACGCCCAGGGAGCCTTCGTCCTCCCCGCGGCTGCGGGCTGGAACGAACTGGTCCCGCGATCACCCGACTACCACGCGGCGACGCCCCTCCGCCCCGTGCTTGCCGCCCCCTCCGGTCTGACCCGCAGCTCGTTCGAGGTCACCAAAATTCGGCCCGGCCGCGGCGATGTTGTGGCCGCGCACCCGCTGCCCCGCCGCCCGCTCCATCGGTTGGCTTTCGGCCCCGTGCACTGGTACGCCCTGAGCGACGGCGGGCTCTGGCAGTTCGACCGCGACTCCGGACGCGAAACATTGCTGGGCCCCCTCCGACCGGACATCGGGCTTTGCTGGGCGGAAGACCGGCTGTTCGCCGTTGGCACCCATCACGAAGCCCGGCTCTTTGAAGTTTCGACCGAAGCCCCGCCCGTGGCCCGACCGCGCTTCGAGTTGCCCACCCCCTGGCCGGTGGGCCTGGCTTGGGACGGCACCAACTTCTGGTTCGCGGAGTACAACACCCAACACACCAACCGGTTCGGGGTGTATGCCGTGGACGCCGCCACGGGCGCGGTGCGCGTCCATCTGCCCAGCAGCGACACGCAGTTGCGGGACGTGGCCTGGGGCGCCGGCCGGCTCTGGGTCACCAGCGCCGCGGGCGGCTTGTACGAAGTGGACCCGGACAAGGCCCT
>JBBIJZ010000100.1:0-8848 GCA_037445715.1 Verrucomicrobiales bacterium | reverse complement strand
CAATCGGCACTTGCCCGGCTGTCGCGCCCGGTCAAAGCTCGGGTCATGTCTCCCGGCTTTTCCCCGCACGGCGCGGCGTTGCTGCAGCGGGCCCGTGGCGGGCTGTGTGGCCTGCTGATCCTGTGGCCGGCGTTGACCGCCCGCAGCCACGACACTTTGGCCGGCTTCCTCCAGCACCAGGTCGTCCTGTCCCTGGGCGCCGAACATCTCGACGTGACCGTACACCTGACGTTTTTCGAGGACGGCTCGGAGCACGAGCGCGCCCACATGGACACGGACCAGGACGGCCTGCTCAGCCGGGAAGAAACCGGGGCCTACCTCAAACGCCTCGAGCCCGAACTGGCCCGTGCCGTATCCCTGCGTGTGGCCGGCAAGGCTGTGGCCCTCATCCCCCTGCGCGAGCCGGAACTGGACCTCCTCGGCTCGGCGCGCACCGGTCGCTGGCATCATCGGCTGAGCCTGTACTACTTCGCGGCCACACCCGCCGACCTGGCCGCCGGCACCGAGCTGGTCGTGGAAGACCACCTCTGGCCCACGCTGCGCGCGGTGGCCATGCTCCACGTCACCGCTCGCGACGGTGCCCGGCTCGAGGCCGTGCCCTTGCCGGAGGCCTGGCTGCCCCCGGCGCGTCGCGACGAAGCCCGCCTGTTCAAGGCCCGCTTACTCGCCCCGCCCCGCCGCGACCCGGAGCAGCCACGGCCGGCCGCATCTTCCTTTTGAACCCACCCCCTCCTGCCATGCACCTCCACGCCAAACTGTCTTCCACCGCCCGCTTGTGGCCCATCGGCCTGGTCGCTCTGGCCTGGCTGGCGCAGGCTCAAACCCTGCCCCTGCCGCCGGGCATCCTCGACTTCGCCGCCCGGCTCTCGCACCAGCACTGGTACCTGTTCGGCGAGACGCAGCGGGCGGAGCTGGACGCGCTCAACCGCGAGCTGCGCCTGGCCGACCAGCAACGGCGCGAGGCCCGCGACGACGTGGCCCGTCAGGCCGCCGCCGCCCGCGCCGAACAGGCCGCCGGACGTCTGCTCGAGCGGGTGCGCCAATGCCCCCGCCTGCTGCGGCTGGACCTGACCGGCCCCCGGCCGCTGGTGGAGCCGGCCGGCCCCATCGAACAACCGGGTGACACCGGCGCCTTGTTGCTGGAAGTGCGCGTGCCCGGCGAGGCGCTCGCCTTCGCCACCGCCCGGGCCGATCTTTCCCAGCCGGGCGGCGAGTCCAGTCGCGTGACCCTCGAGCTGGGCGCCGCCGGGCTCACCTACGTCGTGGTGGGGCTGGAACAGTTGCCCGTGGGCCGCACCACTCTCGTGCTCCGTGGCAACCGCCCCGGCCAGCTTCCGGTCCACCTCCCGCTGGAGGTGGTCACCCCGCCGCCCGGCCGGCTCAAGCTGACCGTGCTTTCCGACGACACCGGCCGGCCCACCCCGGCCATGGTGCGCCTGATGTGGCGCGTGGACGGTCTCCAGCGCCGCCCCGCCAACGGCATCGAGTTCGCCCCGCAACTCGACGGCCAGGGCCAGGCCACCGGCGTGCGCGCCGCCAACCTCCCCGGCCCGCTGGGCGTGCATTTCTGGTGCGTGCCCGGGCCGTTCGACATGGCGCTGGCGCCCGGCGTCTGGCAGGTCGGCGTGCGGCGCGGGGTCGAGCACGAGGTCCTCTTCCAGGACGTGACCATCCGGTCCGGTGAACGGACCGAGCTGACCCTGCGCCCGCGTCGTTGGGTGGACATGCGCCGCCGCGGCTGGTGGTCCGGCGACGACCACGTGCACCTGCGCCTGCTCAGCGACGACGACGCCCGCAACATCCTCGCCTGGGTCAGGGCCGAGGACGTGCACCTGGCCAACCTCGTCAAGATGGGCGACATCTACCGCACCTACTTCGAGCAGCGCGGCTTCGGCCCCGCCCATCGCGTGGCGGACGGCGACCACGTGCTCGTGCCCGGCCAGGAATGTCCGCGCACGCACGAGCAGCTCGGCCACACCCTGGCCCTGAACATCCTTCAGATGGTCCGCGACCCCGACCGCTACTTCCTTTACGACACGGTCTTTGACGCCGTCCACGCCCAGGGCGGCCTGGTCGGCTATGCCCACGTCAACTCCGGCCTGTTCCACGTGCACCGCGACATGAGCTTGAACGTGCCCCGCGCCAAGGTGGACTTCGTCGAAATCCTCCAGTTCAACCACCTGGGCACCGACCTTTACTACGAGTTCCTCAACCTGGGCTGCAAACTCACCGCCAGTGCCGGCTCGGACGTGCCCTGGGGCGGCACCATCGGCGAAGTCCGCGCCTACGCCTACCTCGGCCGGCAGCGGTTCAGCGCCGACCGCTGGTTCGCCGCCTTCGGCCGCGGCCGCACCTTCACCACCAGCGGCCCCATGCTCGAGTTCCGCGTGGACGACGCCCTGCCCGGGGACGAGCTGGTCGTGAAGGCGCCCCGCAAGCTGCGCGTGCGCGCCCGCGCCTGGGGCGACCCCCGCCGCATGGCGCCGGTGACGCTCGAGGTGGTCCGCCACGGGGAAGTCCTGCGCGCGGCCACCTCAGCCGACCCGCAACGCCCCGAAGCCCGGCTCGACTTCACGGTGGACGCCGGCCACGGCTTCTGGATCGCCGCCCGCGCACGCGCCGGCGACGGCACCAGCGCCCACACCACGCCGGTGTACGTGGTGCGGCCGGGGTTGCGGTTCTGGAAGTTCGACGGGCTCGAAGACCTGCTGGCCAAACGCGAGGAAAGCCTGCGCCAGATTGAGGGCATCATCGCCGAGGCCCGCCACCTGGACGCCGAGGGCCGGCTGGAAACCGACCGCTACCGCCAGCAACTCGCCCGGCAGGGCGACGCCCTGCTCGAGCGCGTGCGCCTGGCCCGCGGCCTGTACGCCGAACTGCGCCGCACCGCCGAACGCGAACGCCCCCTCCGCCAGCCGGCCGCGCCTTGAACTGCGACTCCGCCGGCGCTCACAGGCAGGCAAACGCAGCGCGATGGTGCCCCCCTCCCTCCGTCTTGGCCTGTACGGCCGCCCCCGCCTCGCTATGCTGAACACGTGAACCGCCCGGCTCCTTCCGAAACCCAAGTCCGCCGCCTGGTCGCCGCCCTCCGGCAGGCCACCCGGGCCGGTGCGCTGGAAAAGTCTTTTCGCGAAGCCGTCGAGGCCCATCTGGCCGATCTTGCTGCCGAGGTGGGCATCGAATTGGTGCCGCATACCGAGGTCACCTTGGGCAATTCCGGCCGCGCCGACACCATCTACAACCGCGTCATCATCGAGTGGGAAAAGCCCGGTTCACTCAAGCCCTCCAACAGCGCCACCAAGAACCGCGAGACCATTGCCCAAATCCAGCGCTACGTGGAGTCGTTCTGGTTCAGCAACCGCCAGGCCCCGGGCCGCGTGGTCGGCTGCTGCACCGACGGCCACTTCTTCATCTTCGCCACCCGCCCGGATCGCGAATGGCACATCACCGATCCGGTGCCCGTGGACGAGCAGTCCTGCAAGCGCTTCCTGGACTTCTTCTTTTCCCTCCAGTCCGGCGTTGCGCTGCTCCCGGAGCACCTGGCCGACCATTTTCCCTCCGAGAACCTCCGCACCCAGCGCGCCGTCAAAGCCCTCTATCAGGCGCTGGAAAAGCACGCCACCTCGCCCACGCTGTCCGCCATCTTTGACCAGTGGGCGCAGTTTTTCGGCGCGGTCACGGAATACGAGCAATGGCGCGTCAAGCTCGCCAACGAAGCCGAGTTGCGCCGCACGGTGCGCGCCTTCGGCATCCCCCAGGACAACCTGGACCTGAACCGCTTCTTCTTCGCCACGCACACCTTCTTCGCCCTCCTGACCAAGCTGCTGGCCACCCTGGTCGTGGGCCGCTACACCGACCTGCCCACGCCGCCGCTGGACACGTGGAAAGACCTGCCGCCCGACCAGCTCGCCGCCAACTTCGCCGCGCTGGAAAAGGGCGGCCCGTTCAAAGCCGCCGGCATCCGCAACTTCCTCGAAGGCGATTTCTTCGCGTGGTATGTGCGCTTCTTCACGCCCGAACTCACCGCCTGCCTCCGCGCCGTCGTCGAGCGGCTGGCCGATTACGACCCGGCCACGCTCGACCTCGCGCCCGCGCCCACGCAGGACCTGCTCAAGAAACTCTACCACCGCCTGGTCCCGCCCCACATCCGCAAGGCGCTGGGCGAATTCTACACGCCCGACTGGCTCGCCCAACGTCTGCTCAACATGCTCGACGGCGGCAAATTCCGCGGTGACCCGCACAAGCGCCTGCTCGATCCGACCTGTGGCTCGGGCACGATCCTGATTCAGACCATCAACGCCATCCGCGCCAACTCCGTCGCGCAATCCATGGACCAGGGCGCGTTGTTGCGCACCATCTGCCAGAACGTGGTGGGCATAGACCTGAATCCGCTTGCCGTCATCGCTGCCCGCACCAACTACCTGCTCGCCCTCGGCCCGCTGCTGGCCTATCGCGGCGAAGAACCCCTCGAAATCCCCGTTTACCTCGCGGACTCCGTCATGACCCCCTCGCGCGGTGACGCTGCGAACCTCTTCGAGCAGGACCGGGTGCGCGTCTGGCTCTCCATCGGCAAGGTCGAGCTGCCCCTGCGCCTGGCCAGCCAGCGCGGCGTGGCCGCCCTCACCCAGTTGCTGGACGAACACCTCAACCGCACCCCCTCCACGCCCCCGGGGCAGTTCACCCGCCTGGCCGAACGCGAGCTCAAGGCCGCTTACTCCGCCTCAAAGCTGCGGGAACAGCGCCTGACGCCCGACCAAGCCTGGCAAAAGGACGGGCCCATCCTGGCCGCCCTTTACCGCACCCTGCACGAGCTGCATGCCCAGGGCCGCAACGGCCTGTGGGCGCGCATCCTCAAGAACGCCTTCGCCCCGGTCTTCCTCGCGCCGTTCGACTACGTGGCCGGCAACCCGCCCTGGATCAATTGGCAGAACCTTCCCGAAGGCTACCGCAACGAAACCAAGGACCTCTGGGTGCAGCATGGCCTGTTTGTCCATCGCGGCATGGACATCATCCTCGGCAAGGGCAAGAAAGACATCGCCACCCTCGTCAGCTGCGTGGCTGCTGACAGCTACCTCAAGGACGGCGGCCGGTTGGGCTTTGTCATCACGCAGAGCGTCTTCAAGACCAGCGGCGCCGGCCAGGGCTTCCGGCGCTTCAAGACCCGGGGCGGCGCGGCGCTGAAGGTCGAGTTCGTGGACGATTTTTCGGAACTGCAACTGTTCGAGGGCGCCACCAACCGCACCGCCGTGGTCATCCTGCGCAAAGGCCAGCCCACCCAATACCCGGTCACCTACACCTACTGGCGCCGGAAACTGGCCGGACGGGCCGGCTCGTTCGATTACGACTCCACGCTCCAGGAAGTGACCGAGAAAACCGAACGCCTGAACTTTGTGGCCTAGCCGGTGCAGGCCGGCGATCCCACCAGCGCCTGGGTGAGCGGCCGGCCGTTGGCGCTTCGGGCGTTGGAGAAGGTGCTGGGCAAATCCGATTACCAGGCCCATGCCGGGGTTTACACCGGCGGGGCGAACGGGGTGTATTGGTTCGAGATCCTCAAGGACCTCGGCGACGGCACCGTGCTGGCCCGCAACCTGACCGAGGGCGCCAAGCGCAAGGTCGAGTCGGTCCAGGTGCGCCTCGAAAAGGAGCTGCTCTATCCGCTGCTGCGCGGCCGGGACGTCTCCCGCTGGTCGGCCAAACCCAGCGCCCACCTGCTGTTTGTGCAGGATGTCGCCACCCGCCGGGGGATTGATGAGACCAGCCTGCGCACCCGATGCCCGCTGGCGTTCCAGTGGCTGGAACGGCATCGGAAGGTCTTGGAGGAGCGGGCGGCCTACAAACGCTATTTCGACCCGGCCAAAGCCCCGTTCTACTCGATGTTCAACGTGGGGGACTACTCGGTAGCCCGGTGGAAGGTGGTTTGGAGCGAACAGTCTCTGGAGCTGCAGGTGGCGGTGGTTGGCGCTTTCAAAGGGAAGCTGGTCTTGCCCGACCACAAGGTGATGCTGCTCGCCTGCGAATCGGAGGCCGAGGGGGATTTCGTTGCTGGCGTCATGAACTCGACCCCCTTCCGTTTTGGAGTTGGGTCCTACTCGATTGAAATCCAGATGGACCCCCATTTGGTCGAGAATGTCTGCGTCCCTCGCTTCGACCCCGGTTTGAAGCTGCACCAGCAAATCGCCGCCGAGGCGAAGCGGTTGAGCGGCGGCGCGCCGGATGCCCGCGAGCCGGTGCACGAAACGCTGGACAAGCTGTGCGCCCAGTTGTGGGGCTTGACCGACGCCGAGCTGGCCGCCGTCCAGGCCGCCTACCGCGAGCTGTACGTCAGCGTACCAAAGGGCAAAGATGCCGTTGAAGAACCCAGCACGGACGATGAAACTGCCAGCGTGTGAAGTTTACGCTGATCTGCGACGAAAGCGGCACGAACGACCGGCATCTGGTCGTCGGGGCGCTGACGCTGCCGCGCACGAATCATCCGCTGTTGGCGGCGGAAATCCAGCAGTTGAAGCGCGAGCTGGGGTTTCGCCCCGAGGGCGAGATCAAATGGGGCAAGGTCAGCGCCAGGTATCTCGACCGCTACCGGAAAGTGATGGAGTGGTTTTTCGGCCATCTGAAAGCCAATCACTGCCGTTTCCGGGCGCACGTCGTGGACACCGCGTCGCCGGCCTATCGGGCCTACGGCCAGGGCGATCTGGAGGAGTCCTTCTACAAGGTCTATTACCACCTGCTGTATCAAAGCGTGCGACGGCTGGCGGTGGAGGAGGAAGGCAGCAACGTGCTGATCTTGCTGGACGACAAGCGCAATCGCCATCCGTTCCGGCTGCAGGTGCTCAAAACGACGCTCAATCGCGGGTTCAAGCGCGATCTGAAGATCGCCAAGCTGGTCGCCAACGTCGAACCGCGCCAGTCGAGCGGACCGCGCATCGAACCGCTGATCCAGGTGGTGGACGTTCTGATTGGAGCGATTGGCTTTGTGCGCAACGGCAGGATGGCCCGCCCCGAAGCCTCACCGGCCCGGGTGCGGATGGTGGAGTATTTGCAGCAGGCGGCAGGGACGGGTTTCGCCTTCGACACGGCAGCCCGCGCGCCATTCAACCTGTGGACCTTCGACGTTGCCGTGGTGATGGAGCGGCGGAAGCGGTATCAAAAAAAGAACCGCTCCAGCGCCTAGCCCCTTGCGAGGCACTGCACCATCAGGTGCAGGATTCGCCGCAGGCAGCGATTCCGCCCAAACTATTACCGGGCACGGTCTGGGAGTCAACAGTCCGGGCGCACAGTGTCCCAACCCGCTCTGCGTCAGAAGATTCCGCAGCTCCGTTGGCCCGATTGATCGTGTTGTGGAGGACGCGCTGATGACCCGCCTGCCCCCATTGTTCCGCCTGCAAGCCGCGTTGGAGGTGCTGTCGCGCCAAACCGACGTGCTGCCGGCGGTGGGCGGTGCCACCGAGGACGAGTTGCACCCGGACACCGAGGAAATCGAAGACGACCGGTTGAGCCAGGAGTCGCCGTTGCTGGACGAGCCGTTCGAATTCGGCCAGAGCAACACCTACGTGCCCCTTCAGCCCTTGAAGCGCACGGAGGACCACCTGTTCCGCCACTTCCTGGATGGTTCCATGCGGTCGTTCTTCGCCGGCACGGCCCTCGAACACGACCGCCAGACCCCGGTCATCATCGGCCAGGTGGGCTGTGCCGCGCTGGAACGGGAGGACTCCGGCCGGCTCAAGATCGCCCGGCACAAGCAGCGCAACCTGCTGCTGGTGGCCTTCAGCCAGATCAGCGAGCCGGTGCGGCATCAACTGGAGGAAATCGTGGCCAACCTCGGGTCGGATTTCACGCTGGCGGACATCGAGGCCTATGGTCTGGCCACGCAGGATTTGCGGCGGCGGGCGCAGGATTCCATGCGGCAGGCCATGACGCTGACCGAGTCGGAAACCATGGCGGCTGTGCTGCAGTCCTGGCCTGCCGGCTGGCTGGTCTGCGACGGCTCGATCCGGTTTGCCCGGTACTTCGAGGAGCTGGCACGCCTGTACGGCACGGCCCAACCCCCGGTCGTCAGCGTGGCCAAGAACTTCAGCAAGACCCCGCGTTTCAAGCTCGGCCGCGGCGGTCGGAGCCGGGAAGTGAACTTGTGGCAGTTGCTGGCGGACCTGCCGGAAGGCCACCGCACGCTGGCCTGGAAGGCGCGCACCAAGGACCGCACGGTGGCCGTCTGGTATTTGCGGCTGCGGATCCGCCGCTACATGGACTACCCGTTGATGGGCGTCATCAAGGTCGAGCTGCCGGTGCTCGGCACTGACCCGCCCACCAGCGAGCTGGTGACCAAGTTGAGCAATGCGCTCCTGGCCGAGCGCACGGTGACGCCGCACGGCCAGGACCGCCGTTGGCATGCGCTGCTGTACCCGGTCTTCCAGGCCGAGCGCTGCGTGAAGAACAGTTTCGTGAGCGTGTCCACCCTGCGCGCCGGCCTGCACTGGCCGCCGGCCCAACCTGTTCGGAGAACCCCATGAGCAACGAAAGCAAGATCATCGGCCGCGCGTCGGCCACCGAGAAAACGCCTAACCAGTCCAACGAATTCCATTTCTGGCTGGCGCCTGAGGTGCTGGTCAACCCCTTCGACATCGTCGAGGCGGAGTCCCACCGCGGCAGCCGGACCTACGGCCTGGTGCTGAACCTGGAGCACTCGACCGATGCCGGAACGCATCTGTCGAACTACATCTCGAACAACTTCGGCGAGGCCACCGAGGACCCGCAGACTCCCCGGCAGGGCACCACGGTGGCCAAGTGCAGCGTATTGTCCAACACCGAGGAAATTTACATGCCCGTGCCCAGCGAGGCGCGCATCCGGTTTGCC
>JBBIJZ010000099.1:0-16335 GCA_037445715.1 Verrucomicrobiales bacterium | reverse complement strand
CGCGCCCGCCCGAACGGCCGGGGCCGCGCCCGCCGCCGCGCGGGGTCGCAGAGGTACTCTCGGCGATGTCTTCTGGGATGTTGGGGAGGTTTTCGGCCACGATGAATGCTCCTGGTTGATCAGTTAGAACTTGAGTCCGCCGGCCCGGGCGGCGTCCGCCAGGGCCTTGACCTTGCCGTGGTAGCGGGCGCCGCTGCGGTCGAAGACGACCTCGGTGATGCCGGCCGCCCGGGCCACTTCGGCCGCGACGGCCCCCAGACGTTGGGCGCCGGGGATGTTGGCTTTCAATTGGCCGCGTTCCGGCAGGGTTTTGCTGCGGGTCGAGGTGCTGGCCAGCGTGCGTCCGGCCTCGTCATCCACAAATTGCACGTAAATGTGCTGCCCGGTGAAACGCACGCTCATGCGCGGGCGCTGGGCCGTGCCGGCGATCTTCTTGCGGATGCGCCAGCGGCGGCGTTGGGCCAGGCGTTGTTTCTTCTCAATCTTCATGTCGCAAAGTGGGGAAACCCGGTCGGGCGTTTCCGGCTTACTGCACGGTCTTGCCTTCCTTGCGGATGATGCGCTCACCCACGTAGCGCACGCCCTTGCCCTTGTAGGGTTCGGGCGGGTAGAAGGCGCGCAGGTCCGCGGCCACCTGCCCGACGACCTGCTTGTCCGGCCCCTCGATGGTGAGTTTGGTGTTTTCTTCCACCGTCACCTTGACCTGGGGCGGAATGGGGTAGGTGATCGGATGGGAAAAGCCCAGGTTCAAGGTCACCGCCTGGCCCTGCACGGCGGCCTTGAAACCGACGCCCTGGATTTCGAGTTTCTTGACGTAGCCCTGGGACACGCCCTTGACCATGTTGTTCAACAGGGCGCGGCTCAGGCCGTGGCGGGCGCGGGCTTCGGCGTCGTCGCCCTCGCGGGTCACCACGATCTGGCCGTTTTCCACGCTGGCCCGGGTGCGCCCCGGCAGGGCCAGTTGGAGGCGGCCCTTGGGCCCCTCGATGGAAACCTGCGTCCCCTGGATTTGGACCTTGACCTGCGGGGGAATCGGGATGGGTTGGCGGCCGATGCGTGACATGGTGGTGCGAATTTACCAGACGTAACAAATCACCTCGCCGCCCACGTTGTGGCGGCGGGCCTCGGCGTCGGTCATCACCCCCTGGGGCGTGGAGACAATGGCCACGCCCAGGCCGCCGAGCACGCGGGGCAGTTCCTCGACACCCGCGTACCGGCGGAGACCGGGGCGGCTGACCCGCCGGAGGCCGGAGATGACGCCCTTGCGGCCCTTGTACTTGAGCCGCAGTTTGAGGGTCTTGAGCTTGTCGCCCACGACGTCGAACCCCGCGGCGTACCCTTCCCGCACCAGGATGCGGGCAATGCCCTCCTTGAGGCGGGAGTAGGGCACTTCCACCGCGGGCAGGAGCGCCTTGCTGGCGTTGCGGATGCGGGTGAGGAAGTCGGCGATGGGATCGGTCATAGGGCTACCAACTGGCTTTGATGACGCCCGGAATCTTGCCGGCCAGGGCCAGCTCCCGGAAGGTCAGGCGCGAGACGCCATACTTGCGCAGGTAGGCCCGGCGCCGGCCGGTGATCTTGCAGCGGTTGACCAGCCGCACGGGGCTGGCGTCGCGCGGGAGCTTGGCCAGGCCGGCGTAGTCCTTGCGGGCCTTGAGTTCCGCCCGTTGGGCGGCGTACTTGGCCACGGTGGCACGTTTGCGCAGGTCGCGTTGAATCCAGGAGGCTTTGGACATGGTTATTTCTCGGCAAACGGGAATCCCATCAGTTTGAGCAAATCGCGCGCCTCGGCATCCGTGGACGCGGTGGTGACGATGGTCACGTCCATGCCCTGGTGGCGCTTGATCTTGTCCAGGTCAATCTCGGGGAAGATGGTCTGGTCCTCGAGGCCCAGGGAGTAGTTGCCCCGGCCGTCAAACCGCCGCGGGGACAGCCCGCGGAAATCCCGGATGCGCGGCAGGGCCGTGGCCACGAGCCGGTCCAGAAACTCGTACATGACCTCCCGCCGCAGGGTGACGTGGCAGCCGATGGGCTGGCCGCGGCGCAGCTTGAAGTTGGCCACGCTCTTGCGCGCGCGGTCCACCACGGGCTTGCGGCCGGTGATGGCCGCCAGGTCGCGCGCGGCGTCCTCGACGGCGGTCTTTTCCAGCGAGGCGCTCACGCCCATGTGGACCACGATTTTTTCCAGGCGCGGCACCTGATGGGGGTTGCGGTACTGATGCTTTTCCATCAGGGCCGGGCGGACCACCGATTCGTAATGGAGCTGCAAACGGGGTTTGTTCATGACGGACTCAGGCGGCCGGCGCGGCGGCCCGGGCGGCCCGCTTGGCCGCGCGGGCGTCGTAACGCGACGCCAGCATGACGTTGGAAATGTGGATGGAGCCCTCGCGCTCGATGATGCCGCCCTGGGGGTATTGCGGGCTCTTGCGCTGGTGGCGTTTGATCAGTTTGACGCCCTCGACAATGACCCGCTGCTTTTTGCGCAGGACGGCGATGATGCGGCCCCGCTTGCCCTTTTCGGCGCCGCTGATGACGACGACCTCGTCGCCCTTCTTGACGTGGAACTTTTTCTGGAGGGGCTTTTGCATGGTCAGATGACCTCCGGCGCCAGCGAGATGATCTTCATGAACTTCTTGTCCCGCAGTTCGCGCGCCACCGGGCCGAAGATGCGCGTGCCCCGCGGGTTGAGGTCCTTGTCAATGATCACGATGGCGTTGCTGTCAAAGCGCAGGTACGAGCCGTCGGAGCGGCGGATGGGCCGGCGGGTGCGCACGACCACGGCGTTGACAACGTCGCCCTTCTTCACCGTGCCGTCGGGCGCGGCCTCCTTGATGTGGGCCTTGATGACGTCGCCCACGCGGGCGTAACGCTGGTTGCGACCCAGCACACCAATGGCCGCCGCGCGCTTGGCGCCGGTGTTGTCGGCCACGTCGAGGATGGAGCGGACTTGCAACATAGGGTCAGGCCTGGCCGGGGGCGGGTTCCGGCGTCTGGAGGGCAGCGGCCCGGTTCAGGATCTGCACCAGCCGCCAGCGCTTGAGGTGCGAGAGCGGGCGGGTTTCCTGAATGAGCACCCGGTCGCCGGGACGCGCCTCGTTGCGTTCATCATGGGCGTAAAACTTTTTGTAGCGGGTGACCACCTTGCGGTAACGCGGATGGCGGAAACGCCGCTCGACCCGGACCACGATGGTCTTGGTCATCTTGCTCGGCAGCACTTCGCCGATGCGTTCCTTGCGTCGGTTCGGTCGGGGAGTCGTCTCGGGCATAGGAAGCAAGCTCAGGCGGTGGTCGGGGTGGTGGCCGCCGGGGTGCGGGCCGCGCCCTGGGTCTGGCGGCGCCGGGCGGTGATGGCGGTTTCGACCCGGGCGATGTCCCTGCGCAGGGTGCGCAGGCGGGCCGGTTTTTCCAACTGACTGGAGGCCTTTTGCAGGCGCAAATTGAACAGTTCCTGGCGCAGGTCCCGGCTCAGGGCCAGCAATTCCACCAGGGTCTTGTCCTTGAGGCTCTTTTTGAACTCGGAAGTCTTCATGGCTCGGGACGCCTTAGGCCACGTGCTGGCGGGTGATGAACTTGGTTTGAATGGGCAGTTTGGTGGCCGCCAGTCGGAGGGATTCGCGCGCCAGTTCGACGGGTACCCCGGCGATCTCGAACAGCACGTTGGCCGGCCGGACCACGGCCACCCAGCCCTCGACCCCGCCCTTGCCGGTGCCCATGCGGACCTCGAGCGGTTTTTTGGTGAAGGGTTTGTCGGGGAAGACGCGAATCCAGAGCTTGCCGCGCCGCTTGAGATGGCGGCTGATGGCGACGCGCGCGGCCTCGATCTGGCGGCTGTCCAGCCAGCAGCGGTCCAGGGCCTGCAGGGCGTAATCGCCGAAGGCAATGGTGTTGCCGCGGCTGGCCATACCGGCGCGACTGCCGCGTTGTTGTTTGCGGTACTTGACCCGGGCGGGCATCAGGGCCATGGCGTCGTGTCCTCCTGCTCAGGGTTGCGGGTTCAGGGCGGGCGCGGACGGGGCCGGACTCACCGGGACCGCGGGCGCCACCGTCGGAGCCGGGGTGAGGGTCGGGGGCGCGGCCGGGGCGGGCGCGGCAGCGGGCGCCGTGGCGCCGGGCTTGCGGGCGGTCTTGTCCGGTTTGCCCTCGCCCTTGCAAATCCAGCATTTGACGCCGAGGGTGCCGTAGAGGGTGCGGGCCTCGGCGAAGCCGTAGTCAATGTTGGCGCGCAGGGTGTGCAGGGGCACGCGGCCCTCGTGGTAGGTTTCCACCCGCGCCAGTTCGGCGCCCCCCAGACGGCCCGCGCAGCGGATTTTGATGCCCTCGGCGCCGAAGTCCATGGCGGTTTGGACGGCCTTTTTCATGGCCCGGCGGAAACTGATGCGGCGCTCCAGTTGCAGGGCCACGTTTTCGGCGACCAGTTGGGCCTCGATCTCGGGCGTCTTGATCTCCTGGATGTCCACGTAGATTTCCTTGCCGGTCAGCCGGCTCAGTTCCTCCTTGATCTTGTCAATCTCGGCGCCCTTGCGGCCGATGACGACCCCCGGACGGGCGGTGAAGATGGTGATGCGGCAGCGGTTGGCGGCGCGCTCGATCTGGATGCGCGGGACGGCGGCCGACTCGAGTTTTTTCTTGAGCAGTTGGCGGATTTGCTGGTCTTCGGCCAGCAGCTTGCCGAACTCGCGCCTGGGAGCAAACCACTTGGACAGCCAGTCCTTGTTGACGGCGGTGCGCAGGCCGATCGGATTTGTCTTTTGACCCATAGGCTTACTGGTCGGAGAGGACGATGCGGATGTGAGCGCGGCGTTTGCGGATGGGGCCGGCGGAACCGCGCGCCTTGGGGGTGAACCGCTTGAGGGTGGTGGCAGTGCCGGCCACGGCTTCCTTCACCCGGAGGTTTTCCGCCTTGAGATTGCAGTTGTTCTCGGCGTTGGCGATGGCCGAGCGCAGGGTCTTGCGGACCAGGCGGGCGGATTTGCGCGGCACCATCGCCAGTACCGCCAGGGCGTGCTCGGCGGGCAGCCCCTGGATTTGCCGCACGACCTCCCGCACTTTTTGCGCGGACATCGGCACGTTTCGCGTGATGGCACGGACTTCCATAGGCGGTTACTTGGCTTCGGCCTTGGCGGTGTGCGCCCCGTGTTTCTTGAAGGTGCGCGTGGGCGCAAACTCGCCCAGCCGGTGGCCCACCATGTTCTCGGTCACGAACACGGGGAGGAACATTTTCCCGTTGTGCACGTTGAAGGTCAACCCCACGAAGTCCGGGGTGATGACCGAGCGGCGCGACCAGGTCTTGATGGGCGCCTTGGAGCGGGTGTCCCGGGCCTTGAGCACCTTGGTCAGCAGGTGGTGGTCCACGAAGGGACCTTTTTTGAGGGAGCGTCCCATAGCTTACTTGCGTTTCATGGGCCGGCCGTCGCGACGCACGACGATGAACCGGTTGGAGAGTTTCTTCTTGTCGCGGGTCTTGTAGCCCTTGGCCAGGAGGCCCCAAGGCGAGGTCAATTGCTGCCAGCCGCCGCCGGACTTGGACTTGCCCGCGCCGCCGCCGTTGGGGTGGTCCACCGGGTTGCGGGCCACGCCGCGGGTGATGGGGCGGATGCCCAGATGCCGCGAGCGCCCGGCCTTGCCCAGAACGATGTTTTCCCAGTCCAGGTTGCCCACCTGGCCAATCGTGGCGTAGCAGTTTTCGTGAATCTTGCGGATTTCCCCCGAGGGCAGGCGGATGAGGGCGTAGCCCGCGTCGCGGGACATGAGCGTGGCCGCGCCGCCGGCACTGCGCACCAACTGACCGCCCCGGCCGGGGATCATCTCGATGTTGTGAATCTGCAGGCCCACGGGGATGGACTTCAGGGGCAGGGCATTGCCCACTTCGGCGGGGGCGTTGGGGCCGCTCATGACCTTGGCGCCCACCTGCAGCCCGAGCGGCGCGAGGATGTAGCGCTTCTCGCCGTCCGGGTATTCGACCAGCGCCAGGCGCGCGCTCCGGCACGGGTCGTACTCGATGGCAATGACCTTGGCCTCGTCGCCGTGGCGATTGCGCTTGAAGTCCACCAGCCGGATTTTCTGCTTGTGCCCACCGCCGATGCCGCGGGCGGTGACGCGCCCGTAACAGTTGCGGCCGCCGGTTTTCTTGCGGGTGACGACCAGCTTTTTCTCGGGCCGGGTCTTGGTGATGTCGCTGTAGTCCGACCGGGTAATGTACCGGGTCGAGGGCGTCAGCGGGCGGTACGTCTTGACGGGCATAACGATCCTGTTCAGGTGAGGACGATTTTGTCGCCCTCCTTGAGGGTGACAATGGCCTTTTTCCAGTCCGGCGAGCGACCGGCCTGGTGGGTGCGTTGGCGGCGCTTTTTGCCCCGGACGTGCAGGGTGTTGACGGCAATGACCTTCACCTTGAAGAGCTCTTCCACCGCGCGCTTTATCTGGGGCTTGGTGGCCCGCCGGTCCGCCACCAGGGTGTACTGATTGTGCTTCTCAGACTGAATGGTGCCCTTCTCGGTGAGGCGGGCGGTCTTGATGATGTCAAAGGGGTTCATGACTGCTTGAGGCGTTGTTCGACCTTCGCCAGCGCCGGGCGGGTGAAAACCAGCTTGTCGTAGCGCAACACCTGGTAGGTGTGAAGTTGCTCGCCGGTGGTCAGGTCCACGTCGGGCACGTTGCGCGAGGCCCGTTCGAGGACGGGGTCCGGGTCGGCGCAGACCAGGACGGTTTTATCCGTCAGGTCCAACTCCCGGAGGATCTTGACGAATTCGCGGGTCTTGGGCGCGGGCAGGGTCAGGGCGTTGACCACCAACACGTCCCCCGCACGCAGGCGCGCGCTGAGGGCCGCGTGGAGCGCGAGTTGCTTGACCTTGTGGTTGACCTTCTTCGAGTAATCCCGCGGCTTGGGCCCGAAGACCACCCCGCCCCCGCGCCAGAGCGGTGACTGGAAGGAACCCGCCCGGGCGCGGCCGGTGCCTTTCTGCCGCCAAGGTTTCTTGCCGGTGCCGGCGACCTCGCCCCTGGTCTTGGTGCAAGCGGTGCCGCGGCGGCGGGCGGCGAGATGGGCCACGACCACGTCGTGAACGGCCTGGGTGCCCCGGCCCTCTTCAAGGAGCGGGATGCCCAGTTCGATTTCCCCGGCCACCTGGCCGTGCTGGTCTTTGAGGGGCAGTTTCATGGGGCGCGAGGTCGTTTACTTCTTCTTGGGCGCGGCCTTGGCGGCGGCGGCCTTTTGGGCGGCAGCGGCCTTGTCCGCCTCCAGCTTGGCCTTCTGTTCGGCCTTGCGCCGGCGCAACTGCTCGGCCATCGCCTTGGGAATTTTCTTGGCTTCGCGGATGATGACGTAATCGCCCTCCGCGCCGGGGATGGCGCCGCGGATCAGGAGCAGATGATCCTCGGGCAGGACCTGGACCACTTCGAGGTTTTGTACCGTGCGCCGGACCTGGCCCATGTGCCCGGGCATGCGCATCCCCCGGCGGACGGTGCCCGGGAACAGGCGCTGGCCAATGGCCCCGGGCCGGCGATGCCAGCCCTTGGCGCCGTGGGTACTGTCGCCCCCGCGGAAATGATGCCGCTTGACCACGCCCTCGAAGCCCCGGCCCTTGGTGATACCGATGGCGTCCACGTAATCCCCCGGTACGAAGATGTCCGGGCCGATCAGGTCGCCGGGTTTGGCCGGGAGGGAGAAGTCGCGGAATTCGCGGATGCGAGCGACCCCCTCGAGCCGGACGGGGGTTTTGGGGTCGGGCCGTTTGACCTCGAGGCCGCACCGGATCAGGTGGCCCAACAGGGGCTTGGTCAGGCGCGAGTCCTTTTGCGCGCCGAAGCCCAGTTGCACGGCGTTGTAGCCGTCCTTGCCCTCGCGGGTTTTGACCTGGAGGACCCGGTTGGGGCCGGCCAGCACGACGGTGACGGGCACACAATTGCCGTCGGCGTCGTACACGCGCGTGTGGCCGAGCTTTTTTCCGATCAAGCCAATCATAGCCGTTGCCTAAATCTTGATGGTGATGTCCACACCCGCCGGCAGGTTGAGCTTTTTGAGCTCGTCCACCGTCTTGGCCGTGGGCTCCAGGATGTCGAGCAGGCGCTTGTGCGTGCGCTGCTCGAACGTTTCCATGGACTTTTTGTCCACGTGCGGCGAGCGGTGCACGGTGACCCGCTCGATCCGCGTGGGCAGCGGGATGGGCCCCGCCACCATGGCCCCGGTGCGCTTGACCGTGTCCACGATTTCGCGCACCGACTGGTCAATCACCCGGTGGTCGTACGCCTTGAGGCGAATGCGAATGCGTTGTCCTGCCATACAAAGAACGGGTTGTCGAGGTTTAAGTGCGGGCCGCTCTGGGTTTGGCCGAGTCCAGAATCGTCGCGGCCACGTTGGCCGGCACGGGCTCGAAGGAATGCGGCTCCATCGAGTAGGCCGCCCGCCCCTTGGAAAGGGAGCGGATGGCGGTGGCGTAGCCGAACATTTCCGCCAGCGGGACCAGGGCGTGGATGCTGGTGGCGACGTTTTTGGCTTCGATGCTCATGATCTTGCCGCGGCGGCGGTTGAGGTCGCCCAGGATGTCGCCCTGGTACTCCTCCGGCGTGGTGCACTCGACCTTCATGATCGGCTCCAGGAGGATGGGGTTGGCTTTCTTGGCGGCGTCCTTGAGCGCGAAGATGCCGGCCATTTTGAACGCCAGCTCGCTGGAGTCCACCTCGTGGTAGGTGCCGTCCACGATCGCGATTTTCAAATCCACCATCGGGTAGCCGGCGAGCACCCCGCCGGCGATGGCTTCTTGGAGACCGGCGATGACCGCCGGGATGTATTCCTTGGGGATGACGCCGCCCACGATCTTGTTCTCGATCTCGATGCCCTTGCCCCGTTCGTTCGGCGCCAGCGTGATGACGGCGTGGCCGTACTGGCCCCGGCCGCCGGATTGGCGGATGAATTTGCCCACTCCCTCGGCGGGGCGGGTGACCGTCTCGCGATAGGCAATCTGCGGGGCGCCGGCGGTGGCTTCGACCTTGAACTCGCGCAGTAGGCGATCCCGGATGATCTCCAGGTGCAATTCGCCCATGCCGGCGATGATCAACTGGCCGGTCTCCTCGTTGGTGAAGCAGCGGAAGGTGGGGTCTTCCTCGGCCAGGCGCGCCAGGCTCTCGCCCAGCTTGTCGCGGTCCGCCTTGGTCTTGGGCTCGATGGCCATCGAGATGACCGGTTCGGGGAAGGTCGGCGGTTCCAGGAGGATGGGATAATCCTCGGTGCAGAGGGTGTCGCCGGTGGTGATGTTCTTGAGGCCCACCAGCGCGGCGATGTCGCCCGCGTACACCGCGTCCACGTCCAGGCGTTTGTCAGCCTGGATCATCATCACGCGGTTGACGCGCTCGCGTTTGCGGGTGCGGGGGTTGTAGATGATGTCGCCCTTCTTGAGCTGACCGCTGTACACGCGGAAGAAGACCAGCTTGCCCACGAACGGATCGGACCAGAGCTTGAAGGCCAGGGCGCAGAATTTCGCGTCGTCGCGGACCGGGACCTCGACGATTTCCTCGGGATGGTCCGCGTTGACGCCGGTGGGCGGCGGGATGTCCAGGGGCGAGGGCAGGTAGTCCACCACCGCATCCACCAGGGGCTGGACGCCGCGTTTCTTGAAGGCGGAACCGCAGAGCACCGGGACCAGCTCGATCTGGCAGGTCAGGCGGCGAATGGCGCGCTTGAGGGTGAGCGCGTCCACGGGTTGATCCTCGATGACCAGCGCGGCGACCTCGTCGTCCTTGTTGGCCACGGCGTCCACCAGTTCGGCGCGCGCTTTCTGGGCCGCCTCCACCAGTTCGGGGGGGATGTCGGTGACCTCGTACCGCATGCCGGTGTCGTCGTTGAGGTCGTAGAGGACGGCCCGCAGGTTCACCACGTCAATCACGCCGCGGAACTGGTCTTCGCGCCCGATGGGGATTTGCACCGGGTAGGCGTAGGCGCCCAGTTTCTGGCGCATTTCGGCCACGGCATTTTCGAAGTTGGCGCCGGTGCGGTCCATCTTGTTGACGAAGGCCACGCGCGGTACGCGGTACTTGGTGGCCTGGCGCCAGACCGTTTCGGACTGCGGCTGCACGCCCGCCACGCCGCAGAAGACCGCCACCGCGCCGTCCAGCACCCGCATGGACCGCTCGACCTCGGCGGTGAAATCCACGTGGCCGGGGGTGTCAATGATGTTGATCCGGTGCGGCACGCCCTCGAAGAGTTTGGCGCAGCCCGGCTCGGCCTTCGGGGTCCAGTAGCAGGTGGTGGCCGCGGAGGTGATGGTGATGCCCCGCTCGCGCTCCTGCTCCATCCAGTCGGTGACGGTGTTGCCGTCGTCCACGTCCCCCATCCGGTGGATGAGGCCGGTGTAGAAGAGGATGCGCTCGGTGGTCGTGGTTTTCCCGGCGTCTATGTGGGCCGCGATGCCAATGTTCCGCGTGCACTGCAAGGTGTACTTGCGGTGCGGCGAATTGACGGCGGTCTGGGTGGCCACGGCGGTCATGGTGTCGTGTTCAGGGGAACAAAAACGCCCCGATGTCTCTCGGCTCTCGGGGCGCCAGTTCCCGGTGCGATTACCAGCGGAAGTGTGCAAAGGCTTTGTTGGCTTGGGCCATCTTGTGGACGTCGTCCCGTTTGCGGATCGCGCTGCCCTGGCCCTGGTAGGCGTCCAAAATCTCGGCCGCCAGGGCCTTGACCATGGGCTGGCCTTTGCGGGCATCGGCAAAGTTCACGATCCAACGCATGGCCAGGGAGACCTGCCGGTCGGCCGGCACCTCCAGCGGCACCTGGTACGTGGCCCCGCCCACGCGGCGCGGCTTGACCTCCAGGCGCGGCTTGGCGTTGTCCACCGCCCGCTGGAGGATGTCCAGCGGGTTGGTCGTGGGATTCCTGGCGGCGATTTCGTCAAAGGCCCCGTACACGATGCGCTGGGCGGTGCTGCGCTTGCCCCGGCGCATGACAATGTTCACCAGCCGCGACACCAGGGGCGAGTTGAACTTGGGGTCGGGACTGACCGGACGTTTGACGGCGCGACGGCGACGAGACATACGCGAAAATCCTTTACTTGGCCGCGGGCGCGGCGGCGGCCGCGGCGGCCGTTTTGCCGGCCTTGGGCCGCTTGACACCGTACTTGGAACGGCTTACCCGGCGTTTTTCGACGCCGGCGGCGTCGAGCACGCCGCGCACGATGTGGTAACGCACCCCCGGCAGGTCCTTCACCCGACCGCCGCGGACCAGCACGATCGAGTGCTCCTGCAAGTTGTGTCCCTCATCGGGGATGTACGCGATGACCTCGTAGCCGTTGGTCAACCGGACCTTGGCCACCTTGCGCATGGCCGAGTTGGGCTTCTTGGGGGTGCGGGTCATGACCTGCAAACACACCCCGCGCCGGAACGGCGCCCCTTCCAGCGCCGGCGACAGGCTCTTGGTCCGCAGCTTCCGGCGGCCCTTGCGTACGAGTTGATTGATGGTCGGCATCGCGTAAATCCAGCCTCCCGCGCGGCGTGCGTTCAAGCCCGCCGCCGCCGGGGGGCGAAAAGAGGCGAGGAGCTTACCAATCACCGTTTTCGTTGCAACTGCTATTTGCGAAAAAATTTGGTCCGCGCCCGTTTTTCTCCCCCCGGGATGGCGGACTCCGGACGGCGGCCCGCGCCGGCGGGCCTGGGCCGGCGGCCCGGGCGTTGCCAGCGGGCGGGCCTTGCGGTAGCGTCGGTTTTTGGCTGCGACAAGTCGCCCGAGGGCATGGTCGAATACAAGGTCCAGTTTCCGGTCTTCGAGGGCCCGCTCGACCTCCTGCTTTACCTGGTAAAGAAGGAGGAGGTGGACATTTACCAGGTCAACCTCACCCGGCTGGCCACGCAGTTCATCGAGTACGTCGAGTTGATGCAGGAGCTGGACCTGGACCTGGCCGGCGAATTCCTCGTCATGGCCGCCACGCTCATGCTCATCAAGAGCCGCGAACTGCTGCCCCGGGACCAGCAGGCCGGCGGCGACGCCGAGGACGAGGACCTCGAAGACCCGCGCTGGGAACTGATCCGCAAACTGGTCGAGTACAAAAAGTACAAGGACGCCGCCGCCGAATTGCAAAAACTGGAGCGGCTCCGCGAACTGACCTTTGTCCGCCGGGCGCCCCCCCCGGCGGCGCTCGCCACCTCCGCCCCGCCCCGCCCCGATGTCTCGCTCTTCGACCTGGTGGGTGCGCTCAACGCCGTCCTCAAGCGTTTCCAGGAACGCGCGCGGCCGGGCGAGATTCTCGACGATCGCTGGACGGTGAGCGAAAAGCTCGAGCTGCTGCGCGCCCGCCTGGCCGCCGGACAATGCCTTCGCTTCACCGAGCTGTTCGACCACGCCAGCCACCGCGCCGAGATCGTGGTCACGTTTCTGGCGTTGCTGGAACTGATCCGCCTGCGCGTGGCCACGGCCCGGCAGGAGGCGCCCTTCGGCGAAATTTACATCGAGGCCGCCCCGCCCGGCGCGCCCGAGCCCCCGCCGCCGGCCGCACCGGCACCCGGCCCCACTGACCCGGCCTCTGTCGCCCCCCTTGCCTCATGACCGAGTTGAAGTTCGTGCTCGAAGCCCTGCTGTTTGCCGCGCCGGCGCCCCAAAGCGCCGAAGACCTCAAGGGGCTGCTGGCGCGGGCCGCCGAGCAGTGCGAGGAACCCGCCGCGCGCGCGCTCAAGAAGACGCGGGTGGCGGAAATCACCGCGGCACTCGAGGCGTTGCAGGCGGAACTCGAAGCGGCCGGGCGCAGCTTCCGGCTGACGTGCGTGGCCGGCGCCTGGCAGTTCGTGGCCCGGCCGGAGTTCGCCCCCTGGCTGCAGGCGCTGGCCGGCGAGCGCGCCCGCCCGGCGCGGCTCTCGCAACCGGCGCTCGAAACCCTCACCATCATCGCCTACCGCCAACCGATCACCCGCGCCGAGATCGAACAAATCCGCGGCGTGTCCGTGGACGGCGTGCTGCAAACGCTCCTGGAGCGCGGGCTGATCGAAGTGGTGGGCCGCGCGGACGTGGTGGGCCGGCCCCAGATGTACGGCACCACCCGCGCGTTTCTGGAGTATTTCGGCCTGGCGCGGCTGGAGGACCTGCCCGGGGGAGACGAATTGCGGCGCCTCCCGGTCGAGCGCCCCCCGGCCCTGCTCACCGTCGAGCCGGGCCTGGCCACCGCCCCGCCCGAGCAGTTGAACCTCCGGACGCCCTCCACGCCCGCGGCCGACACCGCCGCGCCCGGGGCGGTCCCCTCGCCACCCGATCCGGAGGCGCCCGCCGCCCACCCCCCGGTGGATTCCCCGCAGTCGCCGCCCCGGACCGATTCCGCGTCTGACACATGAGCATCCTCGAACACCGCAAGGCCATTGACCGGATTGACCGGCAACTGGTCCGCCTGCTCAACGAACGGGTACGCCACGCCCGGGAAATCGGCGCGCTCAAGAAGCAGCACGGCGAGGAAATGTACGCCCCGCACCGCGAGCGCGCCGTGCTGGAGCGCATCTGCCGGCTCAACCCCGGCCCCCTGCCCGAGGAAAACCTGCGCGCCATCTACCGCGAGATCATGTCCGGCGCGCTGGCCCTGGAAAAGCCCACCACCATCGCCTACCTGGGCCCCGAGGCCACCTTCACCCACCAGGCCGCCCTGCAACGCTTCGGCACCAGCGTGAGCTACCTGCCGCTCAAGACCATCGCCGACGTGTTCCACGAGGTCGCCAAACGCCGCGCCGACTACGGCGTGGTGCCGGTCGAAAACTCCACCGAGGGCGTCGTCACCCACACCCTGGACATGTTCATGGACAGCGACCTCAAGATCGTGGCCCAGATCGTCATGCCCATTTCCCAGTGCCTCCTGAGCCGGGTCCCGCGCGCGCGCATCCGCCGCCTCTACATCCACCCCCAGTCCCTGGCCCAGTGCCGCGACTGGCTGCGCAAAAACCTGCCCGACGTCGAAATCCTCGAAACCGCCTCCAACGCCCGCTCGGCCGAACTGGCCGCCCGCGAGAAACACGCCGCCGCCGTCGCCGGCCTGCTCGCCGCCGAGAAGTACGGCCTGCCCGTGCTCGAACACAACATCCAGGACAGCGCCGACAACGCCACGCGCTTCCTGGTGCTCGGCCGCCAATGCCCGCCGCCCACCGGCCACGACCGCACCAGCCTCATGTTCTGCATCGCCGACCATCCCGGCGCCCTGCACGGCGCCATCGCCCCCTTCCGCCGCTATCGCATCAACATGACCAAAATCGAGTCCCGCCCCAGCAAACGGAAGGCCTGGCAGTACTACTTCTTCGTGGATTGCGACGGCCACGCCGCCGAGCCGAAAGTGGCCCGCGCGCTCGAGGAACTGGGCCGCCACTGCGTGTTTGTGAAGGTCCTCGGCTCCTACCCCAACACCGAATAGCCGCCCCCATGCCCCCCTCCGCCCCGGGCCGCCCCGCGGCCCACCTGGCCCGCGCCCGGCGGGTCTTCGACCTGGAACTGGCCGGCCTGCGCACCGTGCGCGACCAGTTGGACGCCACCTTCGACGCCGTGGTCGAGGCGGTGGTCGAAACCCTCCGGCGCCGCAACAAACTCGTCGTGGTCGGCATCGGCAAATCCGGCCTGATCGGCCGCAAAATCGCCGCCACCCTCACCAGCACCGGCGCCACCGCGGTGGTGCTGGACCCCGTGGACGCCCTGCACGGCGACCTGGGCCTGGTGAGCGACGGCGACCTGGTGCTCGCCCTCAGTTACTCCGGCGAGTCCGACGAACTGCTCGCGCTGCTGCCCGCGCTCAAACGTTTCGCCATTCGCCTGGTCGCCCTCACCGGCCAGCCGCGCTCGACCCTGGCGCGGCACAGCGACCACGTCCTGAACGTGCGCGTGCCCCGGGAGGCCTGCCCGTTCAACCTCGCCCCCACCACCAGCACCACCGCCATGCTCGTGCTGGGCGACGCCCTGGCCATGGCCGTGCTCGAGGCCCGCGGCTTCAAACCGCGCGATTTCGCCCGGCACCACCCCGCCGGCGCCATCGGCCGCGCCCTGCTCCTGCGCATCCGCGACATCATGCGCCGCGACGACCGCAACCCCGTCGCGCCGCAGACCCTCAGCGTCCGGGACGCCCTGCTGGTGATGACCCGCGCCCGGGCCGGCAGCGTGAGCGTGGTGGACGACCGCGGCCGGCTGGTGGGCGTGTTCACCGACGGGGACCTGCGCCGGCACATGGCCGGGGATGCCGAGGTGCTCGGCCGGCCCCTGGCGGCCGTGATGACCCGCCGGCCGGTCTGCGTGCGGGAGGACGCCCTGGCGGTCGAGGCCCTGAAAATTTTCAACGAGCGCAGCATTGACGACCTCATCGTGATCAACCGCCGCCGCGAGCCGGTGGGCCTGGTGGACGCGCAGGACTTGCCCAAACTCAAGCTCATGTGAGAAGGTCCGGCCCGCCATGCAAACCCGCCTTTTCCTCCCCGCGCTGGCGGCCGCGGCCCTGCTCGCCCCCGCCCGCGCCCAGACCGTGAAGCCCGACGACGTCCAACAAGCCCGGCAGTTCACCCGCCAGATCACCCGCACGGTGACGCTCAACTACCTGCTCTACGTGCCCCGCGCCGCCGCCGCGCACCCGGACCAGAAATGGCCATTGATCCTTTTCCTGCACGGCGCCGGCGAGCGCGGCCACGACGTCTGGCTCGTGGCCAAACACGGCCCCCCGAAAATCGTCCGCGAACGGCCCGACTTCCCGTTCATCGTGGTCTCGCCCCAGTGCCCCGCCGGCCGGGTCTGGGACAATGACGAAGTGCTCGCCCTGCTGGACGAAATCCTCGCCACCCAGCCGGTGGACCCGACGCGGGTTTACCTGACCGGCCTGAGCATGGGCGGCTACGGCACCTGGA
The DNA here is from genome assembly GCA_037445715.1 of Verrucomicrobiales bacterium. Lineage (GTDB taxonomy): Bacteria > Verrucomicrobiota > Verrucomicrobiia > Limisphaerales > J093 > DSVZ01. Next base: position 507 of record JBBIJZ010000099.1, on the reverse strand, counting down.
GCCTGGGCCTGGCCCACCCCGAACGCTTCGCGGCCATCGTGCCCATCTGCGGCGGCGGCGACCCCCTCAAGGCCCTGCTGGCCGACCCGAAAAAGGCCGAGGCGCTGCGCTCGCTGGCGGTGTGGGCCTTTCACGGCGCCAAGGACCCGGTGGTGAAATTGGTCGAGTCCGAGCGCATGGTCGAGGCCCTGCGCAAGGCCGGCGTGCGCGAGGTGGAACTGACCGTCTATCCCGACGCCCAGCACGATTCCTGGACCGAGACCTACGCCAACCCCAAACTCTACGAGTGGCTCCTGCGCCATCAGCGCACCCCGGCCACGCGCTGAACCGGGACGAACCCGTTTTCATGAGGGTGGAACAAGCCCCACCCCGCGCTCGCAGGCTGGCGGCCCACCGCGGCGAGGCCGGCTCAAACACCCGGTAAACCGCGAAGCGCCTGGAATGCGCCGGCCGGCCGGCGTAGCGCAGACCTCGGGTCTGCCGTAGCGCGGGTTTCCAACCCGCCGG
>JBBIJZ010000098.1:0-16683 GCA_037445715.1 Verrucomicrobiales bacterium | reverse complement strand
CGCGCCCGGCCGAACATGCCCGCGCGCAGCCGGCCCTCGGGGTTGGGCACCTCGGCGCGGGCGCGCACCCGCCGCGTGCGCGGGTCCACCTCGGCGCTGATCCAGGTGAGGGTGCCGGTAAAGACGCGCTCGGGGAAGGCATCCAGACGCAATTCCACCGCCTGGCCCTCGCGCACGCCGTCCAGGGCGCTTTCGGGCAGGCTCAGCGTGGCCCAGAGCAGGGACCGGTCCGCGAGGGTGAACAGCGGCCGCCCCGCCTCAACCAGCGCGCCGCGCACCGCCGAGCGTTCGATGATTTCGCCCGCAAACGGGGCGCGGATTTCCAGATACACCGGCTCGTCGGGGCGCGTGCCGAAGGCGTCAATGTCCTCCTCGCGAAACCCCAGGGTGCGCGCGTGCTGGCAGGCGGCGCGATGCTCGGCCTCGGCCTGCTGGAGGTCGCGCTCGGCGGTGACGCGCAGCGCGCGCAGGCGGCGCTCGCGTTCGAGGGTTTGGTGCGTCAGCACCGCCCGCGCGACCGCCTCGGCAATGGCCGCGGACCAGAGCCGGGCCAGCCCCTGCTGTTCGGCCACGCGCGCGCCCAGGTCGGCCGTGACCTCCTGCAGGATGCCGGACACGGGGGCGGCCACCTGCGTGAGCCGGTTCTGGTTGAAGGTCAGTTCGGCCGGGCACTCGACAAACTCGCCGCCCGGTCCGGTGGCCGCCGGGGCGGTTTCAATCCCCGCCAGACGCGCCGACTCGGGCGCGGGCAGGCGCACTTTCAGCGACCGGCCGGGCCGCAGCGCGGCAAGGCGGTCCGGATGGCAAATGCCGCACTCGGCCTCCGCCACGTCATGCTCGCGGCACCACGGTCCGGCGCGCTCGCCCGACGTCGCCGGGGGGCGGGCGGTGGCGGCCGGCTCGCAGCGATCGGCCGCCCCGGCCGGGGCCGGCCCGGCGGAGGACCGACCGGCTGCCAGGAGCAACACGAGGGACAGGACGGTCGAGGCGGGGAGACGGTGGCTTTTCGGTTTCATGGTGCGGGTGGGGCGGGGTTCAAAGCAGCGGGTTGTGCGGGAGGTGGGGGCGCCGCCGTCGGCGCGGGTTGGGTGAGCGCTTCGAGTTCGGCTCGGGCGAGGTGCCATTCGAGCACCGTTTGCCAGTAGGCCCGGCGCGTTTCGACCACGGTGCGCTGGGTGTCCAACAGGTCCAGCAGGGCAAACCGGCCCTCGGCAAAGCCCAGTTGCACCAGGCGGAGGGCCTCCTCGGCCCGGGGTAAAATTTGTTCGCGCTGGCGGCGCACCTGGTCGGCCGCGGCGCGGAAACGTTCGCGGGCCGCGACCCCGGCGGCCCACAACGCCTGCGCCTGCGTTTGCGCCTCGGCCTCGGCCACGGCCAGCTCGGCCCGGGCTTCCCGCTGGCGGCCCCGGGCGCGATCGAGCAGGGGCAGCGGCAACGCGACCTGAACTTCGATCACGCCCTGACCGGCCGGGATTCCCTCGCGGCCTCCGGCCACGCCGAGTTTCAGGTCCGGGTAGGGTTCCAGGCGCGCGCGCGCCAGAGCGCGGTCGGCCCGCAGCCGGTTGAGCCGGGCAACTTCGAGGGCCGGATGGGCGGCGAGGTCCGCGGGGGAAAGTGTGTCCCCGTCGGCGGGGCCGTCCGGCGGTTCCAGATCGCCTTCCAGAATGACGCCGGCGAGGTCCGCGCCGCCCAGCAACGTCGCGAGGGCCTGGCGGGTGGTGTGTTGGTCGCGCGCGGCCCCGGCCTGTTCGGCGCGCGCCTGTTCCCGGGCGATTTCGGCGCGGAGTTGTTCCTGCCGGGGGGCGGCGCCGGCTGCGACCCGTTGTCGCGCCTGGGTGGCGGTGGCCTCGGCCACGCCGGCCAGTTCCGCGGCAATGTCCGCGAACCGTTCCGCCGCCAGCGCGCGGTAGAAGGCCGCTTTGACCTCCCGCACCAGTTCCCGTTGTTGCCAGGCTTCCAGGGCGGCGGCCACGGCGAGGTCCGCCCGGGCCAGCTCGTGGTCCAGGCGTTTCTTGCCCGGGAAGGGGAAGGTTTGGGCCACGCCCACCGTGTGCTTGGCGTCGCCCAGCCAGGAACCGGCGCGGGCCGGGCCGTCTTCCAGGGACCAGGTCAGCTCGGGATTGGGCCAGCGCCGGGCCTGGTCCGCGCGGCCGGCGGCGGCCTCGACCCGGCCGCGTTGCGCCCGGCGCTGCGGGTGGTGGGCGAGGGCCAAACGAACGGCCGCTTCCAGCGACAGGCGGGACGGCACAGCGAAGCCCGCCCACGGGGCGGCGGGCGGCGTCTCACCGCGGGCCGGCGCCCCGGCTCCGGGTTCTCCGGTCCAAACGCGGACGGGGCCGGTCGCCAGGGCCAATCCCAGCGCGGCATACCCAAACAAGGGACCACGGCGTTTCATGTGTTCCGACGGGGGAAGGGAGTTCGGCTTGAGCGCGAACCGGCGCGGCGGCCGAGAACACCGCGACGGTCAGACTTCTCGCCGCCGGGCGGGCGGCAAAGCGAGCGGGCCTTAACAAACGCCCGACGGCGCCCGCGGCTGCGGGGCCGCCCGGCAGAAGAATTGCCAGGCGTGCGGCAGTTCGGGAGGGCCGGCGGCAAGGGCGGTGAAAGCGAGCGCGGCCGGGGTGGCTGGGACAACCCGGGCCGGGCTCGACCTCAAGGCCGACACGGCCGGCGGGATGCCCCGCAGTGCGCCCTGCTCCTCGTGTTTGAAAAAGCCGCCTTCGAGGTCGGCGCAGGTGTCCGGCGAACCGGCCGGCGCCGGTGGAGCCGGTGGGGCGTCGCCACAGCAGCATTGCAGGGCGGCGAACCCGGGCAGGACCTCGAGCGCGCAATGCAGCGTGGCCGGCAGCCAAACGGCCAGCAGCACCCACGCGGCGACGCGCATCCAGCGGTTCACGCTTGCCAGACTAGAACCGCATTCCGGCAGGTCAAGCTCCCGGTCCCGGGGTTCGGACGCACCGGTGCGCTTTTGCTTTGTCGGGCCGGCCCGGGTTTGGGAAGGTGCCCGGGTCTGCCATGAAACCCAATGTTGCGCTCGCCCTGCTGGCCCTGGCGGGGGGCCTGGCCGCCGGCGCCCGCGCGGGGGAGGCCGCCGCCGAACCCGCCTCGGACCTGCGCCCCATCCCGGCCGCCGACCTCGAGAAAATCCGCGCCGCGCTCCCGGCGCAGGCCCCGGCGCGGCCGCGCAAGCCGCGCACCCTGCTGCTCTTTGTGCACAACGTGGGGTACGGCGGCCACCCCTCCGCCGAATACGCCAACCACGCCTTCACCCTGATGGGCGAAAAGACCGGCGCCTTCCGGGCCGTGGTGCGGCGCGACCCGGAGGTGTTCCGGCGCGAGAGCCTGCGGCAGTTCGACGCGGTCTTCTTCAACAACTGCGTGGGCAATCTGTTTACCGACCCGGAGCTGCGGCAAAATCTGGTCGAATTTGTCACCGGCGGCGGCGGGCTCCTGGGCGTGCACGGCACCACGGTGGCCTTCACCCGCTGGCCGGGGGCGGTGGAGGACTGGCCCGAGTTCGGTTCCCTGATCGGCGCGCGCGGCGCCGCGCACCGCGAGAGCACCGAGCACGTGTTCATCAAACTCGACGAACCCGATCACCCGCTCAACGCCGTCTTCGGCGGCCGGGACTGGGAGTTTCGCGACGAGTTCTTCCGCGTGGGCGAGCCGTACTCGCGACGCCGGGTGCGCGTGCTTTTCAGCATTGACCCGGCGAAGACCGACCTCTCCCAGGGCCGCGGGTTTGGGCCGGTCGAGCGCGCGGACCGGGACTATGCGCTGGCCTGGGTGCATTCCTACGGCCGCGGGCGGGCCTTTTACTGCACCATCGCCCACAACCCATATGTCTTCTGGGACGCGCGGATGCTCGAGTTCTACCTGGGTGCGATCCAGTTTGCCCTGGGGGACCTGCCGGCGCCCACCACGCCCAGCGCCTGGCTCACGCCGGCCGTGCGCGCGGCGGAGCGGCTGGGCTGGCGGCTGGGGATCGAGGCCTACACCTTCCACCGTCACACCTTCTTCGAGACCGTGGACCGCGCGGTGAAGCTGGGCGTGCCGTTTGTGGGCGGGCTGAGTTTTCAAAAGGTGAGCGCCGAGCTGCCCAAAAACTTCGAGCCGGGCCTGAGCGACGAGGAGTTGCGGACCATCCGCCTGAAACTGGCGGACGCCGGCGTGCGCCTGCTCACCTATTACCTCCAGGAAATCCCCGGCGACGAGGCGGGCTGCCGCCGGGTGTTCGAGTTCGGCCGCAAGCTGGGCATCGAGACGTTCATGTCCGAGCCCCGGATCGAGGCGCTTGACCGGATCGAGCACTTCGCCGAGGAGTACGGCATCAACGTGGCCCTGCACAACCACGACCCGAAATCCTCCCCGCACTACTGGAGCCCGGACGCCATCCTCAAGGTCTGCGCCGGGCGCGGTCCGCGCCTGGGCGCGGCGGCCGACGTCGGTTACTGGATGCGCGCCGGCCTGGACCCGGTCGAGGGCCTCCGCCGGCTCGGGGCGCGGCTCCTCACGCTCCAGATGCACGAGCTGGACGAACTGTCCCCGCGCGGCAGCGATGTGCCCTGGGGCACGGGGGCCGGCCGCGCGGCGGCCCTTTTCCGCGAAATCCACCGCCTGGGCCTGCGCCCCACGATGATCGGCCTCGAGTACTCGAAGGACTTCGACGACAACTTCGACGCCGTGGCGCGGTGCGCGGACTTTTTCAACCGGCTGGTGGTGGAACTGGCCCCGCCTCCGGCGCCCGCCCGCCCATGAATCCCGCCCCGGAAACCCGCCCGGCCCCGTCCACCGCCGAACTGGACGCGGCGTTCGCCGCCCTGGCCCGCTACGACCACGGTTCCGGCCGGGGCGCCTTGCAGCCCCTTGACGACGCCGTGGCCGCGGCCACCCGGGACGCCGCGTTGCGGGCCGGATTGGAAGCCCGACTCGTGGCTGTGCTGCGCGGCCCGGCCTCCGCGGTGGCGCGAGAGTACGCGTGCGCGCAACTGGCCCGGATCGGCGGGGCGGACGCCGTGGCCGCCCTGGCGGTGCTCCTGTCCGACCCGGACCTGGCCCACGCCGCGGCCAACGCGCTGCGGGCCATTCCCGGTGAGGCCGCCTCCCGCGCGCTGCGCCGGAGTCTGGGGCTTCTGTCCGGGTTGTCCCTGGGGGGGGCGGTAGCGGCGCTGGGCCAGCGGCGCGACGCCGCCAGTGTGGTCGAGCTGGTCGGACTATTGAGGCATGCGGAAGAGCGCGTGGTCACGGCCGCCGCCGCGGCGCTGGGCGAAATCGGGACGGTCGCGGCGGCCCGGGAGCTGCGGGCTTTTCTGGCCCGGGCCCCGGAAACCGTCCGACCCGCGCTGGCCGATGCGTGTCTGGTGTGCGCCGAGCATCTGGGGCGGGCGGGCGAGGCGGGGGCCGCCCGAACGCTGCTGGATGCGCTGCTGGGTGCGGGGCCCGCACCGCACGTCCGGGCGGCGGTGCTGCGGTTGCTGGGTTAGGCGATTTGCCGCCGCACCGCGGGGCGCGCGGACGCCGCGGATCCGCCCCACCACCCCGTGATTGGACTGCCGGGTTGCGCCCGGGACTTTTCCGATTAAACTCCCGGCCCGAAGAACGTACCGAATCCTTGCTGCCCATGAAAAAGACCTTCCTCGTGGCTTCCCTGTTGGCAATGACCCTGCCGCTGCTGGCCGCCGACCCTGCGGGGTTGCGCGCCCGGGCCAGGATGTTTTTCGAACCGTTGCCGGACCGGATGCCGGGCGCGGAAAACGACACCCCGGCGCGGGTCGAGCTGGGTCGGAAGCTCTACTTCGAGAACCGGCTTTCGGTGAACGACGCGCAATCCTGCAACACCTGTCACGACCTCACCGGCAGGAAGGCCGGCGTGGACAACGAACCCACCTCCGCCGGCGCCTTCAAGAAACGGGGTGACCGCAACTCCCCCACCACGCTCAACGCCGGATTCCACTTCGCCCAGTTCTGGGACGGCCGGGCCAGGGACCTCAAGGAGCAGGCCAAGGGCCCCATCCTCAACCCGGTCGAAATGGCCATGCCGGACGAGGCCACGGTCGAGAAAAAGCTCCGCGGGATTCCCGAGTACCGGGAGCTGTTCGCCCGGGCCTTCCCGGGCCCGTCCGAGCCCATCACGTATGACAATCTGGCCGAGGCCATCGCGGCCTTCGAGCGCACGCTCATCACCCGGGACCGGTTCGACGACTTCCTCAAGGGCGACGACCGGGCGCTGAGCGCGCAGGAGCTCAAGGGGCTGGACCTGTTCCTGACCGTGGGCTGCACCACCTGCCACAACGGGCCGGTCATCGGCGGCAACAGCTTCCAAAAGGTGGGCCTGATCCACCCCTACGAGACGCCGGACCTGGGGCGGTTCAACGTGACCAAGGAAGAGGGCGACGAGTACAAATTCAAGGTCCCCAGCCTGCGCAACGTCGCGCTGACGGCCCCCTACTTCCACAACGGCAAGGAAACCGACCTCAAGAGCACGGTGATCAAGATGGCCTACATCCAGCTCGATCGGAAGCTCACGGACGAAGAGGCTGACGCCATCGTGGCCTGGTTGCGCAGCCTGACCGACAAGGCGCGCGCCCAGTAACCCGCGTCTCCCTTCCGGGCCGTTCCGAGCACGGCGGGGGGGCCTGTGTGTGTTTGCCCGGGTGTGCGCCGGAACTGTTCCCTTGCCGGCCCCGGCGGCTTGACCTAGCTTGCGGCTGCGTGAGTCGCAAAACCGCTGCCAGTCCGAGCGAGGCGCGTCACCGGCCCCAGGCCGGCACGTGCCCCTTGAGCCAGGTGCGCGCCGGCACCTCGGTGCGCATCAAGCAACTGCTGGCCAGCCCGGACCTCTGCCAGCGCCTGCGCGAGCTGGGGCTGTGCGAAGAACAGCGCATCAAGCTCCTGCTCCAGGACCGCAGCGTGGTCTGCCAGGTCTGCAACGTGCGCCTGGGCCTGTGCGGCCGGCTGGCCGACGCCATCTGGGTCGAGCCGCTCGCCCCGGCGCCGGACGAGGCTCCGGAAAAACCCCGCGTCCAAGAACCCCGCGCCGCCTGACCATGACCGGCCTTCCCCAGCCGCTGACCACCCTCGCGGCCGGTCAGGCCGGGGTGGTGGCGGACCTCGCCTTGCCCGCCGAGTTGCGCGCCCGCCTGCTCGAGATGGGGCTCACGCCCGGCACGCCCGTGCAGGTGGTCCGCTACGCCCCGTTGGGCGACCCGGTGGAAATCAAATTGCGCGGTTCCAACCTCAGCCTCCGCCGGCACGAGGCGGAGCAAATCCACGTGCGGCGCACCGAATGAGCCCGTTCCTCGCACCGGCCCCGGGCACTTGCCGGCCCGCCCGCGGCGGCGTTGTCGCGGGGCCGGGCCGAGCGCCAATCCGGCGCCGCGCCCCTCATTATTGATGCCGCTGCCTGCCCCCAATCTGGTCGCGGAGCCACGGGCCGCCCCCTCGGGCCGTCGCCCGTTTCTGGTGGCGTTGACCGGCAACCCGAACTGCGGCAAGACCACGCTCTTCAACGCCCTGACCGGCCTGCGCGCCAGGGTGGGCAACTACGCCGGTGTCACCGTCGAGCGCAAGGAAGGCCCCCTCCAGGGCGCCCCGCCCGACCGCCCGGTGACCATCCTCGATCTGCCGGGCACCTACAGCCTCAGTCCCCAGTCCCTGGACGAGCAGATCGTGCGCGACGTCCTGCTGGCCCGCCTGCCGGAGGTGCACCCGCCCGACCTGGTGGTGGTGGTGGTGGACGCCTCGAACCTCGAACGTAACCTCTACTACGCCACCCAGGTCCTCGAGCTGGGTTACCCCACCCTGATCGCCCTGAACATGGTGGACGTGGCCCGCGACAACGGCCTGGAAGTGGACGCCGCCAAGCTGGCCCAAATCCTGGGCGTGCCGGTCTTTCCCCTGGTCGCCAGCACCCGCGCAGGCGTGCCCGCCCTGCGCGCCGAAATCCTCCGGCACGCCGCCCGCCCGGCCGGCGCGCTCGCCACCCGCCCCGGCCTGGATTCCCTGCCCCCGGCGATGGAGCAGGAACTGGCCGCCTTGTGCGACGCGCGCCTGAACGCCGCCCCGCCCGCCCGGGCCCGCGCCGAGGCGCTCCTGTTGCTCACCGATGAGCGCCACCTGCCGGACAACGCCCGCTTTCACCATCCCGGCATGGAGCCGGCGGCGCTCGCCGCCCGCCGGCGCCTCGAGGCCGCCGGGGTGGACTGGCGCACCCTGGCCATCGAGGCCCGGTACGAACGGGCCCGCGCCCTGCACGACGCCGCGGTCATCGCCCGCGCGCCGGGCCGGGAGAGCACCAGCGACCGGCTGGACCGCATTTTCACCCACAAGATTTGGGGCTCGCTGATCTTCTTCGCCCTGATGGCGCTGATGTTCCAGAGCATCTTCACCTTTGCCCGGGTGCCGATGGACCTGCTGGAAGGGGGCTTCGGCTGGCTGGGGCGCCAGGTGGGCGGCCTGCTGCCGGCCGGGGACCTGCGCAGCCTGCTGGTGGACGGCGTGATTGCCGGGGTGGGGGCGGTGGTGGTGTTTCTGCCCCAAATCTGCCTGCTGTTCCTTTTCCTGGGGTTGCTGGAAGACACCGGCTACATGGCCCGGGCCGCGTTTCTCATGGACCGTCTCATGAGCAAGGTGGGGCTGCACGGCAAGAGCTTCATCCCCCTGCTCGGCTCCTTTGCCTGCGCCATCCCGGGCATCATGGCCACGCGCACTATCGAGAACCCGAAGGACCGGCTGGTCACCATTCTGGTGGCGCCGCTGATGACCTGTTCGGCGCGGCTGCCGGTGTACACGCTGTTGATCGCGGCGTGCATCCCCGACCGGCCGGTGCTGGGGTGGTTCCGGCTCCAGGGCCTGACCCTGATGGGCCTGTACCTGCTGGGCATCCTGCTGGCCCTGGGCATGGCCTGGATTTTCAAGAAGACCCTGCTGCGCGGGCACACGCCGGTGTTGATCCTTGAACTGCCCCCCTACAAGCGCCCCACCGCGGGCGTCCTGCTCCGGCACATGTGGGACCGCGCCAAACTGTTCCTCCAAAAGGCCGGCACGGTCATCCTGGGCTTCAACATCCTGCTCTGGTTCCTGGCCACGTACCCGCGCCACGCCGACCTCGAGACCCCGATCCGGGCGGCCATCCAGGAAGTGGACGCCCGCCTGGCCGCCGCCACGAACGACCCGGCCCGCGCCGCGGCCCTCCAGACCGAACTGGCCGACCTCGAAACGCGCCTGGCCAGCACGCGGCTGCGTCACAGCTTCGCCGGGGGCCTCGGCCACGTGGTCGAGCCGCTGCTGCGCCCCCTGGGCTTTGACTGGCAAATCGGCATCGGCATCGTCAGCTCCTTCGCCGCACGGGAGGTCTTCGTGAGCACCATGTCGGTGGTGTACAACGTCAGCAGCAGCGGGGATCCGGATGCCGAGGTCCGCGCCCTGGCCTCGGTGCTGCAGGAGCAACGCCGGCCGGACGGCACGCCGGTGTACACGCTGCTGACCGGGCTGACGCTGCTGGTCTTCTACGTGGCCGCCCTCCAGTGCGCCAGCACCGTGGCGGTGGTGCGCCGCGAGACCAACTCCTGGAAATGGCCGCTGTTCCAGTGGCTCTACCTGGGCGTGCTGGCCTGGGTACTGGCCTTCCTGACCCGTACCGTGGGCCTGGCCCTGGGCGCCTCTTGAAGGGCCCGGCCAACCCCGCACCCCCGGATCAGCCAAAACTCAGACACTCAGAACCAGGCTCTCCTGGAAGCCGAAAGGAGCGGCACGTGGCGGGCAAAATGCAGAACGTTAAAGAACGCCCGCACCGCTCGCTGTCCTTCGGGTTCCTGACTGCTGACTCCTGACTCCCCATCTTCGGCCTTCGGATTTCGGCGCTTGTCCCACGGTCAAGGAGGCTGGTGCGCCGGCTGGCTGGGCGTCGCGTAAGCGCAGGGCTCACGGCCTGCGGCTTTCGGGGCTTTCGCGCCTTCCTGAGTTCCAAATTCTTCCCCCTTCGGCCTTCGGATTTCGGACTTCGGACCTGCCCCTTCGCGCCCGCAATCGGTTCGACGCCGTCCCGCCGGAGGCGTAGGCTCGGGCCGTGAGCAAAATCGCCTTCAGCATCGGCGGCCTGGCCGTTTACTGGTACGGCATCCTCGTGGCTGCCGGTTTCCTGGTGGGTCTTTGGACCGCCAGCCGGCGCGCGCCGGAGGCGGGGCTGGCGCCAACGACCGTGGCCGACCTCGGCCCGTGGCTGGTGGTGGGGGCGCTGGTCGGGGCACGGCTGTGGTACGTGTGGAGTTACTGGGAGGAAGACTTTGCCGCACGGCCACTCTGGCAGATTTTCAACTTCCGCGCCGGCGGGCTGGTGTTTTACGGCGGGTTGGTGGGCGCCACGCTGGCCGCGGTCCTGTTTGCCCGTGCGCGGCGGGTGCCGCTGGCGCCCCTGGGCGACGCGCTGGCGCCGAGCATTGCGCTGGGCCACGCCTTCGGGCGGGTGGGTTGCCTGATCAACGGCTGCTGCCACGGCACGCCCACCACGCTGCCCTGGGCGGTACATTACGCGGACAACCCGGAGTTGGCCGGCGCGGGCGTGCATCCCACCCAGGCCTACGAGGCGCTCCTGTTGCTGGGTCTGTCCGCCGCGCTGGCGGCGCAATTCCGCCGGCGGCGGTTCCCGGGACAGACCGTTGCCCTGTACCTCGTGGCCTACGCGGTGCTCCGGTTCGGGGTCGAGTTCTGGCGCGGCGATTACGGCGCGCACCGTGTCCTCGGTCTCAAGCCCGGTCAGGCGTTCAGCCTGGTGGTGCTGGCGGCCGGCGCGAGCCTTTATCTCTGGCTGCGCCCGAAGCCCCGAGCGCCCGCCGCCTCCGCGCCGCAGCATTGATGGAAATGCCGCCGGATTCCCCCGCGCCGCCTACCCGGCCCGAAACCCTCGTGGTGGCCGCCTCCCGACCGGGTTTGCGCCTCGATGCCTACCTGCGGGAGTGTCTGCCCGGCGTGTCGCGGATGCAGCTCCTGCGCCTGATCCGCGAGGGCGCGGTGCGGGTCAACGGGGCCCCCTGCAAACCCACGCACACGCCCCGGGCCGGCGAGACCATCCACATCACCTGGCCCGAACCGCGCGCCGCCGCCGTGCCCGCGCGCGACCTGCCGCTGGCGGTCGTGTACGAAGATGCACACCTGCTGGTGCTCAACAAGGCCCCGGGCATGGTGGTACACCCGGCGGCGGGGACCGAGGACGACACGCTGGTCAACGCCCTGCTGCACCACTGCCGGGGCCGGCTCAGTGGCATCGGCGGCGTGGCCCGGCCGGGCATTGTGCACCGCCTGGACCAGTTCACCAGCGGCCTGATGGTCGTGGCCAAGGACGATCCCACGCACGTCGCCCTGGCCCGGCAGTTTGCTGCGCGGGAGGTGGTGAAGCTCTACCATGCGGTGCTGTGCGGCGAGTTGCCCCGCCCGGAGGGCGAGATCAACGCCCCCATCGCCCGGCATCCGAGCCATCGCAAGGTGATGACCGTGCTCGAGGGCGGCCGGCCGGCGCGCACCCATTACCGCGTGCTCGAACGGCTGCGCGGCGCCACGCTGGTCGAGGCGCGCCTGCACACCGGCCGCACGCACCAGGTGCGGGTGCACTTCAAACACCTGGGTTACCCGCTGGCCGGCGACACGGTGTACGGCGCGCGCGCCAACGCCCGCCTGGCGGAACTGACCGGGGTGCGGCCGCCCCGGCAGATGTTGCACGCGCGGCGGCTGGCCTTCACGCATCCGGCGACGGGCGACGCGCTCGAGTTCGAGGCGCCCTGGCCGGAAGACTTCGCCGCCGTGGTGCGGGCCCTGCGAGCCCTACCGGCGGCCCAACCCGGGGCCGAGGCGGGGAAGGGCGGCTGAAGTTTTTCGCCGCCCCGGCGGGGTCGCCCGCGGGCCGGGTGGGTCAGGCGGTGGCCCGGCGGGCGGCCCGGACGGTGTTGCGCAGCAGCATGGCGATGGTCATGGGGCCGACGCCGCCGGGGTTGGGCGTGATGAGACCGGCCAGAGGTTGCACGCCCGCGAAGTCCACGTCGCCCACCAGCCGGTAGCCGGACTTCGCGGCGGGGTCGGGCACGCGGTTGACGCCCACGTCCACCACCACGGCGCCGGGTTTGACCAGGTCCGCCTTCACGAATTCAGCCACGCCCATCGCGGCGATCAAGATGTCCGCGCGGCGGCAGTGGGCGGCGAGGTTGCGCGTGCGGGAATGGCAGACGGTGACGGTGGCGTCGGCGTGCCGGGCCTTTTGGAGCAGCAGGGCGGCGAGGGGTTTGCCCACGATGTTGCCGCGGCCCAGCACCACCACGTCCGCCCCGGCGATGGTCACGCCGGAGCGGATGAGCAGTTCGTGCACGCCGGCGGGAGTGCAGGGCACAAAGCCGGTCGGGTCGCCGAGCATCAGCTTGCCCACGTTCACCGGGTGGAAGCCGTCCACGTCCTTGGCGGGCGAGACGGCGGCGTACACGCGGGCGGGGTCCAGCGGCGGCGGCAGGGGGGCCTGGACCAGGATGCCGTGGAAGGCGGGGTCGGCGTTGAGCCGGGCGATGAGGGCGAGCAATTCGGCCTCGGCCGTGCCGGCGGGCAGGACGTGCGTGTGCGAGCGCACCCCCAGCCGGGCGCACATCCGCTCCTTCATGCCCACGTACACCTGCGAGGCGGGGTCTTCCCCCACGCGGATGAAGGCCAGGCCGGGTTGGACGCCGCGGGCGGCCAGCGCGGCGATCTCGGCGGCGGTCTCGCGGTGGATTTGTTCGGCCAGGGCGCGCCCGTCAATGAGGTTGGTTGGCGTGGTCACTCGGTGAGCAGGATTTTTTCGACCCGGAGCAACGGCGTGGCCCAGCCGGCGTCCAGAAATTCCTCGCCGGTGACGCGGACCCGTTTGCCGCGGAACGGGCGCAGGTCCGGCCCGGGGTCGCCCGGCAAAAGGTAGTTCAACCGCGCGCCGGTGTCGGTGCCGCGCAACTCGTACCACGTGGGCGCCTGAAGGCTGCGCGTGGCGCGCACGAGGCCTTCGCGCTGGACCACGCGGCGCGGCGGCGGGGCCGCCGGTCCGGGCGCGAGGTCCGCAACGGGTCAGCGGGGCCGGATCCTCATCGATGGCCGGGAGATCCGCGAGCTCGACCCGCGGTGGCTCCGGGCGAAGATGGCCGTGGTCCTCCAGGATGTCTTCATCTTCTCCGGGGATGTCCTGGGGAATATCCGCCTCTTCGAGGAGGGCCTCCCGGCGGAGCGGGCGATCGAGGCCGCGAAGTTCGTCCAGGCCCACCAGTTCATCAACGAGCTCCCCGCCGGATACGAGACGGAGCTGGGGGAGCGGGGTGCGACCCTCTCGGTCGGCCAGCGACAGCTTCTGGCCTTCGCGAGGGCCGTGGCCTTCAATCCGAAGATCCTGATCCTGGACGAGGCGACGGCGAATATCGACTCCCAGACGGAGCGGCTGATCCAAGAGGCCTTAGCGAAGGTAATGGATGGGCGGACCAGTATCGCCATCGCCCACCGGCTCTCCACGATCAGGGACGCTGATCGGATCATCGTCTTGAGCCACGGGCGGATCGTGGAGGAGGGGCGGCACGAGGAGCTGCTGGCCCGACGAGGGCTCTATGCGGCCCTCTACGAACTCCAGGCCCGCGCGGCGCATGTGGGAGCTTGAGCCTTCGAGCCCGCAGAGCTTGTGCGCTCAGCTCAGATCAGGCAGGATGGGCCTCCTCTAAGCGGAGCTTTCGTCGGGGCGAAAGGAAGGAAAAGAGGAGGAAGAGCCCGCAGGCGGTGAGGGCGATGCTCGTCCCCACCGGGAGGTCGGCCCAAAATGAGAGCCCAAAGCCCGTGAGCCCTGAGAGGGCCCCCAAGGCCGGGGCCAAAAAGAATTGCTTCCGAAGCTCCAAAGTAAGTTGCGAAGCCGCGGAGGCGGGGAGGAAAAGAAGGGCATAGATAAGGAGTCCGCCCACGAGGCGGAGAGAGCCCACCACCGTCGCACCGATCAAGAAGAGGAGGGCCCAGAGGAGAGGCTTGGCTGGGATCCCGGCCTCCTCGGCCAGCCTCCGCTCCACGAGCGTGGCCCAGACCTCTCGCCGGAAGAGGATGAGGAAGCCCGCGGAAGTGGCTAGCACTACTCCAAGGACGAGGACATCACTCCAGCCCACCCCGAGGAGGATCACCCAGAAGAGGGTCAAAGCCGGGGAGGTCAGGGCCTGGCTCGGGCTTAAGGCGATGAAGAGGAATCCCAGCGCCATGGTGAGCGGGAAGAGGATGGCCAAGACCGCATCCGCGGGAAGACCGGTGTAGTCCGCGACCGGGCCCAAGAGCGCGGCTACAGCCAGGGCAAAGAGGAAGGAGAGCACAAGCGGCGGGAGGCCGAGCCAGAAGGCTAAAGCCGCTCCGGCGAAGGCGGCATGGGCCATGGCATAGCCCAAGGCGGAGAGCCGCAGCCGAAGGGCACAAGAGCCGAGGAGCCCCGAGGTGGCCCCGGAGAGCAGGGCGGAGAGGAGGCTCGGGAGGATCAGCGCCCACACGGCTGGACCTCCGCCCAGATCTCGGCCAAGCGGACCTTTTGGGGAAGGGGCTGAGTCTTCCCGTCTCGGACGAGGAAGGCCCGGTCGGCTCGGGCGAGGAGCTCCTCCTCGTGGACCACCGCGAGGATGGTCAGCCCTTCATCCTTCAAGTCGAGGATGGCCTGGGCCAGGTCCAGCCGGGCTTGAGGGTCCAAAGAGGCGAAGGGCTCATCGAGGAGGAGGATCTCCGCCTCTTTGGCCATGGCCCGGGCGAGGAGGGCCTTCCGTTGCTGCCCCCCGGAGAGATGGCCGATGGGCCAATCCGCCCGCTCAGCGAGGCCGAATCGCTCCAGGGCGGAAAGGGCCCTCTTGCGCTCCTCTCGGGGGAGCCTCTGCCAAGGCCGGAACTGGCCGAATCGGCCCATGAGGACGAGGTCGAGGGTCCGGCAGGGCGCATCCGGCGGGAAGAAGAGCTCCTGGGGGAGGTAGCCGATCCTTTTGCGGACCTCGGCCCGGTGGGCCCGAACCTCGAGCCCGAAGGTCCGAGCCCGGCCACGATAGGGGACGAAGCCGAGGATGACCTCGAGGAGTGTAGTCTTCCCGGCGCCATTCGGGCCTACAAGGAGCCCAAGCTCCTGGGGGGAGAGGGAGAGCGAGGCACCCTTCAGGGCCGCTCCTCTCCCCCCAGGATAAGCCGCCCAGACCTCCTCTAGCTCGAGGATAGGCTCCATGTGAAGAGCTCCTCCTCTGGCGCGGTTAAGACCTCGTCCGTAAGGCCATCCTTAGCCCCGGAAGCGAGGAGCCGCTTCAGCCACTCCTCCTGCAAGGCCACCCGCAGGGTTTGGCCATTGGCAGAGAAGACGGCCTCGGCTCGGCCACCGGGAAGGACCCGAAGGTTCCCTTTGCCTGCAGTGCAGCCGGTGGCTATCTGGATCCCATCGACGAGACAAGAGATCGGCGGCTCCGTCCCGGTATGGGCCTCAGCAGCGATCCCGGTGAACCCCGAAGAGCCGAGGAGCCGCAGGGCGAGGAGCCCCATTCGGAGCCCAATCGCCAGAAATGGCCCCTTGTGGCCGTGGAGCCTCACTGCTAGAGGCATAAGCCCGGCGGGGTCGATATCTGGATCGATCCGTTCCCAGCTCATGGGGCACCTACCGGCATGAGGGCCTCGACGGCGGCGAAGATGAGTTCGGCGTTCACCCGGAGCATCGAGAGCATGTCCACTGCGCCTGGGATGGGGCCGGGGAAGTTGGTGAGGACGATGTGGACAGCACCGATGGCCTGGGCCAGGCGGCCACCGAAGGAGACGCCGGACTGGAGGTTGTCGATCACCAGTTTCACCCCGGCCTCACGGCCCTTGGCCGCAAGCTCAGTGAGGTCCTTCACGGTCAGCCGCTCCTCCGGAGGATAGGTGGCGACGATCTTCAGGCCGAGCCAGCGGGCGAACCCCTCCTGCCAGGCCATCACGATCGCCGGGACCTCCTCAAGCCTAAGCCCCCTGGCCCGGCCTTGGATCTCTTGGGCTAGGGCCTCAAGGTCCGCGAGGAACTGGTCAAGCCGGGCCTGGAAGAGCTCGGCCTTCTCCGGCCAGAGCTCCTTCATCGCTCCGGCGATGGCCTTGGCCTTTTCAGAGAGGGGCTCAGGCGAATTCCACTCGCCCCCGAGCTTGATCACCTTGGCTTGGGGGTTGATGTTGGCCAAGAGCCGCTCGATCCAGGGCTCGATCCCGTGGTAGATCACGAGCTCGGCCTTGGCGAGGTAAAGGAAGTCCGAGGGCCGAAGGTCATAGTGGGCTGGGCAGAAGCCGGCGGGGATGATGGTGATCACCAGGACATCCTCCGCGCCGATCGTCCGGGCAAGGCTCCCGAAGACCTCGGAGGTGGCGACCACCACCGGCTTCTCCTGGCCTTGGCCCTGACCGCGGCCGAGCGGACCGCTCACGACCGCCAGTGCTAGCAGCGCGAGAATTAAGATCCTAAGCTTGAAACCCATCTCAGCCTCCTCATCTCCTAGATAGCACCATTTTAGCAAAAGTGACACAAAGGGTCAAGGCCGCCGAGGGCTTGATGACCTAGCGGAGCCGCTCACCCGTCGAGGTGGCTGCCAGCTTCCCGTGCTTGACCCCCTTAAGGCCGATGAGCCGGTCGGCCAGCTTCTGGACCTCAGGCCCCGGGCCGCGGACGGCCAGGACCTCTAA
>JBBIJZ010000097.1:0-17008 GCA_037445715.1 Verrucomicrobiales bacterium | reverse complement strand
AGAAGGAAACAAGGAATGGTTCCGGAGCCGCCGGACGCCCTCCCCTGACGGAGGCAGGCCAGCCCACCGCCCGATAAAACCCGCCGCCGGCGCTCGGAAGGCCCCTCCCTGACAGCCTGGCCCGACCCCTTCGGCTTGTCGCCTGACTCCCTGACGCGCCGGGCGGGCCCCACTCAGAAGCGGGGACGTACCGCCCGTGAGAACGAGCAACACGGCCGGTTGCCCTGGAAAGGGCTTTGGTAGCTGGGTGGAGCAAGGGGTACGTAGGCGGTTGTTTCGCTGCGCATTTTCCGTATCCGCCTTTTGCCGGGCACACCGGATCCTGGCGTTTTGTCCGCTGCGGTCCGCGCGGCTGCGGATCGGCGTGGGCCGTTGTCGTGCCGGGCGTGACTGACGGGGCGTGGTCGGGGGGCGTCACGCGACGTGGCGGTGGGCACGGAGTTGGTCGCGGCGGCCGGCAGCGTAGGCCTCGAAGACGCGGCGGATTTCGTCACGCACCCGGCGAAAAACGGCGAGTTTTTCCGCGTCCGTACCCGCGGCCCGGGCCGGGTCGTCGAAGGGCCAGTGATGGCGGTTGACCTGGCCGGGGAAGGTGGGGCAGGCGGCGTCCGCGTTGCCGCAGACGGTGATGACGGTCTCGACCGGGCGGTCCAGGAACTCATTGAGGTGCTTGGAACGGTGGCCGGAAATATCCATCCCGATTTCGCGCATGACCTGGATGGCCAGCGGGTGCACGTAGCCGGCCGGATTCGAGCCCGCACTGGCAACGTCGAGAAAATCTCCGGCAGCGGCGCGGAGAATGCCCTCGGCCAGGTGGCTGCGGCAGGAGTTGCCGGTGCACAGAATCAAGACGAGCGGTTTCATGCGTGCAGGGGTTTGCGGGACCGTTCAGGGGGAGCGCTGCGGCGAACGGTCGCCGGGCGTTTGTCGTCGGTCAGCGCCTGGGTCAGGGGCAGGAAGTCGTGCCACACGTAGCGAAGCTTCGCCCATCACCGAAACGCGTCAAGCGCACCCGCCCGGCACGTGAGCCGGGGCGTACAAGTTTTCCGCCCGGCCGCCAGCGAGGCGCAGTGCACACCAAGCGTTAGCTTCGCGCCGTTCCACCGGCGCGCCGGCCTGTCGCTGGCGTTTGCGGCGGAGCTGACCGATGTTCGGTTGTTCTCCGGCGCTTCCGTCAGGGGGCTTGTCACGAGCCGGGGGAAATTCGCAGGTCAAGCGGGTCTCCCTGGCAGGCGCCACGACCGGTTTGTCCCGGGCGGCGCCCCGGCGTAGCCTTGGTCCGATGGCAACTTTCCAAGCCATGTGCGCGGCACGCGACCTGACCGCCCCCGCGGCGACGCCGGTGGCGATCCTGGAGGCCCAACTGGCCGGGCCAGGGCCGGGGCTGGCGTTGGCACCGATGCAGGACATAACCGATCTGGCATTTTGGCGGTTGCTGCACCGCTACGGCGGACCGGACCTGTACTTTACGGAGTACTTCCGCGTCCATGCCGCGTCGGTGCCGGAGCGATGGATTGTGGAGGCTATCACCGCCAACCCCACGGGGCGGCCAGTGGTCGCCCAGTTGATCGGCAACGACATTCCGGCGCTGGTGCGCACGGCGCGTTTCCTGCAACGGCTGCCCATTGCGGGCATTGACCTGAACCTGGGTTGCCCGGCCCCGGTGGTTTACCGCAAATGTGCCGGCGGGGGGCTGTTGCGGGATCCGCCCCGCGTGGACGCCATCCTACGAGCGCTGCGGGACGCCGTGGAGGTGAAGCTCAGTGTGAAGACCCGGCTGGGCTTTGACTCGGCGGACGGTTTTGACGCGCTGCTCGATCTTCTGGCGGCGCACCCGCTGGACTGGGTCACCGTCCACGGCCGCACCGTGAGCGAGATGTACCGCAGCCCGGTGCGCTACGATTTGATTGCCCGGGCGGCGGCGCGGCTGCCCTGCCCGGTTTTTGCCAACGGCAATCTTTACGCGGCCGAACAGGCGTTGACGGTGTACCGCCAAACCGGCGTGCAGGGGTTGATGATCGGCCGCGGGGCCATTCGCAACCCCTGGCTGTTCGCGCAGATTCGCGCTTGCGCGCGCGGCGAACCACCGCCCCAACCCACCGGGCGCGACCTGCTGGCCTATCTGCACGCGCTCTGGGACGCCACGGCGAGCCCCGAATTGACCGAACGCTCGCACGTGCAGCGGATCAAGAAGCACCTGAACTTCATCGCGCTCGGGGTCGAACCCACGGGGGCTTTTCTCGACGGTTGTCGGCGGGCCACCACCCGTGCCGAACTGTTTGCGCTCTGGGCGGCGCATTTGGACCATGCGCAGCCCCTGACGCTGGTGCCCCTGTCCTTGCCGCTGGGCGAGCGCGACCTGCTGGCCGGTGCGCATCGTTGAAGCCTTCGGGCGAGCCCCGGGAGGGGCGGGGTGGGCCGGGAGAAAATTCCCCAGGGCCGGGCTCAATTTATTGGCTGGACAAACCCGCCTTTAGCCGCACTTTTTGAACGTGACATCGGCAGCGATGTCCAAACCGCTGTCATGACCTCGCCAAGTCAGCGTCAGTGGCCGGTGGCCGCCGGAGGTGGGTCACCCGGGAAGGCGCACATGCCTCGGCGAGACCCCAACCCAAGGTGAAGTGGTTATGCCGAAATCCCTCCAAAGCATCACCGACGTCATCCGCAACCCCAAACACCCGTTCCGTCAAGTGGATGACCGGCCGGGCAAACCCAAAAAGCACCGCTATGAGCGGCGCAAGATTCGCGAAATGCTCCGGTTCGGTGACTGGTCTCAAGAAGCGGCGACTTGACCTTCTGAACCCGTAACACCCCCCCACCGGGTTGCGCCCCCACGCAGCGGCGGTGCCGGAGTAACGCAGGTGCGGGGGAGAAACGTCCAAGCCGGCACCCTTTGTGGCACGGCCGGGCCAATTGCGTCGTGAGCGGTGACCAGTTCCCCGGGCGACGGCACCGGCGGCCCTTGGGGAGGCCACGGGGCGGGGCGACCTTGAAGTCTGGGCTTGCTCCGGCGACTGCCCGGTGACATTCTTGCGACAGTGAAGGCGGCCCCGCGATTCACCCAAGCCTCTGGCGTCGAAGTTTTTACCGGGAACGAACTCCTGGTCAAAGGCTGTTTGGAGGTCGAAGGTGGTACTCACCTGTGGACCGGGTATCCCGGCTCGCCGGTGGCGGGGTTCTTCGATACCGCCCACGAGATCGGCGGGCTGCTCCGAGAGCACGGCATCCGCGCCACCATGGCCAACAACGAGGCGTTGGCCGCGGCGATGGTCAACGGCTCGCAGATGCACGGCCTGCGCGCCATCAGCGTCCAGAAAAGCGTGGGCGTGCATGTGGCGGCGGATGCCCTGGCGCTGGGCAACCTGGTGGGCGCCCACCCGGAAGGTGGCGCGGTGATCGTGCTGGGGGATGACCCGTGGAGCGACTCGACCCAGGTGCCGGCGGATTCGCGCTACATCGCCAAGCACCTCATGCTCCCGGTGCTCGAGCCCAGCGATGCCCAGGAACTGAAGGACTGGATCAACCTGGCCTTCAAACTCTCGCGCGAAAGCGAGCTGTACATCGGCTACCTGGTCACGACCAACCAGGCCGACGGCGGCGGCTCGGTCGAGGTACGGCCCAACCAGTTCCCCGCGATCAACACGCACCACCCGTTCACGCTCGACACCGCGCGCCTTGATCTGGAGCGCAACGTGCTGTTGCCGCCGCGCACCTGGCGCAAGGAGCAACAAATCCACGAACGGTTCGAGCGGCTCTGGGCCAGCGCGCGCCGCCACGGCGCCCACCGCATCGAACCGGCCCGCACGGACACCAACGCGCAGGCGCGCCTGGGGTTCGTCACCTCCGCGGCCGCCTATTGCTACCTGCGGCACGCCCTGGCCGAGCTGGGACTGGACGGGCATTTCCCCATCCTCAAAGTGGGCGTCACCTATCCGCTCGATCCGGCCCTGATCACCGAGTTCGCCACCGGGCTGCGGAGCCTGTACATCATCGAGGAGCGGCGCGGCTTCCTCGAGGAACAGGTGGTGGAAATCCTCCACCGCGCGCGGCAGACCGCCGACCACGAGTCGCGCCCTCTGCCGGCGGAGGTCTGGGGCAAGGTCTTTCCGCTGGGCCTGAGCGGCATCCCCGAGGCGCGCGGGCTCAATCCGAGCAAGCTGATCGGCCGGTTGGGGCCGCTGTTTTTGAGCCTGCCCGAGCTGCGCGGCCGCTTCGATGAACGCCGCGTGCGCGCCGAACTGGACCTTCTGGCCGAGGTCAAGTCCCTCCGGGTCCACCTGGCCCCGCGCACCCCCACCTTCTGCCCGGGCTGCCCGCACCGCGACTCGGCCAGCGTGCTGCTCGAGATCAAGCGGCAGTTCCGCAACCCCGAGTACATGCGGCGCGTGCACGGCACCGAACCGGTGGACCTGGTTTTTCACGGGGACACCGGCTGCTACACGATGCTCATGTTCGAGCCCACCAAGGACCTCATGCACAATTACTCGGGCATGGGGTTGGGCGGCGGCACCGGCGCGGGCATTGACCCGTTCATCCGCAACAAGCAGGTCGTGTTCATGGGCGACTCGACCTTTTTCCACAGCGGTCTGATCGCCCTTTCCAACTCGCTCAAAAACGGCCAGGACATCACTTACATCCTCCTGGACAACAAAACCACCGCCATGACCGGGCACCAGACCACGCCCGCATTGGAGGAGGGTTTGAGCGGGGAGAAGACCTTTGCGCAGAACATTGACGCCATCATTGCCGGGATCACCGACCAGGCCCGCACCGGCGCCACGGTCGTGCGGGTCAACCCCGCCGAAGTCGCCACCTACCGCGCCCTGCTCGAAAAGACGATCCTCCAGGACGGGGTGAAGGTGGTCGTGGCCGACAAGGAATGCGGCATCACCTTCCACCGTCGGGCGGCCCGGGAAGAGCGGCGGCAACTGCGCCAGCACGGCTTCCTGCCCCGCAAGCGCTTCATCAACATCACCGCCGAAGTCTGCGAAAACTGCCTCGAGTGCACCCGGGCCACCGGCTGCCCGGGCCTGACCTTCCACGACACCCCGTACGGCCGCAAAGTCCAGACCGACCTGTCCTGGTGCGTGGCCGACGGCGCCTGCACCCGGTTCGAAGTGGCGCCCGACCCCGCCGGGCCGCGCGTCAAAGCCTGCCCGTCCTTCGAGGAAATCCTCATCACCCGGAAGCAGCGCCCGCCCGCCCCCATCGAGCAACTGGACTTCCGCCGCCTGCCCGAGCCCCGCGTCGGGCGCCTGGACCGCGTCTGGCGGGGTTACCTGGCGGGGGTGGGCGGCATGGGCATCGGCACGGCCACGGCCATCCTCGTCCTGGCCGGCCACCGCGAGGGCTACCGCATCCTGTACTGCGACAAAAAGGGGCTGGCGATTCGCAACGGCGGCGTCTATTCGATGATCACCTACGCCCCGCCCGGTGCGCCCTACACCTCGAATTTGATCCCGTATGGCAAGGCGGATTTGCTGGTGGGCGTGGACGTGCTCGAGGCGGCCCGGGCACTGGACCCCTCCACCAACCAGCGCGTGGGCAGTCGGCGGCACACGGCGGTGGTGGTCAACACCCACAAAACCCCCACCATCCTGACCCTGCTGGGCAAGGACGACTTCGAGGTGGCGCGCCTCGAGAGCTTCCTGCGCGAAAACACCCGGAGCGAGGCCTATTTCAGTGCCGATGTCTCGCGACTGTCCGAGCGGTTCTTCGGCACCCAGCTCTATGCGAACATCATGATGCTCGGGGTGGCCTACCAGCGCGGACTCATCCCTCTGAGCCTGGCCAGCCTTGAATGGGCCATCCAGTCCGGCCTGGGCGCGGCCGCCGGAGAAAACCTCAAGGCCTTTCAACTCGGCCGCTACCTCGCCCACGACCCGGCCACTGTCCAGGCCGCCGCCGGAGCGTACCGCGAACCGCGCACCCTGGCCGAAGTGCTGGCCGACAAGGTCGCCCTCCTCAGCCGGCAACGCCACGGAAGCGCGCTGGCCCGCGCCTACGAGGAGCTGGTGCGGCGCAGTGTCAGCGACCTGCCCGAAGATGACGTGCTGCGGGGAGATTTTGCACGGCGGGTGTACGACCTCGTCCAATTTGAAGACCTGGCCTACGCCCGGCGCTACGTCGAGTTGGTCCTGCGCGTCAGCCGGGCCGACCGCGCCGAGCACCAGTACGCCGCCACCCGGGCGGTGATTTGGAACCTCCACAAGGTGATGGCAATCAAGGACGAGGTCTATGTGGCGCACCTGCTCACCAGCGAGGAAAAACGCCGCGCCGACCGCGCCCGTTACCAGGTGGACCCCGCCCGCGGCGACCGCATCCGGTACCGCCACCTGAACCGCCCGCAGTTCACCCTCTTGGGCCGCGACATCGCGTGGGACCTGAAGACCCGCGATTGGATGCTGCACGTGGTCAAGCGCCTGAAGTGGCTGCGCCGCGTCCTGCCCGAGTGGCACCGGCCCGAAAAACAGTTCCGCGAGTGGTACGCCGGCGTGGTGGCTCGTTTTCCCGAGTGGGCGGGCGATCCGGGGCGTTACGTCCGCGCCCTGCGCGTGCTGCAACTGCCCGAAGCGGTCACCGGCTACCGCGAAATCCGCTATCCCAAAATGGCCGCCGCCCGGGAGCAGGGCGAACGCTGGCTGGCCGAACTGTCCGCCGCGGAGCCGGCCGCTCCGGCCCTGGCGGCAGCCTGAGCGGGCGGCCGGTGCCCCGCCCCCGCCGCGCACCCGCCGAAAAGTTGCGATGGACAAGGCCGGGCCGGGGACTAAAGTGGCCCTGGCGTTGAAGTTGCTGGCCCTGCCGTGCGCCCCGCACGAAGTCCGGGCGCCCCGGCCGGGCGAATCCAACTCCGTTTTGGGAGCCGGCTCGCTCCACCCACGGGGATGAAGGGACTTCACAACACGTTTTTCCAGGGAACGCCCGACCAGGGGTTGGTCGGGACGGCCACCTGACTGCTGCCGTGAAACATCGTGTCCTGATCATTGACGACGACGCCCAACTCCGGGAGCTGGTCCGCGAATACCTGGCCCCCGCCGGCCACGACGTGCTTTTCGCGCAGTCCGCCGAAGACACCCGCCGGCAGTACGACCAGGCCGAGCCGGACGTCATCCTGCTGGACTGGCGCCTGCCGGATGCCGACGGCCTGGAGCTGCTGCCCGAACTCAAACACCACTGGCCCACCAGCGAGGTAATCTTCGTCACCGGCTTCGCCTCCTTTGACACCGCGGTGGAGGCGGTCAAACGTGGAGCCTTTCACTTCCTCAGCAAACCCTTCGCGCTGGACCTGCTCGGCCCGCTGCTCGAACGGGCCTGTGAACACCGCCTGCTCCACGCCCGGGCCGACACCTTCGAGCGCGCCCTCCAGAACCTCCAGCAACGCCCACCCCCGGTGTTCCGCAGCGCCACGTCCGTGGCCCTGCTGCACCTGGTGGAGCGCGTCGCCGCCAGCGACGCCCCGGTGCTCATCACCGGCGAAAGCGGCACCGGCAAGGAAGTCGTGGCCGACCTCATCCACGCCCTGAGTTCCCGCGCCGGGCAGCCGTTTGTGAAGGTCAACTGCGCCGCCCTGCCCCGGGAATTGTTTGAGAGCGAACTCTTCGGCGCCGTCCGCGGCGCCTACACCGGCGCCGAGACGGACCGGGACGGGCTGTTCAAGCAGGCCGGTGACGGCTCGATCCTGCTGGACGAAATCACCGAGATGCCCCTGGAAACCCAGGCCAAACTCCTGCGGGTCCTCCAGGAGCGCCTCTACCGGCCGGTGGGGGGCCGGACCGCTCACCCTTTGCGCTGCCGGGTCATGGCCACCACCAACCGCCGCATCGAGGACGCGCTGCGCACGCACCACCTGCGCGCGGACCTTTACTACCGGCTGAGCGTGCTCACCGTGCACCTACCGCCGCTGCGCGAGCGCCGGGAGGACATCCTGCCCCTGGCCATGAGCTTCCTGCGGCGCTTCGCCGCCCAGGCCGGCCGCGCCATCACCGGCTTTGCCCCCGAGGCCGCCCGCGCCCTCGTCGCGTCGGACTGGCCCGGCAACGTCCGCCAACTGGAAAACGAAATCCAGCGCGCCGTGCTGTTGTGCGAGCGCAACCTGATCCGGCTCGAAGACCTGCACTGCCCGGCTCCGACCGCCCCCGCGGCGCCTCCCGCGCAGCCCACCACCATCGAGGACATGGTGCGGCTGATGATCCTTCAGGCGCTGCAACGTCATCGGGGCAACCGCACCGCCGCGGCCCGCGAACTGGGCATTGACCCCAGCACCCTGTTCCGGCGCCTCAAGGCCTACGGCCTGAGCGGCAAGAACGGCCGCTACCCACTCCCACCCCACCTCGACGGCCAGAACCTCCAGGCCGACCCCGCCGGACCCCGGCTCAACTAACCCGGACGGCCGCCGGCGCCGCCCTCAGGCGTCCGCGACGGCATCCGCCGGTTGCCGGGACCAACGCCGCGCCGGCAGGGACTGGTCCACCACCGGGAGATAGGCCCCCGCGCCGCAAAGCGCGTCCACGGCCCGGTGCAATTCGAGCGAGGGCTGCACGTAAAAATCCGCCGCGGTCTGGATGTACACCCGCTCCCCGCCGGGCAGCACCGCGCACAAAAACAGCGGCGTGCGGCCTCGGTGGGCCTGCACCAGATCGCGCACCGCCCGCAACGTGTCCGCCGCCAGCTGCTCCGCGCGCAGCCGCACATGCACCTGGGTGGTCAACTTGCGGGGCGCCTCTTCCAGCGGCAGGACCTCGATGGGGAAAATCTTCGGGCGCTCGTCGCTTTGGTTGACCTCCCCGGTCACCAGGAGCGCGGCCCCCACGCTGAGCAGTTGGCGGAACTGGTCGAACGTTTCCCCGGTCAACAGCACCTGCACGCTGCCCTCGAGGTCCTCCAGCGTGGCCAGGGCGTAGGGCCGACCGGTTTTCCGGGCCACGCCGGTCTGGACCGCGGTCACCAGGCCGCCGAGGCGGGTCACCGTGCGGTTGGGCAGGGCGGCCAGCCGGGCCGTGTCGCTGTGCGCGTAGCGGCGCAACAGCGGTTCGTAGGGCGCCAGCGGGTGGCCGGTCACGTAAAACCCCAGCAGCTCCCGCTCGGCCGTCAGGCGCTCAGCGGCGGGCCACTCGGGCAAGCGCACCGGCAGTTCCGCGCGCGGTTCCGCGGCGCCCGGCAGGAGGTCCAGCAGCGAGGTCTGGCCGCTGGCCCGGTCCTGCGCGTTGCGGGCGGCGCGGGCCAGCACGCGCTCCAGCGCGGCCCAGAGCGTGGCGCGCGTTTCGCCGAACCCGTCGCAGGCGCCGGAGCGGATGAGCGCCTCGATGACCTTGCGGTTGACGGCCCGGGTGTCCACGCGCTCGCAGAAATCCTGCAGCGAGCGAAAGGGTCTGCCCGCCTGCCGGGCGGTCAGGATGGCCTCGACCGCCACCTCGCCCACGCCCTTGATGGCGGCCAGCCCGAAGCGGATGGCCCCCGCGGCGTCCGGACCGTCCTTGCCGGGCGCCGGGGTGAAGTACATGTCGCTCTCGTTCACGTCCGGACCGAGGACCGCGATGCCCAGGGAGCGGGCCTCGGCGATGTATTCGCCCAGTTTGTCGGTGTCCGCGCGGTCGTTGGTCATGATCGCGCAGAAGAACTCGACCGGGTAGTTGGCCTTGAGGTAGGCGGTCTGGTACGCCACCACGGCGTAGGCGGCGGCGTGGGACTTGTTGAAGCCGTACTCGGCGAACTCCTCGAGCAAATCGAAAATGGCGTGGGCCTCGCGCTCGGGAATCCGGTTGACCGCCGCGCACCCGGCCACGAACACGGCGCGCTGCCGGGCCATTTCCTCCTTGTTCTTCTTGCCCATGGCGCGGCGCAACAGGTCGGCGCCGCCCAGCGTGTAGCCGGCCAGCACCCGGGCGGCCTGCATGACCTGCTCCTGGTACACGAGGATGCCGTAGGTCTCCCGGCAAATCGGCTCCAGGAGCGGGTGCGGGTACTCGATGCGCACCCGGCCGTGGCGCCGCTCGATGTACTCGGGGATGAGCTTCATCGGGCCGGGCCGGAACAGGGCGATGAGCGCGGTGATGTGCTCGAGCGAGCGGATCTGGAACTTGCGGCACAGGTCGCGCATGCCGCCGGATTCCAGTTGGAACACGCCCAGGGTCTGGGCCTGGTTGAGCAGGGCGTAGGTGCGCGGGTCGTCCGCGGGCAGCTGCTCGATGGGGACCTGCACCCCGCGGGTCTGCCGCACCAGGGCGCAGGTGTTGCGGATGACCGTCAGGGTTTTGAGCCCCAGAAAGTCCATTTTCAGCAGCCCCAGGTCGCCCACCGGGCCCATGGCGTACTGGGTGACCACGCTGCCGTCCTCGGCCTGGCGCAGCGGCAGGAGGTGGGCCAGCGGCTCGGGGCCGATGACCACGCCGGCGGCGTGGACCGAGGCGTTGCGGGCGCAGTCCTCCAGCACCAGGGCGTTGTCCACCAGCTCGCGGATTTGCTCGCTGGAGGTGTAGGCCTCCCGCAATTCGGGCGAGACCTGGAGGGCCTTGGCCAGGTAGGACGTTTCCCCCTCCTCGAGCCGGAGGTCGGCCGGGATGGCCCGAGCCAGCTTGTCGCACTCGCCGAAGCTCAGGCCCATCACCCGGCCCACGTCGCGCACGACCGACTTGGCCCCCATCGTGCCGAAGGTGATGATCTGGGCCACGCACTCGCGGCCGTACTTCTGGCGCACGTACTCGATGACCTCCGCCCGGCGGTCGTCGGCGAAGTCAATGTCAATGTCCGGCGGGTTCACCCGCTCCGGGTTCAAAAACCGCTCGAAAAGCAGCCCGTACCGGAGGGGGTCCACGTTGGAAATCTCCAGCAGGTAGGTGACCAGCGAGCCGGCCGCCGAGCCGCGCGCCACGCAGGCAATGCCGCGCTGGCGCCCGTAGCGCACGAAGTCGTCCACGATCAGGAAGTACGAGACAAACCCCGTTTTCTCGATGACCTGCAACTCGAGGTTCAGCCGCTCGAGCACGGTCCGGAGGCGGGTGTCCGTGTCCGCGGCGCCGTGGCCCTCCGGCGGCACGGGCAGGCGGTCGGGGTCGTCCACCCCCTCGACCACGAACCGGTCCTCCGCGACCCGCGCCCGGATGGTGTACCGCCGGTGCAGGCCCTCGGCGAGCAACTGCCGCAGGTACGTGCCGGCCGTCAGGCCCGGCGGCGGCTGGAAGACCGGGTAGTGCAGGCGGCCGAACCGGAGGTCCAACTGGCAACGCTCGGCGATCTCGAGCGTGGTGCGCAGCGCCTCCGGCACCTCGAGGAACAACGCCGCCATCTCCTCGGCCGAGCGCAGGTAGAACTGCTCCGGCACGTAGCGCGGCTTGGGGTCGTCACGGGTGATCTGGCGGCCCAGGCACACCAGGCAATCGTGCGCCGCCCAGTGCCCCCGCTCCAGGTAGTGCACGTCGTTGGTGGCCACCAGCCGCAGCCCGAATTCCCGCGCCCAGGGAATCAGGTGCCGGTTCACCCGCGCCTGCTCGGCCAGCCCGTGGTCCTGGAGCTCGAGGAAAAAATGGTCCGGCCCGAACGTCTGCCGGTACCAGTCCAGCGCCGCGCGCGCCGCGTCCAACCGGTCCTCCGCGATCAGCCCGGGGATTTCTCCCTTGAGACAGCCGGACAGGACGATGAGCCCCTGGCGATGCGCGGCCAGCAGCTCCCGGTCAATCCGCGGCTTGTAGTAGTAGCCCTCGAGGTGCGCGGCGGTGCTCAGGCGCATCAGGTTCCGGTAACCGGTCTCGTTCTCGGCCAGCAGGAGCAGGTGATGGTAGGCGTCCCGCCCGCCGCTGAGCGTGCGTTTCTCGAACCGGCTGCCCGGGGCCAGATACGCCTCGCACCCGAGGATGGGCCGCACCCCGGCCCTTTTGGCGGCCTTGTAGAAGTCAATCGCCCCGTACAGCACGCCGTGGTCCGTGATGGCCAGCGCCGGAAAACCCAGCTCCCGGGCGCGCGCCACCAGCCGGTCAATGCGGCACGCCCCGTCCAGCAGCGAATACTCGGTGTGGACGTGCAAATGGACGAACTCGGCCCGCGACATCCCGGCCATTATCCCCCCGCCTCCCCGCCGTGCAAGGCACGCGCGGCCCCGCCCTCGGCCGGGCCGGCCACCCCCGCCGCCGGGCGCCTCAGGGCGCGCGCAGCGTGTCGTCCAGCCCCCACAGCCAGAACTCCGCGGTTTCGCCGGTGCCGACGCGCACCGCCAGTCCCCGGATGTTGCGCGCGCGCAACTCGGCCAGCAACGCGGGGTCCAGCCCCGGTTCGAGGTGCGGGTCGAACAGGAAATCCTCGGTGAAATTGTGGTGGCCGGGCCGGTAGGTCTGGGCGAATTCGTCCCGCAGCACCAGCGGCCGCGAGGTCAGGCCGGTCAGGCGCGTCTCAATCCACGCCTGCAACGGCGCGGTGTAACCGGCCACCGGCCCGGTCGGGCTCGGGGGCCAGTAAAACTCGGTCTCCACGCTCAGGCCCTTGCCCGTCAGGCGCCGCACCTGGCGCAGGCTGCGCGGGCCGACCGGTTCGCGGGGCACCAGCAACACCGTGTCGGTGAGGGTGGTGGCCGGGCCGGACCAGTCCAACACGGGCCGGGGCCGGGCGTGAGTGACCGTCAGTTCGAGCCGGCCATCGCTCAAAAAAACCAGCGGGGCGCTGCCCGGGGGCCGTTCCAGGGGCAGGCTGGTGCGCAGCATCCACGACTGACGCTCGACGCCCTCACCCCATACCCAGCGGTCCACCCAGTCGGCCCCGTCGCGGCCGGTTTCGTACTCGGGCAACTCGGCGAGCGCGGCGGCGCGGTGGGTCGGCTCCCCCCCCGCCAGCAGCGTCACCGCCAGGCGCCGCAGCGGCGAGGCCGCCAGGTTGGGGGGCGTCAGCCGGAGCGTGGCCGTCTGGAACTGCCACCAGGATTTGAGCCGGTGGTTGGCGAACAACTCGCCGTATTCGCCCTGGTGCACCGTCCACTGATGGGTCTCGTTCAACAGCCAGGGTTCCGGGGGAGCGGACGCGGGCGGACGCGGCACCTCGCGGATTTGCTTCACCCGCAGCATGCCCTCCGGCGCGACCTTTTTGTACTCGAAGTCCAGCGTGAACGCCCGCTTGGCCGGGAATTCCGCCTCGAAGGCGCGCGTGGCCCGGTCGAGCAACCGAACCAACTCGCGGTACTCGCGTTCCCACTCGAGCACCGTGGCGCCCAGGGGCAACAGCCCCGAGCCGCGTTCCAGGCCCAGGGTGACCTGGTCCTCGTTCCACGACTCGGCGCGGACCACCTCCGGCTGGGCGTTGGGCTCGGGGTTGGTCACGGACGCCGCGCCCGGTTGCGTCACCAGGCGCAGCGTCAGGCCGCGCCAATCGGCGAAGCGCTTGTCCACCTCGACGGTGGCCACGCCGTTGGCCAGCTCGATCGCGTCGGGCGTCGAGGGATGCACCAGCACGGCCATGCCCACGGTCGCTTCGTCCACGCCGTGGCGGAGGCGTTCGAGGAAGGCGTTTTCGTTGTAGAAACTGGCGTACACACGCCGCAGGGCGCGAAACACCCCGCGCTCGTTCGGCTCGGCGGGGTCGCACGCACTGGGACCGGCGTTGTCCCCGTCCAGGTCGTCGGCCAGGCAGCCGCTGTAGCTGTCGTACAACCCCGCGCCGCTGAACTGCTCGCTGTCCTCGACGTTGGTCGAGCTGCGAAACCGGATTTTCCGGTCCGGGTCCAGCCCCGCCTGTGCCAGCGCCTGCAGGATCGCCGCCTTGTGCGCCGGGCTGAAATCCGCGGTCTGACGGATGCGGGTGCGGAGG
The DNA here is from genome assembly GCA_037445715.1 of Verrucomicrobiales bacterium. GTDB lineage: Bacteria > Verrucomicrobiota > Verrucomicrobiia > Limisphaerales > J093 > DSVZ01. The sequence continues at coordinate 3,226 of JBBIJZ010000097.1, read as the reverse complement.
TCGTCCAGCGCGGCGCGCAAGCGCGGCAGGTCCGGCGGCCAGGTGAACCCGGCGAGCCGCTCGGCGATGGTGGCCCGCAGCGTCTGTCCGCCGGGCAGCGTCTGGTCCAAAAAGGCGTCCCACAGGTCGAAGGTCAAGGCGAGTGCCGGCGCGGGGGAATTGGTGGGCAGGGCCCGGCGCAACAGGCCGAAACTCGCCGCCTTGCCCCCCACGTAACGAATGTCCGCCGGCCGCAGGCCCTCGGCGCTGACGCTGATCTGCCCCAGCGCCTGCTTGGCGGTCAGTTTCAGGGGCGGCGGCCGTTTCAGGGCCAGCAGCTCCGCACGCTGCTCCGGGGTGAGCTGGCCCTGCACGTTGACCACTTTCACCCGGCAACCCCAGAGGTCTTGCTCGACCCGCAACGCCACTTCCTGGCCGGCCCAGGTTTTCAGCGTCGCCTGCGCCGGCTCCGCCGCCACCCGGGCAAAAGGCACCCCGAACGACCGCGCCAGAATCGCCACATGCGCGTTGGGCGTGGCCGGCGCCAGCGTGAGCACTCCGGCCACGGGCGGGATTTCCGCCGGCACGGCCTCCAGCAGCAACAGGTCGTCGGGACGCAGGCGGCCGTCAGCATATGCGGCCGACAATTCGTTCACCGGCACCCACGACAGCCGGCCCAGCGCCCAGCCCGGCGAGTAACATTCATCGTCCGCCCGCCAGCGGGCGGTCGAGCCGAGCTCGATGCCGCGCTGCGCGAAAAACTCGCGGTTCGCCTCGGCCACGGCCTGTTGCTCATAGGTCGGGAAGTAAAAAATGCGCGTCCCCGGCGGCGCCTCGATCACCGCCGCCACCGGCTCGAACCAGGCCGCCACCTGCTCGGGCGGGTAGGGGTCCCGCCCCACGAATTGGATGCCGATCTCCCGCAGCTCGCCCGGGGCGAACAGCACCGCCCCCAGCACCGCCTGCTGGGTGGCCCGCCGCAGCGTCACGGCGTCGAACGCGGCGCGGCTCAGGCCGGCGAAGGCCGCCAGCCGCGCCACGGCGAACTCGTAGTGGAACGGATACCGGGTGCTGTCCTGGAAGTACACCCGCCCCGGCTCGGCCAGCACCAGGGTGAATTTCAGCCAGCGCGGCTCGAAGCGGTCCCACCCCGGCTCCGGAGAGAGCAACGGATCGGCGGGAAACACCGCGTGGTTTTTCCAGTCGTCCGCGGCCGTGCGCGCGCTCAGGCGGGTCCGGTAAAACCGCGCCCCCGCCCCGGCGGCCGTCAGGTCCGGAAACCCGGCAAACGGCCCGTGCAGGCGCGCCAGTTCGGTCCAGTGAACCAGGTCCGCCGAGCCCTCGAGCCCGGCGACGACCTCGCTGGCGTTGGCCTGGCCCAGGCGCGGTCGCCCGGCGGCATCGAAGCCCTCGAAGCGCAACCGGGCGGGCTCGGCCCCCAGGCAAACCAGGACGCCCAGCAGAAACCCCCAGGGGCAGGAAATGACGCACCGCATGCCCGGAAACTAACGGCCGCGTGCTGCCGCGCAACGCCGGCGGCACGCGCGCGGCGTCACGCCGCCGGGGTTTCCCCTGGCGGGGGCTCGCCGCGGTACTGGATCACCTGCACCTTTTCCAACGTCACCAGGCCGGACTGGAGCATGGAATCCAGCACGGGCAGGAAGGCCCGGATTTTTTCCTCGGTGTCCACGATTTCGATGACCAGGGGCAGGTCCATCGAGAGCCGCAGGATTTTCGCGGTGTGCAGCCGGCTGGACTTGCCGAAACCCATCGGCCCCCGCAACACCGTGGCGCCGGCCAGGTGCAGTTCGCGGGCCTTCAAGACGATGGCCTCGTACAGGGGCTGGTGCTGCCAGCGGTCGCTTTCGCCCAGAAAAATGCGCAGCAGCACGGCCTCGCGGGGCAGGTGCATGGTCAGAGTCCTTTCCAGGTCTGGTTCACCGCCCGGGCGACCAGGTGGCCCAGCCACACGGCCAGCAGACACAGCGCCGGGGACAACACCACGTTCGCCCCGGCGTGGAGCCACTCGCCCTCCCGGGCCAGATTCAACGTTTGCAGGCTGAACGAGGAAAACGTGGTGTACCCGCCGCACAGCCCGAGCATGAAAAACTGCCGGAACGACACCGGCGCCAGCCAGCGCCCGTCCGGCTCGGTGAACGTGGCAAACAGGCCGATGAGGAACGACCCGGACACGTTCACCACCAGCGTGCCCCACGGAAAGGTCTGCCCCACCCGCCCGGCCACGAAGCCGGACACACCCCAGCGGGCCAGGCTGCCCAGCCCGCCGCCGAGAAAAATCCACAGCGCGTTCCACATCGCGTCCACACCGGTTCGTCCCGGGACCCTGGGCGGCATCGCCGCCGGGCCGGCCGCGGAATCCCCCGGCGCCGCGCGGCTTCCCCGGCCGGTCCGCGCATCCCAACAGGTTCCCGCCCCGCCGGCAAGCCGCCTCCGCCGCCGGCGGCCCGGGCGCTCAGGGCGGCAGCAGGAGCACCTCGCTTTGACGAATCCACCCCGTGCCGCGCGCCAGACCCCCGACCTGCAGCCAGCCGTCCTTTTGGTCCAGCACTTCCAACTCCGTGCCGTCCTCGACCTTCTGGAGCTCCGGCGAGACCTCCAGCGGTCCGTACCGGACCACGGCCTGTTTGGCGACCACCACGGCCTCGATCCGCAACCGCCGCTCCCACCATTGCCCTCCCAGGGCCGCCCCGGCCAGCAACGCCACCACGCCGAACCCCGCCGCCCAGCGGCGCGCCGGGCGGCGCCGGTCCGGGCGCAGTTCCGCCAGCCCCAACGCGCCGAAGCACAGCCACAACGCCACGCCGGTGGCGCCGGCCCACTCGTTCAACGTGAAGCGCCGGCTCCAGCGCCGCCACCAGGGCGGCGGCGGCGGCGGTTGCCCGTGCACCAGCTCGCGCGTGAGGCGGAGGTTGGCGCGGATGTCCGGATCGCGCGGGGCCAGGCGCTCGGCCAGGCGGTAGTTCAAAACCGCGCGCCCGGCCTCGCCCGCCTTGAACCAGGCGTTGCCCAGGTTGAAGTAAAGCGCCGGTGCCGCGATGCCCTGCGCCAGCAACGCCTCGTAGGCCGCCGCGGCCTCGCGGTAACGGGCCTGTTCGTAGAGCCGGTTGGCCGCGTCGAAGGCCGCGGTCCAGGTGTTGGTGGTCTCGGCCGCGGAGGCCGTCGCCGCCAGCGCCGCCACGGCCAGCACGCCCAGCCAGCCCACCCACCCGCCCGGCGGACGCCCACG
>JBBIJZ010000096.1:0-17061 GCA_037445715.1 Verrucomicrobiales bacterium | reverse complement strand
CCAAACAGACGCGCCGCGCGTGGCGTGCGCCGGCTGGCCGACGCTCTGCGGGCGGCGTAGCGCAGACCTCCGGTCTGCCGTACCGCGGGTTTCCAACCCGCCGGGCCTCCGCGCTACCCCACTCCGCCCACGGGGAAATCGGCGTGCTACGGCCGGCGGGACACCCGCCGCTCCCCCGCCGGGCGGGTCGCCCGGCGGAACGGCCAGGTTGGCCGTTCCACCCGGCACCGAGCAAATCGCTGCGGTCACGCCCCCAAAGCTCCGGCGCGCGCTCGGTTTGCGGTTGAACCGCCGGGTGCACCCGGCCCATAAACCCGCCCGTGAAGTGTTTCGTCACCGGGGCCAGCGGTTTCATCGGCGCGAACCTGGTGCACGTCCTCCACGCCGCCGGCCACGCGGTGCGCGCGCTGGTCCGGCCCGGGAGCGACCTGCGGGGGCTGGCGGGCGCGGCGTTCGAGCCGGTGCACGCCGACCTGCGGGACCGCGCGGCGCTGGCGCGGGCGATGCGGGGTTGCGAGTGGTGCTTCCACGTGGCCGCCAGTTACCACCTCTGGTTGCCGGACTACGCCCCGCTCTACGCGGCGAACGTGGACGGCACCCGCGCCGTGCTGGAGGCGGCGGGAGAGGCCGGCTGCCGGCGCATCGTGTACACCAGCTCCGTGGGCGTGCTGCGGCCGCCCCCGGCGGACGCGGCCCCCTTGGCGCCCGCGGATGAAACCGCCCTGGCCACCGAGGCCGAAATGACCAATCCCTACAAGCACTCGAAGTGGCTGGCCGAGCAGATCGCCCGCGACCTGGCCGCGCGCGGGTTGCCGGTGGTGATTGTCAACCCCACGGCGCCGGTCGGCCCCCGCGACGTCAAGCCCACCCCCACCGGCCGGGTGATCGTGGATTTTCTCAACCGCGCCCTGCCCGCCTACGTGGACACGGGGCTGAACTGGGTGCACGTGCGCGACGTGGCCCTGGGCCACCTGCTCGCGGCCGAGCGCGGACGCGTGGGCGAGCGCTACATCCTGGGCCACGCCGAGGGCAACTGGACGCTGCAACAGGCCCTGGCCGTGCTGGCGGAAATCACCGGTCTGCCCGCCCCGCGCTGGCGCATTCCCTGGCGGCTGGCCTGGCTGGCCGCGCACGTGGACGAGTTCCAGTCCCGCCTCACCCGCCGCCCGCCGCGGGCGCCCCTGGCCGGCGTGCGCATGGCGCGGTACAAGATGTTTTTCACCCCGGCCAGGGCGATCCGTGAGCTGGGTCTGCCGCAGACTCCGCCCCGCCAGGCGCTGGCCGAGGCGGTGGAATGGTTTCGCGCCCACGGCTACGTGCGCCGGCGCTGAGCGGCGGTCCCGGGGCCGCCCGGGCGGGGCGGTTCAGAACCGCTCGACCAGTTTCTCGATCAGGTACGAGCTCTCCCGCAGGGCCTGACCGCAGAACGGACCAAACCACGCGGCCACGCGGGCGAACTCGCGCTCGAAGGCGGCCGGGCCCTCGCGTTCGAGCAGGTCGCAACTGCGGCGGAGCGATTCGACGTATTCCCGCAGCAGCGCCCGCCGCTGGGGCGAGGCGCAAATGATCTGGCCGTACATGGCCGCGTCCTGGGCGAAGAGCCGGCCGATCATGGCCAGCTCGAGCCGGTAAATGGGGCTGGAAAACTCGAGCGTGCGCCCGAGGTCCACACCGCGCTCGGCCAGGAACCGGCCAAAGGCAAACGTGGCGAAGTGCCGCACGCCCTGCACCAGGTCCATGAGCGCGTCGTGCTCCGCGGCGTCGAGCGTGAGCACGAGGTTGCCCCAGGCGCTCAACTGGTCCAGGACCCACCGGCAGGCCGCGGGGTCGCGGCCCGGCGAGGCCACCACCACCTGCTGATCCATCGAGGCGGTGGCGGGGCCGAAGAGCGGATGCAGCCCCACCACCGGGCCGGCATGGGCCGCGAGCATGGCGGCCACCGGCGCGGCCTTCACGCTGGTCAGGTCCGCCAGCACGCAATCGACCGGCAGGTGCGGACCCAGGCACCGGATCACCTCGACCGTGGCGGCGATGGGCACGCTGACCAGCACCAGGGCCGCGCCCCGGCACAGGTCCGCCGCCCGGGACCAGTCGTCGCGTTCGAGCACGCGCACGGCGTAACCGGACTCGGCAAACCAGCGGCCGAAGTAAGCGCCCATGCGGCCGCCCCCGCCCACGATCAACACGGTGGCCCCGGGCCGCACCCCGGTCTTGGCGACGTGCGCGGTCTGGCCCATGCGCGAGCGGCGGAGGATGCCGCGAAAGATTTCCTCGACGTGGTCGGGGTCCAGCCCGGCCCGGGCGGCCTGCTCGCGGCGTTGCGAGATGAGGTCCTCCTCGCGCGCCGGGTGATAGACGGGCAGGCCGGCGGCCTTTTTGAGGCGGACGACCTCCTGCACCTTGGCGGCGCGGCGGGCCAGCAGGTCCACCAGTTGCGCGTCCAGGGCGTCAATGTCCCGGCGGAGCGCGGCCAGCTCGGGCGGGGCGGGGTCGGGTCGGGCGCTCATGCGGGCCGGAGGATTCCCGAACCGGGCGCCTTTGCCAACCCCGACCCCGCGGAGCGTCCGGTCGGCGTGCTCTCCCGGGCAACCCGCGCGGGTGTTCAGGCCGGCGGCTCCGGAGTGGACGGGACCGGCGGCCGCGGTGGGCGCCAGCGGGAGAGGTTTTTCTCCCGGGCCAGCAGGCTGATCAGATGCGAGGCGACGGGGATGGTGGTGATTTGAAAGGCAATGGCCAGGGGAACCTTCAACCCGGCGGCCTCGACACCCAGCGCGACCCACAGGCCCAGCAGCATCGAGAAGATGCCCAGGGTGCTGGCCTTGGCCACGGCGTGGGAGCGGCAGAGCACATCCGGCAGGCGCACCAGGCCGATCGCGGCGAGGAGCACGAAGCCCGCACCGGTCAACAACAGGAGAGCAGCCAGGAGGTCCGTCATGACCGCGGGGGGATGGAAGGCTCCGGGCCGGCCGGTGGAGGCCCTGCCGCCGGCCGGCGCGTGGGCAGGGTGCGGTGGAGGTGAAACACAAAGGCCACCGTGCCGGCAAAGCCCAGCAGGGAAAACACCAGGATCAACTCCAGGTAAAGCGCGGTGCGCCATTGCACGCTCAACAGGACGATCAGCCCCACCAGGCTGGTGGCGATCAGATCGAAGGCCAGGATGCGGTCCAGCACGGTGGGGCCGCGGGCCAGCCGCACCAGCCCCAGCAGTGTGGCGCCGGTGAGCAGGGCGTAACCGAGGGTGAGGGCCAGAGACATCATCGGGTCAGCCGCAGCAGCGGTTCTTTGAGCCGGGTGTCCACCGCGCACCGCAGGGCGGCGGGGTCCCCGGCATCCAGGGCATGGATGCTGAGGGTGCGGAAGTCTTCGCTGATTTGCACCATGGTGGTGCCGGGCGTGAGGGTGATGCAGTACCCGAGCACGAGAATCTCCCCCCGCCGCAGGCCGTCCACCGGGTAGTCCACGAAGCCGGGGCGGAGCGCGTCCCGCGGCCGGAACAGCACCAGGGCGGCCACGTTGAGATTGGCCCGGAGGAACTCGCCCAGGAAGGTGGCGACAAAGCGCACCAACGCCCAGGCCCGACGGGGGTAGTCGGCGGTCTCGAGCACGGCGCTGTACAGGCTCAGGCCGGCGAAGCCCAGCGCGAAGCCGATGAAGAAGTCGGCCGTGGTTCGGTGGCGGCTCAGCAGCAGCCACAGCGTGGCAAACACCAGATTGTAGGCGAGCGCCCTCATGGTCGGCCGGGCTGATCCTTCGTCACCACCGCCTGCACCGCGCGCTGGTAAGCGGCCTGGTCGCGGGCCTGCACGGCGGCCTGTCGGGCCACGCGGAAGACCCCTTCCGCCCCCAGGCCGATGGCCAGGGACACCAGCACCATGCCGGTGGTGACGCGGTTCATGCGCACCCAGCGCCGGTCGCCAAGGCAGACCTCGCGGTCTTCGGCGCCGCTCCAGAAGGCGGCATTCCAGATTTTCAACATGCTCAGCAGGGTCAGGAGACTGGCCACCAGGGCCAGGCCCACCAGCACGTATGCGCCCAGCCGCAGGCCCTCGACCAGGATGAGGTACTTGCCCCAGAACCCGCTCAGCGGCGGCAACCCCGCCAGGGAGAGCGCCTGCAACAGGAAAAGCACCCCCAGACCGGGCGCGTGTCGCCACAGGTTGCCCATGCGGTCCAGGTTGTCCGTGCGGTTGAGCAGCGCCGCCGTGCCGCCGACGAGGAACAGCGAGGCTTTTACGATGATGTGGTGGATGATGTAAAAGATGCAGGCGGCGAAGGCCAGTTCGGTGAACAGGCCGATGGCCAGCACCATGAAGCCGATCTGGCTCAGGATGTGGTAGCTGAGGATGCCGCGGATGAAGTTGCGCGACAGCGCCCCCAGCACGCCGAAAATCATCGTGGCGCCCGCCAGCCAGGCCACCAGGGTGTGCACCCCGCTCAGGTGGTGCGGCAGCACCGTGCCGAACATCCGCAGCAGCACGTACACCCCCACCTTGGTCAACATGCCGGCGAACAGCGCCGCCAGCGGGGCGGGCAGGATGGGGTAGCTGTTGGGCAACCACCAGTAGAGCGGGAACAACCCGGCCTTGAGACCAAACACCCCCAGCAACCACAACGCCAGCACCGTCACCCGCGGGTCGTCCCCCAGGGCGGCCGCGCGCACCGCCAGCTCGGCAAAGTTCAGCGTCCCGAACAGGCGGTAGGCAAACCCCGCCGCGCACAGAAACAGCGTGCTGCCCACCAGGTTCACCGCCAGGTAGGGAAACGCCTGTTTCACGTCCCAGTCGTCCGCCTCCAGCGTCAGCAGGGCGTACGAGGCGATGAGCATCACCTCGAAGGCCACGAAGAGGTTGAACAGGTCGCCGGTCAGGAAGGCCAGATTGATGCCCGCCACCAGAAACTGGATGAGCGTCAGCCGCAGGGGATGCTCGACCGCCGGGCGGAACTCGGCAAAACCGTACAGCACCGCCGCCAGCGTGGTGAAACTGGACAGGCCCACCATCACCGCCGCCAGCAGGTCCGCCACCAGCACGATGCCGTACGCCGCGGACCAGTTGCCCACCGGCAGGACCAGCGGCCCGTCGCTGTAGGAGCGCCAGAGCAACAGGCCCGCCACGACCAGTTGCCCCGCCGCGGAGACCCCCGCCAGCACGCGCCGTCCGGGCGAGGGCCGCCCCCAGAACAGCAGCGTCACCGCCGTCACCAGCGGCAGCAGCAGGGGGAGGAGGACGAGGTTCACGGCGGCGGCGGGCGGTTCAGGTGCGTTCGGTGGTGTCCTGGTCAGCGAACAACTCGGCCGCGTTGGTGGTCTTCTGGTCCAGGAACAGGCGGTACAGCAGGGTGACCAGATAGGCGCTCACGCCGAAACCGATCACGATCGCGGTCAGGATCAACGCCTGGGGCAGGGGGTCCACCAACGGGCCGGCGTCGGGCGAGGCAATCGGCGCCTGCCGGCCGTCGGGCGGACCGGACATGCTGAGGAGAAAGAGATTGGCGGCATTGGACAGGAGGATGAAGCCGAAGAGGATTTTCACGAAGCTGGACTGCAGCACCAGCCACGTGGCGCAGCCAAACAACACGCCGATCAACAGGGCGGTTTCAAGTTGCATGGGGAGAGTCCGGGTTGGCCGCGTCCGTGGCCGCGTCTTCGATGGGGCTTTCCCGCGGCGAGCTGTAGCGCCGCTCGTCCCGGAGCAACAGGGCGCGGAAACCCGCCGTGGACTGACTGAGCACAAAGATCAGCTTGCTGGTGATGCCAATCACCAACAGGTACACGCCGACGTCGAACAACAACGGCGTGCCCACGTGCACCGCCCCCAGCAGGGGCACAGGTTCGAGGTGCAGGTGAAAATGCTCCAGGAACGGCCGCCCCCAGAGCACCGGCGCCAGGCCGGTGAGCAGCGCCAGCGCCAGCCCCGTCGCGGCCAGGTGCACCGGATCGCCGAGCATCACACGCCGCGTGGCCTCGACGCCCAGGGCCAGGCTCAGCAGGATCAGCGAAATGGCCGAGGCCAGGCCGGCGATGAAGCCGCCCCCCGGCAGGTTGTGGCCGCGCAGCAACAGGTACAGCGCCACGCCGTTCACCAGGAAGAACAGCACCCGCACCAGGCGCTCGAAAGGGTAGGAACGCAGCCGGTTCATGTGCCCTCCTCTCCGGGGTGGTGCATCCCCATGCCCGGCGCTCCCAGCGGTCCCTGCCGGTACTCCTCCGGCGTCCGTTTGTAGCGCATCAACAACCCCAGTGCCCCGAGCGTGGCGATGAGCAGCACGGTGATTTCTCCCAGCGTGTCAAAGCCGCGGAAGTCCACCAGCGTCGTATTCACCGCGTTGGTTCCCTCGGCCAGCTCGACCGTGCCCGCCGCCAGCCGGTCGCCCACGCGGTCCCCGGCCGGCCGCGCGTTGACCCAGAGCATCAACACGCACATCAGCGTCCCCACTCCCAGCGCCAAGGTACCGTTCAAGACCCGCCGCGCCGGACGCGGGCGCCACGTCCGCTCCCCCAGTTCCGCCGAGCGGGGAAAGCGCCCCAGCAACAGCAGCACCAGGATCAGCGTGACCACCTCGATCAGGATCTGCGTCAGCGCCAGGTCCGGCGCCCGGTACAGCACGAAGTAAAACGTGGTCAAAAACCCGACCACCGACATGGCAATCACCTGCGTGGTCCAGCGGCGCAGCACCACCACGCCGAAGGCGGCCAGGGCGATTAAGCCCGCCGCAAAGGTCCGCAGGCCATCCACGCCCCCGGCCCCCTCCGTGGGGACGAGTTGCGCGACCGGACCGGCCCCGCCCGCGAACAACGCCCGCGCCGTCCAGCCGCCCACCAGCACCAGCGCGAAGCCCAGCACCGCGGGGAGATAATTGACCGGCCGGTCCGCCTGCAACCCCCGGGTCAGCCCGTGGGTGAAGCGGAAAAACGCCTCGAGACCGCGCTCGAACAACGCGTCAAACCGCAGCGGCGCCGGAATCCGCGCCCACCGCCAGCCGGTCCGCTCCCCCAACCCAAACAACGCCGCCCCCACCACCAACACGGCGGTACTCAGGACCAGCTCCAGCGTCACGCCGTGCCACAGGGCCAGCGGCTCGTTGGGCCGGTGCAGCCCCGACACCGCCAGCGCGTCCAGGGGCCGGTCCAGCAGGCCGGGAAACACCCCGAAGACCAGCGCCGCCGCGGCCAGGATCACGGCCGGCGCCTGCAAGCCCCAGGACGGCGCGTGAAAGTGCGCCTTCACCGCCGCCGGCTCGGGGCCGAGGAAAATCCGGGTAAAAAACCGCGCCGCAAAGGCGACCTTCACCACCGAGGTCACCAGCACGCAGCCCGCCGCGTAACTGCCCAGGGTGCCGTGCGACCGCAGGACCTCGAGGATTTCCTTCAACATCATCTCCTTGCTCAGGAACCCGGTGGTGCCGATCACCCCCGCCATCGTGGCGGCGGCCACCGCGCACGCCCCCGCCAGCACCGGCATCCGGCGGCCCAGCCCGCCCAATTGACGAAGGTCCTGCAGCCCGGTGCTGTGGATCACCACGCCCGCGATCATGAACAGGCCGGCCTTGTAGAAGACGTGGTTGAGGATGTGCAGGTAGTCGTACTCGACCCCGCCCGCCGGCCCCAGTCCGTAATAGCCGATCAGGTAGCCGAGCTGGCTGACGGTCGAAAAGGCCAGGATGGCCTTGAGGTCATGGGACTGCAGCGCCAGCACCGCCCCCAGCAGCATCGTGCCGAACCCGATCCACGCCAGCAGCGGCGCCCACAGTTCGTTCTCCACAAACAACGGGAAAAGCCGCGCACACAGGAACACCCCCAGCTTCACCATCGTGGCCGAATGCAGGTAGGCACTCACCGGCGTGGGCGCGGCCATCGCGTTGGGCAACCAGAAGTGGAACGGAAACTGCGCCGACTTGCCGAACGCGCCCAGCAGCATCAGCCCCAGCGCCGCCGTCAGCAGCCCGCGGGACTCCCCGCCCCAACCGCCCGAGCGCAGCAGCTCATCCAGTTCGAACGTGCCCGTGACCTGCCGCACCAGCAGCACCCCCGCCAGCAGCAGCAGGCCGGTGCCCCCGGTCACCAACAACGCCTGACGCGCCCCCACCCGCGCCCCGGCCTCCTCGTGCTGAAAGCCGATCAACAAAAAAGACGCCACCCCGGTCAGCTCCCAGAACACAAACAGAAGCATCAGATTGTTCGCCAGCACCGTGCCCAGCATCGCCCCCATGAACAGCGTCAGGTACGCGTAAAACCGGCCGTGGTGGCCGCCGTGGTCGTCGAGGTAGAAGTTCGCGTACCCAAACACCAGCACGCCCATGCCGCTGACGATCAGCGCAAAAAACAGCGCCAGACCGTCCGGCAGAAAACTCAGGTGGAAGCCCAGCGAGGGAATCCAGGGCCAGGAAACGACCTTTGCGTCGAGCCGCCCGCTGTGCCACGCGGCCCACCCCAACGCCCCCGTGGAGCATACCGGAAAGGCCAGCGCCACCCAACCCACTCGCCGGCCAAGCCGACGCCCCAACAGGCCCAGCCAGGGCCCGAGCAACAGCGGCAGGCCGAGGGCGATGAAGAGGGCAAGCTTCATGCGCGCTGGAGGTTCATTTCGGCCACCGCACCGCGAGGTACCCCCCGTAAGCGGCGAGCAACACCACGCCTTCCCAGCGCTTGATCATCAAACCGGACCAGAGGATGGGAAACAACATCACCGTCAGCCCCGCCATCCAGTAAAGGTCAAACGCCTGCAGGCCGGGCGCGGATAACGGGGCCAACACCCCGCTGATGCCGGCCACGCCCAGCAAATTGAAGAGGTTCGAACCGACCACGTTGCCCACGGCAATGTCCGGCTGCTTCTTCCACGCGGCCACCACCGTGGTGGCCAGTTCCGGCATGCTGGTGCCTGCCGCCACAATGGTCAGACCGATCACCGCTTCGCTCACCCCCCAGGCGCGCGCCAGCGCGGCGGCGTTGTCCACCAGCAGGCGCGAGCCCAGGGCCAGCAGACCCAGGCCGCCCCCGAGGTATCCCAGGTCCACCAGCCAATGCCGGCTCAGCGGGGGGAGAGCGGCTTGAAACTCGGCGTCCACCGGCGCCGTGATCTCCCGTCGCGCCAGGTACAGACTGCCCACCGTGTAAATCACCAGCCCGCCGCACAACACGGCGGCCTCGGCCCGGCTGAGGAGTCCTTCCCGGACCACCCCCCCAAACAGGCCGGTCACCAGCAGCAAAATCGGCGCGTCCTGCCGGATGAGCTGGAACTGGACCTTCAGCGGGCAAATCGCCGCCGCCAACCCCAGGATGACGGCGATGTTGAAGATGTTAGAGCCGACCACATTGCCCACCGCCAGGTCGCCCCGGCCGGCGAGCGCGGCCTTCGCGCTGACCAGCAGTTCGGGCGTGCTGGTGCCGTAAGCCACCACGGTCAGCCCGATCACCAGGGCGCTGATCTTCAGCCGCTGCGCCACGGAAGCCCCGCCCCGGACCAACGCCGCCGCCCCCGCGTACAGCAGGCCGAGACTCGCGGCGAGCAGGAGCAAATGCAGGATCATGGACAGGTCGGGTGTTGGAGCGCGCGGGTTCGTTGCGGCGCCGGGCCTGGCCCGGGCGCGCGCATTTTAGAAGGGGGAGGGCCGGGCGCAAGCGGTGCGGCCGCGCCGGAGCCGATTTTGCCGCGCCCGGCCTGGGGGACGCCACGCTGCGGATGCATCTGTCCACAACAGTCGTCCGCCTGCATTTCCGCCTTGCCGTCGCGCCGTCTTCCCCGAACATCTCCGCCACACCTACACCCTATGAAAACGCTCAACGTCGGCATGATTGGCTACGGCTTCATGGGCCGGGCCCACTCGAACGCCTTCCGCAAGGTGGGCCATTTCTTCGACCTCCCCTACCAGATCGTCCTCAAGGCCGCCTGCGCCCGCAACGAGGAGAAAATCCGCGCCTTTGCCGCCCGCTGGGGCTACGAGTCGGTCGAGACCGACTGGAAGAAGCTCCTCGCCCGCGAGGACATTGACCTGGTGGACATCTGCGCCCCCAACGACGTCCACGCCGAGATCGCCATTGCCGCCGCCCGGGCCGGCAAGATGATCATGTGCGAAAAGCCGCTGGCCCGGAACGGCGCCGAGGGCGAGAAGATGGTCCGGGCCATCGAGAAGGCGGGCGTGCCCAACATCGTCTGGTACAACTACCGCCGCATCCCCGCCGTCACCCTGGCCAAGCAGCTCATTGACGAGGGCCGGCTGGGCCGGATTTTCCACTACCGGGCCAAGTTCCTCCAGGATTGGACCATCAACCCCGAGCTGCCCCAGGGCGGCACCGGCCTGTGGCGGCTGGACGTGAAGGTGGCCGGCAGCGGCGTCACCGGCGACCTGCTTGCCCACTGCATTGATACCGCCCTCTGGCTCAACGGCAGCGTGGACAAGGTCAACGCCATGACCGAGACCTTCGTCAAGGAACGCAAGCACACCCTCACCGGCAAGGTCGAGAAGGTGGGCATTGACGACGCCTGTGCATTCCTGGCCCGCTTCAGCAACGGCTCGCTGGCCACTTTCGAGTCCACCCGTTACGCGCGCGGCCACAAGGCGCTCTACACCTTCGAGATCAACGGCGAGCACGCCTCGATCGCCTGGGACCTGCACGACCTGCACCGGCTCCAGTACTTCGACCACCGCGACCAGGGCACCACCCGCGGCTGGCGCAGCATCCACGTCACGGACAGCGAACATCCCTACATGGCCAAGTGGTGGGTGCCCGGTCTGGCCATCGGCTACGAGCACAGCTTCGTGCATCAGGTGGCCGACTTCCTCCAGGGCGTGGCCGAGGGCAAACCCGTCGGCCCCACCTTCAAGGACGCGCTGGAAACCCAGTACGTCTGCGACGCCGTGCTCAAGTCCGCCCAGACCGGCAAGTGGGAGAAGGTCAAAAAGGTGAAGTAACGCCGCCTCTTCCCCCGCGTCGGCCGGAGGTCCCCACGCCTCCGGCTTTTTGGGTGGCGCCTGCTGGTGGGTGGGGCGTCGGTTCACACCCAGTAGCCCAGCTCGCGCAGCGACACGTAATCGGTGGGCCGCTCGGCGGTGCGGCGGCCGAGGATGACGTGGTCCAGCACCTCGATCTTGAGCAACTGGCCGGCGCGGATGAGTTCGCGGGTGACGCGTACGTCCGCCTCGCTCGGGGTGGGGTCGCCGCTGGGGTGGTTGTGCACCAGCACCACCGCAGCGGCATTGGCCAGGATGGCCGCCCGGAAGACCTCGCGCGGGTGCACCAGGATCGTGTCCAGCGTGCCCTGGGAAATGGACACCGGCTCGATGCGGAGCAGGCGATGGCGGGTGTTCAACAACAGCACCTGGAAGTGCTCCACCTCCCGCGCCCGACAATCCTCGCGCATCAGGTCCGCCACCTGTTGCGGCGTCTCCACCATCGGCGCCTGGGCCGCCACCTCCCGGGCCAGCCGCTGGGCGAGGGTGAACGCGGCCTTCAAGGTCACCGCCTTGTCCCGCCCCAGGCCCCGCTGGGCGGCCAGCTCCTCGACGCGCGCCCGGGCCAGGTGGTCCAGCGAGCCGAACCGCTTGAGAAGCTGCCGGGCGACGTCCAGCGCGGACAGCCCCGCCGCGCCGGTGCGCAGCAGGATGGCCAGGAGTTCCTCGGTGGCCAGTGCCTGGGCGCCCTTGGCCAATAGCCGCTCTCGGGGCCGTTCCCCCGGCGGCAGGTCCTTGATGCGCACGGCCGGAGCCGGCGCGGCCGTGGTCGGGGCACCGGGCACATCCGGGGGCGAATCCGAGCGGCGCGGCGTCGGGGTCATGTCAGCATCGTGCCGGGGCGGCCGGCGGCCCGCAAACGTGAAAACACGCGGCCGGGCGGGGCCTCTGGCATCCGGGTGGACCCGCCGCGTCACGGAGGGCGGTTTCGGGTTCGCCAGGCATTTCGGCGGGGAGTAAGATGGGTCCCGACCATTGGAAACCGGACCATGCTCACGCTCACGGTGGAACACGGGGAATGCGCAGGACTCCGCCTGTCTCTCGAACGGGGCGTGCACGTCTTGGGCCGGGCGCCGGACTGTGCGGGGGTGATCCCGGACCCCACCGTCTCGGGCCGGCACTGCGAGGTGCGTGTCACCGACTTCGGCGTCACGGTGCGGGACGTGGGCTCGAGCAACGGCACCTGGGTGGACCAGGTCCCGGTGACCGGTGAAACCGAGTTGCGCGACGGCCAGGAACTGCGACTGGGCAAGGTGCGCCTGCGGGCCAGTATCCCACCGGTACACATTGCCATCCCTGAACTGACGCCTCCCGAGGACGACCGCGCGGCCTTCACCGCCGACGGCCAGCCGGCCTGCCTCAACCACCGCGACCAGCCCGCGGACTACGTCTGCCTGAACTGCCAGCGGACCTTTTGCGCCGCCTGCATTCACGCGCTGCGAGTGGCAGGTGGTCCGCTGCGGTTGATGTGCCCGGCGTGCAGCCACCTGTGCGAGCCGCTGGGGGCGCGGGCCACCGGTGCAGAAGCCGGCTCCTGGCGGGCGCGGATGGCGCGGGCGTTCAAGCGGGCGTTTGACTTCCGGCGCCCACCCCCGGGGGGCTGAAATCCGGGACGCGTACCGGCGCCTGGGTCAGTCGAAGCCCCACCCGCGACTGCCCGTGCCTGGCGGCCCTTGGTTGCCCCGGAGCAGTGGACGCCCGGGACGGGGAGGACCGGGCAGGCCCAGAAGCGGGTCCGGCCGGGGGTGCCGGTGGACGCCAGGCATGGACGCGCTGTGGGACCGGTTTGACGCGGCGCGGCTCGCTGTTAAGATGGCCGCCGTGCGGCGCACGTACCAGGGCATCACGGTGGTCCTGCTGGTCCTGACTCTGGGCCTGCATTGGACCGTGCTGCAAACCGTGGCCTGGACGGGCATGATCGTGGCGTACTCGGCCGAGGCCGGGTGGCGCGAGGGGCTCAGCCGCACCTTCGATGGCCAGCACCCCTGCCCGTTGTGCAAGGCCATCCAAAAAGGCCGGGCCGAGGAGCAGCAGCAGTCGCCAAGCACCAGCAAGGCCGGGGGCAAGCTGGACCCCGCCGAGACCTGGGCCCCGTTGGAGCTGGATTTCTGGCCGCCGGCTGCACCGCCCCTCGCCCGCATCCGCATCTGGTGGGAACGGCGCGAGCCGCCGGCCCGGCCGCGTCCCCGCCCGAACTTCGCCTGAGCGGCGAGGTTCCCTCTGTCCAATCCTGCCGGGCTGCCGGTCGGCAGTTCCGGTGGCGACCTTTCCCCCCGGTGAGCGAACCGCGCCGGACGCCGTTTCCCCAATGGCAACCGTCCTGCCGACCGGGCGGGGTGTCTCCTGGATCCGGGGTTGAGGAGACGGGTCGGCCGCCCGTGGGGGCGATTCCCCGCCGATGTGGAAACCGGCTTGAAAACCTTCAACTCGCGAAAAACGATGACGCTGAAAACTTCCTCCTGGCTTGGCGCCGGTCTGGTGGCCCTGGCGCCGGCGGCCCTGGCCGCCACTCTGACCACCGTGCCCATGCAGGGCGGCATGGTCATGCCGATGATCGCCTATCACGCCGACCACGGGCACCTGCACGTGATGATGCCCACCGAGGTACCCCAACTGACCCCCCTGCTGGTGAGTCACCCGGGCGACCGGTTCGACCCGGCCGACCCGTGGTTCGATGACCTGGACCCCTCCCGCAAGGGCCTTTCCTTCAGCCGGCGCTACGGCTTTGTCATGGACGCCCAAACCGACCCGCTGCCGGCCAACACGGTCATCTGGCTGCGCAAGCTCTCGGGCGATCCGGCCTTGAGTTTCTACCGTTACTCGGGTTCTGAGCCCAAGCGCTGGGATCCCATCTTTGGCACCGCTGGCTCGCCGTCAGCCCTGGCGTGGAGCGGCATGATGTTCCATCCCGCCGTCACCGCCCCGCCCGGCACTCACACCTTCACGGCGGTCTTCGAGGCCTATCTCGCGGACGCGACCACGGGCGCGGAAATCCCGCACTCGAGCTCCGGCCCGTTCGAGTTCCACTTCACGAACGTGCCCGACGGCCGCCCCGTACTGGACATCGCCCGCAAGGTGGCCATCGCCTGGCCCGCCGACGCGGCGAACTGGGTGTTGGAGCAGGCCGATACCCTGCCCGCCGCCGAGTGGACGCCGGTGAACGTGGTGCCGGTCCAACTCGATGGCCGGCCCGTCGTGTTGCTCGAACCGGCGGCGGCCACCAAGTACTTCCGGCTGCGCCCGCCGC
The DNA here is from genome assembly GCA_037445715.1 of Verrucomicrobiales bacterium. Classification (GTDB taxonomy): domain Bacteria; phylum Verrucomicrobiota; class Verrucomicrobiia; order Limisphaerales; family J093; genus DSVZ01. The sequence continues at coordinate 2,867 of JBBIJZ010000096.1, read as the reverse complement.
AGTGAGTCGCCAACGAACCAACGGTCCGCTGCCGCCCGGGGAGCGGAGCTCTCCGGGCGGCCGGACCGGCTTTACCCTGATCGAGCTGCTGGTCGTGCTGGCGGTGATTGCGATTGTGGCCGGACTCCTGTTGCCGGCGTTGGCACGGGGCCGGGCCCTGGCCCGGAGCACCGCCTGTGCGGGCCAAATGCGGCAGTTGGGACTGGCCGTGCAAATGTACGCGGACGACCACGGCGACGAATTCCCGCGCAGCCAGCACTCGGCTTTCCCCCACGGACAACGCCCCTGGGGTCCGGCCCTGGCGCCGTATCTGGGCGGCGCGCCGGCCGCCTGGACCAACCTGCTCCCGACCCTTTACCACTGCCCGAGCGACCGCCGGCGCGGCGCCTGGAGCTACGGCCTGAACGTGTACTTCGAACTGGGCGAGGAGGATGACTACGCCGGCAAACCGCAGACCTGGCGGCGCGTGGGCAGCGTGCCGCGACCGGCCAGCACCTTGCTCTTTGCCGAAAACGCCTCCGGGGCCGATCACCTCATGCCCAATTTCTGGTCGCGCCCCGAGGACGCCACGGACCTGGCTGCCGACCGCCACCGCGGCCGGTCCAACTACACCTTCGTGGACGGCCACATCGAGGCGCGCACCTTGCGCACCGTGTACTGTCCCGCCTGCGGCGTGGACCTCTGGCATCCGCTTCAACCTTGACCGCGACCGACTTTGTCCCCCTGAAAAACCACCCGCGATCCCTGAAACCCATGAAACTCCGCACCCTCCTGGCCGCGCTGGTGACCTGTCTGCCCTTGCTGACCGGTGGCGCTGCTGAACACGTACCGAAAGCCCCGCCCGCCCCGCCCGCGGCCAACGCCACGATCTGGCTGGCCATTTCCGGCAGGCACTGCGAGGGCTGCGCGCGCGGCATCGCCTCCGAACTCAGGCGCACCCCCGGCGTGGTTCGCGCCGAGGTGTCCTTCACCAACCAGCTGGCGGTGGTGGCCTACGACACCAACCGCGTCACCCTCAAAACCCTGCAAACCGTCATCGCCGAAGCCGGCTATGCCGCCAGGCCCGCCAAACCACCCAAGTCCGTGCGTCGCTGAACGGATCCGTTAAGCGCGCGGCCCCCATCCGCTGCAAAGGGCGGGCCGGCTGCAGGACCGTGCGCCTGATTCCCCTGCTCGTGGGGACGGGCTGCCAACCCGCCGCGGCGCGGTTGGGGCCGGGCTCCCGGGGAATCGCGAAGCAACTGGAGTGCGCCGGCTGGGCGGCGCGGCGGGGTCGGGAGCACGCGGGACGCGGGCATCTAACAGGTTGGGTCAACGGCCGGTAGCCGCAGGCTCAAGGCTGGTATCGCACCCCGGCTACGCAGGCGAAGTACGGCGCGAGGCAGCACTGCCGAACGTCTGCCACAACGTCCTTGCCTTGATTTTCCATGTATGCGACTTTTAAACGTCCTCGTCAACTTTAGCAGCACGGTCGGTGCGCATATGAATGCCATCCTGGCCCTCGATTGTCCCACATGGGCGTGTGTAACCCACCAGCGAAAGACTATGACCTCAACATCTATTCGGCTGACTACCATGAAGATGAAGCGATTCCCCGCAAAGCTTTGGTTGTCCATCACGCTGGTCTGGCGGGGGGCCGCAGGGGACTCGCTGCCACAACTTGACATCGCTGCAAAGGACACGGCCGAAGTGCGGGTCTCATGGGCCGGCGCGGCGAGCGACTTTGTGTTGGAGAAAACGAGTCGGCTGGCCCCGCTCAGCCGGTGGCAGTCGGTCCCGTTCTCCATTGACCCGCTTCTGCAGCGCGGCATCGCCGACCTGCCGGTGGGCGCCCGCGGACAGTACTTCCGGTTGCGCTATGAACCTGCCGTGCTCCGCACCGCTGCGCCCGCCCTCGTGTTGAGCCTGGTCGGCCCCGACTCAACCAACGTCCATGCCGGCCATCCGTTTGGTGTCGAAGTGCGCGCCAGTTTCAATGCGCTGTTGGCCGGTGTCGCCTTTCGCGTGGCGGCTACGGGCAATCCGGGCACGGTGCTGGTCAAACGCATCCCCCGGCCATCGGGGCGCGAGGGTTTGTTGTTCATCCCTGCGGCGGAGGAGGCAGTGTCTGGCAACGATCTTCCGGTGGGGCTGGCTGGCGCGGGGAGCACGGAGGTGCTGCTGGGCGTGGGTGCATGGCCGTTCGATGGTCTCCAGTCGGGCTCGGATGTTTTGCTGGAGCGACTCGAGGTGGCCGCATCTGACATCGGACCGCTCACGCTGACCCTGAGCGACTTGCAGGCGATCACAACTCGATGGGTGCCCGAGGGAGCACCGTTTACGGAGGTCATGGTGAATCCATGGCGCAGTGCAGTAACGGTGAACGTCCAGTCTGGCCAGGCCCAGCGAGAATTGGTGGCGCATGCCACGTCCGCCGGGAGCAAACCCGCCCGCCGTGCGGGCAAGGTCCGATTGACCGGGCCGTCACCGGCCTCCGATCCCAATGCCGATGGCGAGGGTGGGGTGGACGGGCGCGATTTGGTCTTCGTGCGCGCCCGTCTGGCGCAGGACCCGGTTCTGCCGGAGAATGCCGGCGCGGACGTCAACGGCGACGGACGAATTGATCTGTTGGACCTTGTGGCGGTGCGGAACCGGTTCTCGCCGCCGACCGATGCGAACAACCTGCCCGCACCACGGCTCAACGAGGTCGCACCCGTCCCAGGGCCGGGTGAAGTGGCTTGGGTTGAAATCAGTTATCCGCCCTCGCCCTGGGCGGAGCCGTATTTCTACCTCTTGCAACTGCGGAACGGCGCGGATGAGGTGCTGTTGAACCATTGGCCGTTCCCCATCGACGGCTGGCCGAAATACCTGGTGGTCCTGTTTGACGG
>JBBIJZ010000095.1:0-17628 GCA_037445715.1 Verrucomicrobiales bacterium | reverse complement strand
CCACGGCCACGATGGCCAGCACGGCCAGCACGGTATCGAGCGTGGTGGGCGTGCTGGCCATCGTGGCCGTGGTGGCCGGTTTGGTCCGCGTGATCCTGCTGGGCTTTGGCGGGGGCGGCACCGGCATGTAATCCCCCCAATTCCCGCTGAACCTCAACGACGCCTGCCATGGCCGCGCCCAACATTGTCACGTTGACCGAACAAAATTTTGCCGACCAGGTCCTGCAGTCGCCGCTGCCGGTGCTGGTGGACTTTTGGGCCGAATGGTGCGGCCCCTGCCGCATGATTGCGCCGGTGCTGGACGAACTGGCCGCCGAATACGACGGCCGCCTGCGCATCGGCAAAGTCAACGTGGACCACAACCCGGACCTGGCCAGCCGGTACCGCATCACCGGCATCCCCACCCTGCTGCTTTTCAAGGGCGGCCAGGTGGCGGAGACCATCGTCGGCCTGAAGAGCAAGCCCGAACTCAAGAGCAAGATTGACCGGGTCTTGAACTCCTGAGTCCGGTCGCCGGATGGGCGCGGGCCAGGCTGGCGCGGGCGGCGTGAAGTTCCGTCGGTGCCCTGCTTACCGTCCGCCCAGCCACCAGTCCAGGATGCGCGGCCCGGCGAACACCCACACCGCCGCCGCCCCGGCCAGAAACGGCCCGTAAGGAATGGGCGCCGCGCGGTGGTGCCGGCGCAGGGCGATCAAGACCAGCCCCGTCACCGCGCCCACCAGCGCGCTGGCCATCAGGCTGAAGAGCACCGCCTGCCATCCCAGAAACGCCCCGATGGCGGCCATGAACTTCACGTCGCCCAGCCCCATGACTTCCCGGGGCAGCTCGACCCGCGCGGTCACCGCCTCGAAGCCGGGGAGCGCCTCGAAGCCAAACTCGTCCGACCCGATGCGCACCCGCTCCCGGGTCACCTCCACCACCACGTCGCGGTAGCAGCGGTCCACCAGCTCCACCTGCGCCGCGTGCAGTCGGATGCGGTCGTTGCGCCGGTACAACAACTCCTCGTACGGGATGGCCCGATCCGGCAGCACCAGCGCCTCCTCGGCAAACCACACGCGGGTGCCCGGCGGCAACGCCACCGCGTGTCGGCCGAAAAGCACCTTGCCCCCGCGCACCACCGCGTAAACCAGTCCCGCGCCGGTCAGCGCCCCGACCAGGCACCGTTGCAGCGCGGTCACCGGCGAGTCGGTGCCGTGCAGCGCGGGCACCAGAAACGAGCACACCACCCCCGCCGCCAGGCCGCCCAGCGTCAGCTCGTCCGGGATGATGAAGTGCTCCCAGTCAATGGCCGTGGCGGCCAGCAGCCCCGCCAGCAGGCCGCCGTACACCAGCGCCAGCGCCGGCGATTGTTCGCCAAACCCCACCCAGCACGCGGCGAACAGCCCGGCGGTCAACGCCTCGATCACCACATAGCGCGGGCGGATGGGCCGCTGGCAACAGACGCTGCGCCCGCGCAACCACAGCCAGCTCAGGAGGGGCAGATTGTGCCGCCAGGCAATCCGTGCCCCGCAGTGCGGGCAATGCGAGCCGGGGCGCAGCAGGCTCTGCCCCAGCGGCAGCCGGTGGATGCACACGTTGAGGAAGCTGCCCACAATCGCGCCCAGCACGAAAAATACCGCGGTCCAGAAATGGAACGGCAGCAGCGCCCAGCTCCGGGCTTCGAGGATGTTCGCCGCCAGCGTCACGCCCCGGGTCCCCCGTACACGCTCGCCTCCAGCGCCCGGCGCATCACCGCCAGCGGGGCGGGCCGGCCGGTCCAGATTTCCAGCGCCCGCGCGCCCTGGTACAGGAGCATGCCCAGGCCGTTGGCCGTGCGACACCCCGCCGCGCGTGCCGCGGCCAGAAACGGCGTTTCGGCCGGCCGGTAAATCAGGTCGTAAGCCGCACCGGCCCGGCGCAGGTCGAAGGCGGCCGGGTCCCAGGGTCGGGCGTCTCCGGGGCGCAGGCCCAGCGAAGTGGCGTTGAGCACCAGGTCCACCGGGCCGGGCGGGTAATCCAGGTGCACCCGCGCGCCGGGGTACCGCCGGTGGAGTTCCGTCGCCACCGCCTCGGCCTTGCGGCGCGTGCGGTTCACCAGAAACAGCTCCGCCACGCCCGCGCTGGCCAGCTTCAACGCCGCCGTGCGCCCCGCGCCGCCCGCGCCCAGCAGCAGCACCCGCAACCCCGGCAACGCCAGGCCCAGGTCTTCGCGCAGCGCCGTTTCCAGGGCGTCCGCATCGGTGTTGAACCCGTGCGCGCGGATTTCGGCCGTGTCGGGAATCTCCTCAAGCTGCCCCAGCGGCCGCCACTCATCCGGGCCGAACCGGGCCTCGAAGCGAACGGTGTTCACGGCCCCCCAGGTGCGCGCGCTGGCGTCGAGGGCCTCGACCAGTTCCAGGGCCGGGAGCTTGTGGGGCACGGTGAGATTCAGGCCCACAAAGCGCATCGCCCGCGCGCCGGCCAGGGCGGCGGCCAGCTCCTCGGGCCGCACGTCGAACGCCAGGTAGCGCCAGTCCAGGCCCAACGCCGCCAGACCGGCGTTTTGCATGGGGGGCGAGGCCGAGTGCCGGACCGGATGGCCGAACACCGCGCAATAGCGCGTGCGGGCGGTCAGGGGCGGTGCGGTTTCAGGCACGCGCCGTCTTTAGCGCGGGTCGGAATCCGTTCCAAGCCCCGATTCCGCGGTCGTCGGGTCCGCCGCCCGCCGCGGCGGGCGCGCGTGTCGGGAGGGAAATTTTTTCCCCGGCGCTGCTCGGGGCTTGCCAGGCGGGGCCGGTTCATGGTTCCTTTCAGCACACCTCCCGCTGGCCTGCCGCGCCCACGCGCCGGCCCGGGAGTTGGAAAACACGGGAATCGCCAGCGCCACGCATCATGGAAGCCAATGCCACGGCCAACGCCACCGTCGAGGCCATCCTCAACACCAAGGGCCGCACCGTCTGGTCGGTGAGCCCCGAGGCCACCGTCTTCGAGGCCATCCGGCAGATGGCCGAGCGGAACGTCGGCGCCCTGCTGGTCATGGAAGGCGACCGCCTGCTCGGCATCGTGTCCGAGCGCGATTACACCCGCAAGGTCGCGCTCCAGGGCAAAAACTCCCGCACCACCGCCGTCCGGGAAATCTGCACCCCGGCGCTGCACACCGTGACCCCGCGCACGACCATCGGGGAGTGCATGGCGTTGATGACCGACAAGCGCATCCGGCACCTGCCCGTGCTCGAGGGGGAGCGGGTCGTGGGCGTGATCTCGATCGGGGACGTGGTCAACTGGATCATCCACGCCCAGGCGGCGGCGATTGATCAGCTCCAGGCCTACATCACCGGCGGCTATCCGGGCTGAGCGCGCCGCCGGCGCCGCTTGTCCGACTGCGCGGCCGCGCGGCCCTGCCCAAACCCGGGGCCTGCGTGCGCCCTGGACCCCGCGCACCGCGCCGTTTCGGCGCGCCTTTCGGAGGACGCGCGGCGGCGGCTGCTTGCGGCGGGTGCGCATCCCCTGAAGTTTCCCCACCGTGAGTACGAGGTTCCCGGGCCTTCCCGGGACTCGGCCCGGTGCGCTTGCCCGCGCCACCGCGGCCACCTACCCTCGGCGGCGTGACGGGTTCGGCGTTGGGCCACTCGCCCGCCAGTTCGTGAAGGCACATGGACAACGACGCCCTCAATCCGCTGGACGTGCCGTGGTATCGGACGCCGTTTTTCGAGCGCCTGATCCTGCTGGCCTGTCCGCCGCTGGGCTGGTGGCTGGTGTACCGGGACCCGACCTGCACGCGCGGCCGCAAGGTGCTGGTCACGCTCTTCACCCTGCTCTGGTTGGTGGTGTACCTCGCCCTGCTGCTGGCCCTGGCCGTGTTGCTGCGCTGGGTGGACCTCGAGTTCAAAGGCGGCTGGGGCCCCACCCTGGTGCGCGAGCGCAGCCGCCCGAACTACGAACTGGTCGAAGTCAGCCGCCGCGCCCAGGCCGGGTCGCCCGCCGCCACCAACCGACCACCGGCCCCACCGGCCTACTGGACCGATTTCCGCGGACCCGGTCGCGCGGCCCGTTACGACGAGCAACCGGTGCTCACCGACTGGCCGCCCGCCGGGCCGCCCCGGCTCTGGCGCCAGCCGTGCGGCGGCGGCTACGCCTCGTTTGTGGTGGCCGAAGGGCTGGCCTTCACCCTCGAGCAACGCTGGGAACACGAGGTCGTGGCCGCCTACGAACTGGACACCGGCCGCGAGGTGTGGACCCACCGTTACGAGGCGCTCTTCAGTGAGTGGATGGGCGGGGACGGCCCGCGGGCCACGCCGGTGTACCACGGCGGCCTGATCTTCAGCCTGGGCGCCACAGGCGAACTGCGTTGCCTCAGCGCCCGGACCGGCACCCTGCTCTGGCGCAAAAACATCCTCGCCGAAACCGGCGCCCAGAACCTCCGCTGGGGCCTGGCCGCCTCGCCCTTGATTGTGGGCGAAACGCTCCTCGTCGTGGGCGGCGAGGGCACCAGCGAGCAAATGCTGGTGGCCTTCGATCAAGTGTCCGGCCGCCGCCTCTGGGCGGCCCTGAGCGACAAGCCCACCTACGCCTCGCCCCTGTTCGCCGAACTGGCGGGGCGGCCGCAGGTGGTGCTGGTGACCGCCTCCCGGGTGTTGGGCTTTGACCCCGCCAGCCGCGCCGTGCTCTGGGAGGAACCGTGGAAGGTGGCCTACGACGCCTCGTGCGCCCTGCCCGTGTTGGTGGCGAGCAACCGGGTCTTCGTGTCCGCCGGCTACGGCACCGGCGGCGTGCTCCTCGAGGTGGCCGCCGAGGCCGGGCGCCCGCGCGCGCAAGTCCTCTGGCGCAGCCGCCATCTCAAGACCAAGTTCAATCCCGCCGTGTACTGGCAGGACCACCTTTACGGCCTGGACGAGGGCGTGCTGGCGTGCGTGGACGCGCGCACCGGCGAGCGCGTCTGGCGCGAGGGCCGTTACGGCTACGGCCAGGTGCTGCTGGCCGCCGGACACCTGCTGGTGCTGGGCGGCGAAGGCCAGTTGGCCCTGGTCGAGGCCACCCCGGCCGGCTTCCGCGAAAAGGCGCGCGTCCAGGCCCTCAACGGCAAGACCTGGAACGTGCCCGCCCTGGCCCACGGCCGCCTGCTCCTGCGCAACGCCACGGAAATGACCTGCTTTGACCTGCGACCCCGGCCCGCCGCGCCGGTGTCGCCCTGAACCGGCCGTTCGTCGTTCCACCCTCCCCGAGCCTTCCACCCCCGTGACCCCATGAACCTCACGCTGCTCCGCACATTCACAAACCTTCGGCGCACTGCCCGGACCTGGCTGGCCGGCGCGTGCTTCACCGCCGTTTGCCTGCGCGCCGGCGCGGCGGATTGGGTCTCGCTGTTCAACGGCACCCACCTCGACGGATGGCGCGCGCCCACCGGCGAGTGGCAGGTGGTGGGCGGCGTGGCCCTCGATCCCGCGGACCCGAAGCGGTTTCAGGTCACGCCCGGCACCGGGGTACTGCTCAACGGCGCGGCCGGGCGGACGGTGAACCTGATCAGCACCGCCGAGTTCGGCGACGTCGAGGCCGAGATCGAGTTCTGCATCCCGCGCGGCTCCAACTCGGGCGTGTACTTCATGGGCCGGTATGAAATCCAAGTCTATGACAGCTTCGGCGTCGCCCGGGACAAGTACCCGGGCCTCGAATGCGGCGGCATTTACCCGCGCTGGACCGCGGCGCGGGGCGAATTCGAGGGCCACTCCCCACGCGTCAACGCCAGCAAGCCCCCGGGCCAGTGGCAGCGCTTCGAGGTGGTCTTCCGCGCCCCGCGGTTCGACGCCGCCGGGCGCAAGACCCGCAACGCCTGCTTCGTGAAGGTGGTTCACAACGGGCAGGTCATTCACGAAAATGTCGAACTCACCGGCCCCACGCGCGCCGCCGTTTGGGAGGACCCGCAGGACGAAAAACCCACCGGCCCGCTCATGCTCCAGGGCGACCACGGTCCGGTGGCCTACCGGAACCTGCGCGTGCGGCCGGTGCAACTGCCCTGAGCCGGAGCGAAGCCGCCCTCGATTGGTAAGGCGGACCACCCACCGCGGCCACGCGGTGGGCGGCCGCGTGATGCGGAAGCTCCCCGATTTGCCCCGGCGCCCGGGTGCCGCCGGCCGGCCGCCGACCGTGGACGGGTTGGGGCCGCGGGCCGGCGGGCGCGGCTGGGCGGGTCAGGCCGAAGGCAGCGGGCGCAGCGTGCCCGCGCGCACCTGCCAGCGTTGCAGCCGCCGGCCCAGTTCCGCGGGCCATTGCTCCTCGGTGCAGGTCATGAACACCTGGCCGCTGGCGTGGTGGGCGCGTTCGAGCAGGGGCAGCAGGCCGGCGCGGCGGGAGGCGTCCAGTTCGCCCATCACGTCGTCGAGCAACAGAATGGGCGGCGTGCCGTGCAGGCCGGTGAGGTACTCGGCCTGGGCCATCTTCAGGGCAATGGCCAGGGTGCGTTTCTGGCCCTCGCTGGCGAACTGCGCGGCGGGCCGTTCCTCCAGCAAAATCCGCAGTTCATCCCGGTGCGGCCCGATCACCGTGGTGCGCAGGGCCTGCTCGCGCGCGGCCAGGCGCTCCAGTTCCACCGCGAAGCGGCCCTGGACGCTGGGGGCGTAGTCCAGCCGGAGTTCCTCGGCGTCGTGGGCGATGCGGCGATAGGCCAGGCGGGTGAGGGCGGAGAGGCGGGGAACCAGCTCGGTGCGCCGCCGCTGGATTTCCTCCCCGGCGGCCACCAGTTCGCGGGTGAACCCGGCCAGGGCCGCGGCGTCCACGGGCCGGGCCTTGAGCAGGGCGTTGCGCGCGCGCAGCGCCTGCATGTACCGCTGCAACACGGTGAGGTAGCCCGGGTGGGTCTGGGTGAGCAACAGGTCCAGGAAACGACGGCGGCGGCCGGCGGGGCCCTTGATGAGCTGGAGGTCCTCGGTACAGAAGACCACCACGCGCAGCGTGCCCAGGTAATCGGCCAGGCGCCGGACCGGGCGCTGGTTGAGGGTGAGGCTCCGGGCGGCGGGCGACCAGTACAGGCGGATGTCGCTGGTGCCGGCGGCCAGCACGCGGGCGCCGACGAAGTAGCCGGACGCGCCGTGGCGGACCAACTGGGCGCTGCCCACGCCGCGGAACGACCGCAGCGTGGCCAGCAGGTAGATGGCCTCCAGGAGGTTGGTCTTGCCCTGGGCGTTGTCGCCCAGGAGCAGGTGAAAACCCGGGTCGAAGTCGGCGTCCAGCCGCGCGTAGTTGCGGAAGTCGCGGAGCCTCAGATGCGCCAGGTGCACGGCGGCGGTGTAGGGCAGGCCGGGGCAAAACTCACGCCGCAAATCCGCCCGGCCGACCGGGGCGAGCGGCCCGGGGCGCGGCGGCTTCAACTTTCGCGCACGGTGGCCGGGAGGGTGCGCTTGAGGTGTTCGACCAGGCCGGCATGGGCGCGGTTGACCTCTTCATCCGTGAGCGTGCGGTCCGGGGCACGATAGGTGAAAGCGTAGGCCAGGCTTTTCTGGCCGGCGGGGACGTTCTGGCCGCGATACACGTCGAAGAGCTCGACCTGTTCGAGGTGCGGCGCCCGCGCGGCCTTCACCGCGGTCAGGACGGCGTCGTGGGTGACGCTTTCGGCCACGAGCAGGGCGACGTCGCGCCGGATGGCGGGGAATTGCGGCAGCGGCTTGAAGGTCTTGACCGGCTGGCGGCGGGCCAGCAGCTCGTCCAGGTCCAGTTCGGCCAGGAAGACCGGCGCGGCCAGGTCGTGCTGGCGGGCCAGTCGGGGCGAGAGTTGACCCAACACCCCCAGCGGCACGCGCCCGCCCAGGGTCAGCGCCGCCGACTCGAGAAAGAATGCCCCGCCGGCCGCCTGCGGCGTGCAGACCACCCCGCGAAGGCCGAAGTGCTCGAGGAAGGTTTCCAGCACGCCCTTGAGGTCGGCCAGATCGAAGAGCGCGTCGCGCTCGGCGCCGGCCCAGAACACGGGTTGGCGCCGGCCGGTGAGGGCCACGGCCAGGCGGCGGGTTTCGCGGAGGGTGTCGCCCTCCGGGGCGAAGACCCGACCGATCTCGAACAGGGCCAGGTCGCCCTGGCGGCGACCGGCGTTGTGCCGGAGCGAATCCAGGAGGCCGGGCAGCAGGCTGGGGCGGAGGGCGTCCATGTCGCTGCTGAGCGGGTTGGCCAGGCGCACGAAGCCGGCGGGCCCGGCCAGGCGCTCGGCGGCCGCCGCGCTGATGAGGGTTTGGCCCTGGGCTTCGTCCAGGCCCAGGCCGGTGAGCAATTGGCGCGCTTCGGCGAGTTGGTCGTGCACGCGGTCGTGGGGATGCGTGCCCCGCGCGCCGCGCGGCGGGGTGGCCGGGATGTGGTCCACGCCGTGCAGGCGGCAGACTTCCTCGATGAGGTCGGCCTCGCGTTTGAGGTCGGGGCGCCAGCTCGGAATTTGCCAGGTGGACGGCTCGGGCTCGGGGCCGGCCGGGGCCTCGACCGGGCGGGGTTTGCGGTCCACGCGCCGCAGGCCGAGCTGGCCCAGGTAGTACTCGATTTCGCCGGGCTGGAGCGCCAGGCCCAACAGCGCGTTGACGCGGGCGGGGCGGAGGGTGATCTGGCGCGGGGGTGGCGGGGCGGGGAAGGCGTCCACCACGCCCGCGGCGAGCTGACCGCCGGCGGTTTCGAGGATGAGTTGGGCACAGCGGCGGCTGGCGCGCTCGACGGCCTCGAGGTCGGCGCCGCGCTCGAAGCGGTAGCTGGCGTCGGTGCGCAGGCCCAGGGCCCGGCTGGTGCGGCGGATGTTGGCGGGGGCGAAGGCGGCGCTTTCCAGCAGCACGTCCACGGTACGGTCGTGGATTTCGGTGTTTTGACCGCCCATGATGCCGGCCAGGGCGATGCCCTTTTCGGGGTCGGCGATGAGCAGATGCTCGGCGTGGAGGGTGTGTTTCTGGCCGTCAAGGGTGACGAACAGTTCGCCCTCGCGGGCGCGGCGCACCACGATGGCGGGCACGCCGTCCGGGTTTTTGGCGAGCCGGTGGTAATCGAAGGCGTGGAGCGGCTGGCCGAACTCGAGCATGACGTAGTTGGTGGCGTCCACGACGTTGTTGATCGGGCGCAGGCCGACCTTTTCGAGCAGCGCGCGCAGCCAGGCGGGGCTGGGGCCGATGCGGACGCCCCGGATGACCCGGGCGGTGTAGCGCGGGCACAGGTCGGGAGCGTCGAGTTGGACGCGGACCAGTTCGGCCGCGGGAGGCTCGCTCTCGGTCAGGCGGATTTCGGGCAGGCGCAGGGGCCGGCCGGTGGAGGCGGCGATTTCGCGGGCGATGCCGATGACGCTGTTGAGGTCGGGGCGGTTGGGGGTGACTTCCAGGTCGAAAACCACGTCGCTGCCGGCGCGGCCGAGGAACTCGGCGAAGGGCTGGCCCACCGGGGCGTCGGCCGGCAGGATCATCAGGCCGTCGGCCTCTTCGGCCAGGCCCAGTTCCCTGGGCGAGCAGAGCATGCCGTGGCTTTCCACGCCGCGGATTTTGCCGACCTTGATGGTCAGCGGCTTTTCGCCGGGGGCGGCGGGCAGGGAAGCGCCGGGGAGGATGAGCGGGACCTTGTCGCCGGGCTGGAAGTTGGTGGCGCCGCAAACGATCTGGCGCTCGCCCCGGCCGTCGTGGACGCGGCAGACGGAGAGCTTGTCGGCGTTGGGGTGTTTTTCGCGGGAGAGGACCTGGGCGACGACGATGCCCTCGAATTCGCCGCCGAGTTTTTGCACCCCTTCGACCTCGAGGCCGAGCATCGTCAGGCGTTCGGCCAGTGCGTCGGCCGACTCGTCAATGTCCACGTACTGTTTGAGCCAGTTGAGGGTGACTTTCATGGGTTGCGTAAAGGACCTGGCGTCGGCAGCTATTAGACCCTTCAGGCGGCGCGAAACTGTCCGTCAGGGGGCAGGTTCAAGGCGCTCAGGCAAAGACCAGTCGGCCCTTGGGTTGGGGGATGGGCCGGCCCAAGGATCGGGCCGTGTCAATCCATTCCTCGATGACCCCCTCCAGATTGCGCAGGGCGGCCTCGCGTGTGGGGCCGTCGGCGGCGCAACCCGGCAGCTCCGGGGCCTCGGCGATGAAGGCCCCGTCTTCGTCGCTCCAGTAAATGATCACCTCGTAGCGTGTCATGACAACGCGTCGGCCAGTTTGTATTTCAGGATTACGTGGCGCACCTGCTTGACCTGGTAGGGCTTGGCTTTGGCCCCCCGGGGTTGGAGGTTCAGGATTTCCTCCACGCCGGTGCGATAAAAAATGTGGTGGCTGCCCCGAACACGACTTTCAAACCCCAAACGGGTTAACAAGCGACACAGCCCGTCAAACGGAATGTCCGCGTCAGCCGTCCCGCGTAGAATCCGGAGCAGCAGTTTGTCCGTCTGGCTCATCGGGGTCAAATCCGGCCTGCCGATGCTAACCACGTCCCGCGGGGCGGGCTCAACCCCTTAATCCCAGCCCCACGGGGGGACCGTGGCGGCGTGAAATCCTCCAGTTCAAACCTCCCTTACCGGATTGACCAGCCGGCCCAGCTCGGCGAGGGCGATTTCCACCTCGTCGCCGGGCTGGAGGGCAAAGTCGTCCGGGGGCACGATGCCCGTGCCGGTAAGCAACACCGCCCCGTGCGGAAAATGCTGGGCGCGGAACAGCCATGCGGCCAGTTCGGTGAAGCCGCGTTTGAGGCGCCCCACTTCGGTGCGGCCGGCGAACACCTCGACGCCCCCGCGGCGGATGCGCAGGGTGATTTCCCGGCCGCGCACCGTGGCCTCGTCCGGACCCACCGTGATCCAGGGCCCCAGGGCGCAGGAACGCTCGTAGATTTTGGCCTGGGGCAGGTACAGGAGGTTTTCCCCCTCGATGTCGCGGGCGCTGACGTCGTTGCCCAAGGTGTAGCCGGCCACGCGGCCGGTGGCGGTGAGCACCAGGGCCAGCTCCGGCTCGGGCACCGTCCAGCGGGAATCGCGGCGCAGGCCGATCGGCTCGCCGGGGCCGACCACCTTTTCGGCCAGGGCCTTGAAGAACAATTCCGGCCGCGGCGCGTCGTACACGCGGTCGTAGGCACTGGCGCTGAAGGCCGATTCTTCCATGCGGGCGGTTTTGCTGCGCAGGTAGGTCACCCCGGCAGCCCAGACTTCCTGGCGTTCCACCGGCGCCCGCAGGCGGACGGCGTCCAGCGCATGGGCGGGCAGGTCCGCGCGGGCGGCCTGGGCTGCCAACCAGTCGGGGAGGTCCGGGCGCTCGAGCAGCGCCGTCAGGGAGACGGCGCCGGCCGGGGTCAGGTCCAGGACCCGCCGGGCCTCGGGCAGGACCAACCCCACGCGGGGCGTCGCGGCGGACGACAGGTCGGGCGCCTGCCCCGGCGGAAGCTCCGGGGCGGGCAGTTCAAAGCGGCACAGGGACGCAACCACGCCCGCAGCCTAGCAGGAACGCCGGTTCGTACACGTGGATTTGGATTGCGCGGCGGCTTGGGAGCTCGGACGCGAAGGCAAGGTGCGGAAAATCATGAAAGGCACCCGTGGATGGGCGGCGAACGCGCCGGAGGCCGGGGGAGGGAAATGGCGCGAAAGACCTTGCGGTCGGTTCGTTTGCCCCGCGGTGGAGGCTCAATGCCCGCTTGCCGGGCCGGCGTTTTGGGCCTTGAATGAATGCCGTTCCCCGGGCCGGCGTCGGCTGGGGACGCAATTCGCCGAGACACATCAACGACAAACCATGAAATCCTCCTGCTCGACTTCCCTGCGGCGCGTGGCGCTGCCGGTCTTCCTCGGGGCCGTTCTGGCCCTGCCGGCCTGGGCGGCCGCCCCCAAAAAACTGCTCGTGGTCACGGCCACCAAGGGCTTCCGGCACAGCTCGATCCCGGTGGCGGAGAAGGTCCTGGCCCAACTGGGCGAGGCGTCCCAGGTCTTCACCGTGGACTACGTCCGCGGCGGGCCGGATGGCAAGGACGACGCCGAGGTCCGCGAGAAGATGTCGCCCGAGAACCTGATGAAGTACGACGGGGTGATCTTCGCGAACACCACCGGGGACCTGGCCATCCCGGACAAGGAGTTTTTCCTGAACTGGATCAAGTCCGGCAAGGCGTTCATCGGGATGCATTCCTGCAGCGACACCTACCACGGCTACCCGCCGTTCATCGAGATGCTGGGGGGCGAATTCCTGATCCACCACGAGCAGGTCAAGGTCAGTTGCCTCAACGAAGATCCCCAACACCCGGCCAACGCCCACTTCGGCGGCACCTACACGGTCTTCGACGAGATTTACCTCTTCAAGAACTTCAAGCGCGAGAACGTCCGCGGCCTGCTCTGGCTGGACAAGCACCCCAACCGCGGTTACCCGGGCGACTTCCCGATTTCCTGGTGCAAGGAGTACGGCAAGGGGCGCGTCTTTTACACGGCCCTGGGCCATCGCGAGGACGTCTGGGACGCCGAATGGAAGGATGGCCGCGGCCAGCGCGCCAACCCGCCTGAGTTGGCCCGGGCCTACCAGCAACACCTGCTCGGCGGCATCGAGTGGGCGCTGGGCCTCAAACCGGGCGAGGGCAGGCCGCGCGACCTCACCTACCGGGTCAGCGCCGCCGAGGCCGCCGAGGGGTTCAAGCCCCTGTTCAACGGCGTGGACCTGACCGGTTGGCGCCTGCGCAACCCCGCCGGCGTCCAAAGCTGGAGCGCCCAAAACGGCATGTTGGTCAACACCCTGCCCCGTGAAGGCCACGGCACGGACCTGGTCAGCGAAGCGAAGTTCTGGAACTTCACCGTCCGCTACGAGTACATGGTCCCCAAGGGCGCGAACAGCGGCTTCTACCTGCGCGGCCGGTACGAAATCCAAATCCTCGACGACGGCGACGCCACGCAGCCCTCGAACACCAGCAACGGCTCGTTCTACAGCCTGGTGGCGCCGGCGAAAATGGCGTCCAGGAAAGCCGGCGAATGGCAAACCGTCGAGGCCACCCTCATCGGCCACAAGGCCACGGTGATCCTGAACGGGGTGAAAATCATGGACAACGTCACCCTCGATCGCCCCACGGGCGGGCAGCTCGACAACAACGTGAACGAGCCCGGCCCGTTCTTCCTGCAAGGGGACCACGGGGCGGTGGCCTTCCGCAATTTGCGGGTGAAAGTTCTGCCCTGAGGCCGACCGGGTGGCTGCCCGGTGAACCCTGTTGGGGCCGCAATTCCCGCCGGTTTTACCCACCGGCGGGATTTTTTGTGGGCATCCACCGGGCCTGAAGACCGGTGCGCGGGGTGGGGGAAAAACAGTGCCCCCACCAGACCTTGCGGCCCGGCGGGGGCAAAGTGGGTGTGGGAGCTCGCCACGCTCTCTTCCCCAAGTGCCGGCATTGGGCGCCTCTGGGGGCTGCCGGCTCCCCGACGCCATTCTCCGTGGCAGGCGGAGTTTCGGCCTCATAGCAGGGCCGTCCCGCGCCTTGCGGCCGCGGGATTTCTCGAGTGAGGCCTCTAAGCCCGACCGACTGGTGGTTGCGCCACCGGCCTGCGGACCCAGGGGAGACACGTCTGTGAGCCCGTTTTCGCGTCTCCCCCGTTAGCTCCGGGTCGGCCTTCGCTTTTGGCGGTGCGTTGGCCCGGAGCCACGGGTCTGACCTCTTACCTCTCAGGCTGCCTTCCGTTCACAGGCCAGCGGTGTTCTTTTCAACATCGCCGGCGTTTTGGAGGGGCCCCGGGCTTTGCCGTGCCCGATGTACCTCCCGGCGCGGACGCTCACTTTGTCTCGCCTTTCGGCGCCTTTCGTTTGGCGGCCCATATTGCAGAGCCGCCAGAGTCGCCCGGTCCGTGCTGGTTCACAGTAGCAGCCGCGCACCCTCTGGGTGACTGCGATTCCCGCCGGCCCGAAGCCAGCCGACGGTACTTGACCCGGCTCGGGGCGGCTTCTCATCGCCCCTAACCGCGCAGCTCCATGCTCGCGTCACTGACGGCGCGCGAACGCCGCCAGAGGAGCTGGTGAATTATGCCGGCTTCCGCGAGCCTTCCGGCCCGTCTCCACCGGGGCCGGGGCCTCCAGCCTGCCCCGACCTTTCCCCGGTCGCCCGGGATTATCCACGTCCCCACTGACCTCGTTCATGATGACTTCAGCCAGCGGAGGCTGTTCTTTCAAGGAACTGGGAACAAGCTAACCGATGCCCCGCCGGGGTCAACACTTTTTCAGCACAACTTGTTCACCAACAACAACCTGTGAACAGTTTGTGAACAACTCGAACAACCCGCTGCGGACCCGCGGACTCTGGACCTTCATCCGGCGACGGCTTCCTGCAGGAGAGCGGGGTTGTGAATAATTTTTCGCCGGTAAACTGCGCGCCCCGGGTTGTTCCGGGCCTTCCGGGACACGCCCGCCACACCGCCCCGACGGGCCACCGGGCGGCCCCGTGAAACGGTGCCCGCCGCCAGTTGCTACGGCCGGGCGCGGCCGGTCATGGGCACAAACCGCACCGGCAACACCGCCCGGCGGGTGACCTGGCCGTCCCGTTTTTCGAGCAGGTACAGTTGCTGGTCGCCGAGCGGCCCCACCGGAATGATCATCCGGCCACCATCCTTCAACTGATCCACCAGCGGCTGCGGTACGTGATCCGGCGCGCAGGTCACGATGATGGCATCGAACGGCGCCGCCTCGGGCCAGCCCTGGTAGCCGTCGCCGATGCGCACGAAGACATTGGTGTAACCCAGGCGGGCCAGGTCGGTCATGGCCCGCCGGCCCAGCGGCTCCACGATTTCGATGGTGTACACCGCGGCCACCAACTCGGCCAGGACCGCGGCCTGGTAGCCGGAGCCGGTGCCGATTTCGAGCACGCGGTCGGTGGGCCGGGGCGCCAGTTGCTCGGTCATGAAGGCCACGATGTACGGTTGCGAAATCGTCTGCCCGTGGCCGATGGGCAGCGGGCAGTCGGCGTAGGCCTCGGCCCGCAGGTGCGCGGGCACGAACTCGTGGCGGGGCACCTTGGCCATCGCCGCCAGCACGCGCGGGTCGGTGATGTCCCGGGCCGGCGGGGCCAGTTGCGTGCGGACCATCTCGCGCCGGAGCGCGGCGAAATCAGGCTCGGAGTCCATGGCAGTACCCGGAGCCCCGGCGCGCGGATTGCACGCGGTGCTCAGGGCCACTACGCCCACCAAAACGGTCACTCCCGGCAGCATCGTGCCCAATATACCGCAACCGCCGGCGACCAACCACCGCTACCCCGCGCCCGCCGCTCACGACCTGCTTAGGAGCCAGGCCACGGCCCGGGCCGGGCGTTCGGCCGGGGGCGCGTCCAGTCGTTCCAACGAAGCACCGGGTGTCTCCGCAAAGGCCCGCTCCAGCAGCGCCCACTCTTCCGGTCGGTCGGTCCGGTCGGCCAGCAAGAGATTCCCGCCCGGGGCCGCCACGAGCAGGCCCGGCACGTCGAGGTACTTGGCGCCGCCGGGCAGGAAGGCCGGGCTGTGGATGGCCGCAACTTCGGCGAAACGGAAGCCGCCGGTGTCAATGACCACCTCGGGCAGCGCCCCGTCGGCCACGGCGCGGGCCGCGGCCAGGATGGGGCCGGTCTCCGCGTCCAGGGCCACCGCGCTCAGACGCCCGCCCGCCGCCTCCCGCCGCAGCCAGGCGCACACGCTCAACACGTCGTGCACGCGCTGGGCAAAGAGGCTGTGGTTGTAGCCGAAGGTGTACGCCGCCGCCTCGCGCGGGTTTTTGACCCGCCGGGTCTCGGTCACCGGCACGCCGTTGGTCAGAAACTCGCCCTGCAGGAACAGGTCCACACCGCACACGGTCCAACCGGCATCCAGCAACTGCCGCACCGGCGGCAACGGCGCACCGTCCGCGCCGAACAGACCGGCCTTGCCCTCGCGGGTGAGCCAGAGCGCCGTCCGGCCGGATCGGTGCGCGGGCGTCAAGAGCGTGATCACCGGCTGCTCGTCGTGGGTTTGGTTGATGAGCAACCCCGAAACGACCTGCCACGACCCGCCGCTGGCGTTGGTGCGCGTGACGGCAAACCGTACCTCGCCCGCTCCGGCCAACGTGCGGCCGATGAGGATTTCCATCGCCGGCGCCAGCACCCGGCGGCGTCCCTCGGCCGTGGTGGCGGCGGCGAGGATTTGCCGCCGGGCATCCTCGTGCCACAGGCGGAGCAGGCGGCGCTCGAAGTCCGGCCCGCCCGGCGGGGGTGGGTGCCGGGCGTCCCAGACCGAGAGCGCCTCGCGGCCCAGTGGCTCGTAATCGCGCTCGATGATCGGTTCCTTGAAGCCCAGGCGGAAATGCCGGTTGAGCCAGCCGTAAAAGGCCGAGCGGGACACCGCGTTGTAGTTGTGCGGAAAACACTCGCCGCGGTGGAGCATCACGTGGTCCGGCGCCCCCAGCAGCGTGTAAAGCTGCTTCAGCTCGGGGAAGCCCTTGCTGGCCATCTCGCGCGTCCAGTCGTCGGCGGTGGTCAGCCCCTGCGGTTTGGGCGCGAAGAGCGCGGCGAACTCGACGTTGCCGGTGTCCACGCGCAACAGGCAGGCGTTTTCGCACGTGCAGCCCCCCTGCATGGCCGTGCTGACCATCACGGCGGGAAACGACAACTTCAGCCGGTCGTCAATCGCCGCCAGGATCATCGTCTGCGTGCCGCCGCCGCTGGCGCCGGTCATGGCCACCCGCTCGGGGTCCACCTCCGGCAGGCTGAGCAGGAAATCCAGCGAGCGGATCGAGTTCCAGGTCTGGAGCCCCATCGCGCTCTGGAGATGCAGCTCGGCCTGCGGGCTGAACAGGCCCCAGTTCTCCGGCGTGGCCATCTCGGGGCGCTGTTTCGCGAAGCCGTGGACCAGTGCGGCGGACAGTTGCTGGGAATCCGAGTTGCCCAACATGTCCCACTGCCACACCACGCAGCCCATGCGGGCCAGTTGCACGCACAGGGACTGAAACCGGCTGCGCCCGCCCTGCTCGAAACGCTCCTGGCCCGTGGCGATCTCGCGCCGCACCTCGTCTTCCCCGGACAACGCCAGCCGCGCATCCTGCCAGTGCCCGTGCGCGAACAGCACCCCGGGCACCCGGCCCGTCACCCGCTTCGGCCGGTAGAGATTGCCGGTCACAAAAAACCCGGGCGCGCTCTCGAAATAGACCTTCTCGACCGTGTACTCGTCGCGCTCGAGGCGGCCGTGGATGACCGCGTTGAGCGGCGTGCGCGTGGGCAGGGGCCAGAGGCCCTGCGATACCAGAATGCGCCGGCGCACCAGCTCGGCGCGGCGCTCCCAGTCCTCGCGCGTGGCCGGAGGGTGGAACGGGAAGTAACCGTCCAGCTCCTTGAGCGGTTGCAGGCGGCGATCCGCCGGGACTTCGCCGGGGGACAAAGCGCGCGGTGGCGCTGCCGGCGTTTCTGCGGGCAAGCACGCCAGACCCAGGCACGTCATCCACACGCGGAGCAAGGGCTTGGTCATGCCGCGAACCTAAAGGCCCGCGGCGCCCCCGCCAAGCCCCGAGTGCCTTCGCCACCGACAGCGCCGGCAAGCCGGCGCACTCCATACGCTGCGCGTCGGCGCGGGCGCTCGAACTGCGCGGCAGCGTTTGGAGTGCGGCAGCTTGCTGCCGCTTTGACCCCGGGTGGAACGGCCAACCTGGCCGTCCCGCCGGGCGACCCGCCCGGCGGCGTAACGCAGGCTGGTAGCCTGTTGTAGCGGCGATTGGCAATCGGCGGCACGGTGGAACGCGCAGGCCCTGCGGGTTGGGAAACCC
>JBBIJZ010000094.1:11992-17904 GCA_037445715.1 Verrucomicrobiales bacterium | reverse complement strand
GTGAGGCGGCCGTCCTCCATCTCGAGGGTGCGGTCGAACACGTCCAGCGCGCGGTGGTCGTGGGTGACCACGATCACGCCCGCGCCCTGCTCGTGGGCGACGCGGGCGAACAACTCCATCACCTGCCGGCCGCGGTGGCTGTCCAGCGCGGCGGTCGGTTCGTCGGCGAGAATGAGGCGGGGCTGGTTCGCCAGCGCGCGGGCCACGGCCACGCGCTGTTGCTGGCCGCCGGAAAGCTCGTCCGGCCGGTGCCGCGCGCGGTCGGCCACCCCCAGGTAGTCGAGCAATTCCAGCGCGCGCTGCCGCGCCCGGCGGGGCGGGGTGTCGTTGATTTCGAGGGCGACCTGGACGTTTTCCAGCGCGGTCAGGAACGGGATGAGGTTCGCCTTCTGAAACACGAAGCCCAGATGCCGCCGGCGGAAGGCGCGCAGGTCCGTGAGTGCCCGCTCGCCGTCCAGGACCGGCTGGCCGCCGATGCGGATGCGGCCGCGGGTGGGCGGGTTCACCAGGCCCAGCGCGGTGAGCAGGGTGGATTTGCCGGCGCCGCTCGGGCCCAGTAAGGCCACGACCTCGCCGGGGCGGACCTCCAGCGAGACGTCGCGCAGCGCCACCACTTCGGTGTCGCCGTGGCCGTACACCTTGGTGAGGCCGCGGGCTTCGACGGCCGGGGGAGCGTCGTGGGGGCGGTTCATGCGGCGAGCACTTTGTTCGGTTCCACCCGCATGGCCCTGGCAATGCCCAGGAGGCTGGCGGCGACCGAAATCGCGAGCACAATGACGGCGAGGGAGGCGAGGTCGCCGGGCTCGATCACCACCAGGCGGGGGAAGCGGGGGAAGGCCCAGGTGCCCAGCCACCACGCCAGCGCGTAGCCCAGCGCGCCGATGAGCAGCGCCTGTTGCAGGATCAGGCCCACGATGACGCCGTTGCGGGCGCCGATGAGCTTGAGCATCGCGATGTCGTGCAACTTGTCCAACGTGAGCGTGTACAGGATCAGCGCCAGCACGATGGTCGAGATGATCACCAGCAAGACCCGGAACAGGCCGAGCTGCCGGCGGGCCTTGTCCACCATGCCGGACAACAACAACTCGCGCTGCGCCGCGGTGCGGTACACCGTCACGTCCGGCCAGCGGCTGAACGTGTTGGCCACCGCGTCCGCGTCGGCCCCCGGCGCCAGGGTCACGAGCACCGCGCTGACCGGGGGCGGGCCCAGGGCGGGAATACCCGCGGCCGGCCCCGCGCCGCGCTCCAGCAGCAGCGGCTGGGTCTGGCCCAGGTCCGTGCCCGCGGCGCGCCCGACCCGCGCGGCGCGCTCCAGCCGGGTCGCTTCCGGCGGCACGTCGAACTGGATCGCCCGGGCGTCCGCCACGGTAAAGAAGGCCAGGCCGTCGCCGCCCGACCCCACCAGGCCCTCTGTGAGGCCCACCACGGTGTAGGTGTCCTTGCCCAGCCGCACGCGCTCGCCCGGCGCCAGACCGAGCGAGCGGTCGGCGATCATCTCGTAATGCGCCTGGCGCAACGCCCGCCCCGCCACCAGCGGAATCCAGTCGCCGCGGTCCGTCGGCCAGGACAACCCCTGCACGACCAGCCGCAACGGCCGGCCGCGGTGTTCGCGCTGGACAGTGTGTGAGACGAAGCGCCGCGCGGTCGCCACGCCCGGCACGGCGCGGGCGCGGTCCTCGAGGTTGGCGGGCACGCGCGACAGCTCCGCGAACGGCCCGCGCGTGCCGCCCTGGACCAGCCACAGGTCGGCGCCGATCCGGTCCACCAGCAGGGTGGCCTCGACGATCAGGCCCCGGTAGATGCCGCCCATGCCCAGGACGATCAGGAGCAACAACCCGATGCCCAGCGTGGTGAGCACAAACCGGGGGAGGTTGTGGCGGATGTCGCGCGTGGCGAGGTTCACGGGGAAAGCGCGGGTTCAGGCCGCGGGAGCGGTGCGTTGCGGAACGGCCGGGTCCGCCGGGCCGGTTGGACCGATGAAGGATTGCACGGTGACCCGTTGGCCGTCGCGGAGCGGCCGCACCGGCTTGCCGAGGGGAGCAATGACGCGTTCGCCGACCTGCAAACCGGCGGCGACTTCGAGCCGGTGCGTTCCCCGCAGGCCCGGTTGGACGGCCCGCCACCGCGCGCGGCCGCCGGACTCGACAAACACCCCTGCCCGGCCTTCGCGCCAGACCAGCAGCCGCGCGGGGATGACCGTGGCTTGCGCCCGGCGCCCGGTTTCGATGAAGACCTCGGCGCGCTGGCCCACCGCCCAGTGGGGCGGGAGTTGGTGCACGCGCACGTCCACCACAAACTCGCGGGTCTCGCGGTCGGCCTCGCGGCCCAACCGGGCGACTTCGCCGGGATAACTTCGCTCCGGTTCGCTGCGAAAGACCACACGGGCCGGCTGGCCGGGAGCGAGCGCCGCCATGGCGGTCTCGTCCACCCAGGCGGACACCCAGAGTTCGTTGGTGGCGATCAGTTGCAGGATCGAAGCGCCCGGCACGACCACGCCGCCGGGGTCGCGGTCGCGGCGGACCACCAGCCCGTCATACGGACTGGTCAGGCGGGTGAAACCCAGCCGTTCACGCTGCCAGGCCAGGTTGCGCTCGGCGGTGAGGACCTGTTTCTCCGCCTCGGTGATCGCGGCGCGGGCGCGCCGGAGGTCCGCCTCGGCGACGTGCAGCGCCTCGACCGCCTTGTCCACGTCCGCCTGGGCCGCCACGCGGGTGGCGAGCAGGGCCAGCCCGCGCTCGTGGGTCAGGCGGGCCTGTTCGAGCACGGCCAGGGCCCGCGCCTCGTCGGTGCGGGTGCGGTCCAGGGCGGCCCGGGCCGCGGCCTGCGCGGCTTCGGCCACGGCCACTTGCTGGCGCAGTTCGCCGTCGTCCAGCCGGGCGAGCACCTGGCCGGCGCGGACGGCGTCGCCCTGGTCCGCGAGCACCTCGGCCAGCCGCTCCTGGATGCGCGGGCTGAGGGTGGTCTTGAGGCGCGCCTCGAGCGTGCCGGTGCCCATGACCTCGGCCACAATCGTGTCCGTGGTTGCCACCGCCGCCTCCACGGGCACGGGAGCGAATTTCAGCCGGTAAAGCGCCCACCCGACAACCACCGCCACGCCCAGCCAGAACCACGCGCGGCGGGCGGAGCGACCGCAAAGCAACTCGGACATACGCACGGGGAAGCCGAGCCGATCCAGCGGTGAAAAGTTACATCCTGCTCCCGCCCTTTTGACCGGGGTCAAGCCGCGCCGTCCGGAAAAGGGACCGCGTGCGTGGGTCGGCGGGAATCAGGCCGCTTCCAGCAGCGACGCGGAGTCGGCGTCGAGGAAGAGCGTGGCGTGGGCCTGGCGGCGCAGGATCGAGGCGGGGCAGGTTTCGTGGATCGGCCCGCGCAACGCGTCGCGCACCGCCCGGGCCTTGCGGCGTTCGGGCACCACACAGACCAGCCGCGCCGCCCGGCACAACGTCGGGATGGTGAGCGTGTAGGCGTAGCGCGGCACGGCATCGAGGTTGGGAAAACAGCCCTCGCCGACCTGCTGGCGGCGGCAGTCCTCGTCCAATTGCACCAGCTTGAGGTGATGCGGGTCCTGGAAATCCGCCACGGGCGGGTCGTTGAAGGCGAGGTGGCCGTTTTCGCCGATGCCCAGGCAGCAGAGGTCCACCGGTGCCGCTTCGAGCAGGGCGGTGTAGCGGGCGATTTCCCGGAGCGGCTGGGGGGCGTCGCCGGCGATCAGGTGCAGCGCGCGCGGCCGGATTTTGGCCGCCACGTGCTCGCGCAAAAACCGGCGGAAGCTGGCCGGGTGGTCGGCCGGCAGGCCGAGGTACTCGTCCATGTGGAAGAGCGTCACGCGCGACCAGTCCAGGTCCGGGCTGGCGGTGAGTGCGGCCAGAAACCGGATCTGGGAGGTGGCGCTGGCGAGGATGGCCCGGGCCTCGCCACGACGGGTCAGGGCGGCGCGCAGGCAATCGGCCGCTTCACGCGCGGCCGCGGCGGCCAGGGTGGGCTGGTCCGGGTACACGCGCACTTCGAGGGCGTCCACGCGGAACGTGCGCGCCGGCGAAACGACGGTCTGCATGGCGGGATCAAAAACCCGCGCCGCGCCGGTTCAAAGCGCAAAACCACGCTTCGGTCCCCGGGGCATCCGACTGCCAGGTGGTCAGCGTTTTTTGCCGGAAGCTTTGGGGAGGATGAGTTCCCCGGTGGATTCGTAAACGAAGCCGGCGGGCGTGGCGATGGCCCGGGAGGTCCATTTGCCGCGGACGTTGGCGAACCGGCCCGTACCGCGCAGCACTTCGGAGCGGGCGGTGAGGCCGGTGCAATCGGCCGGCCCCTCGGCCTGGAGGCGCATGGTCAGGCGGTCGCCGTCGGCGGAGGTGCTGGTAAACTCGCCCTCGTACCTCCAAATGAGCGTGCCTTCCCTGGTTTCGGTGGGGCGGGCCTCCACGCGATAGACGGAAGTGTAGCGCCCCAGCAACGTGCCCCGGCCCGAATCGCGCCCCAGCAGCAAGACGGTCGCGGTCTCGGCGTTGGGGGTCATGGATTCGACCACGATTTCGCCCCGGCTGCGGAACGGGATGGTGGTGTCGCCTGCGCGCACTGCGCCGGCACCCAGGCCCAAGGTCTGTGAACTGGGCGGGAGCAAACGTTGGATGGTGGTGGTGGGTGTCATAGGTATGGCAAACAACGGCACTCAAACAGCCCGCCCCCAGACTTCCCCTTTCAACCCGGTCCGAGACGGAGGAACGGGCAGAGTTTAAGGACGTTGCCCGGTCCACAGCAAGCCTGATTTGCGCCGCCCGTGGTTTTCCGGCTTCCCGCCGCGGCCCGTCGGGGGCAAACTCCCGCGGAACCAACACTCCATGCCATGCCCCGCAAACTTAGCACCATCGCCCCCGACTGGTGGGACTACACCACGCTCGATGCCGAACTCATCGAGACGGTCGCCCGGTTGACCCCGCGCGACCTCGAACGCCTCAGCCGCCCCGGCTTCAAGGTCGTGATGTACGACACGCTCGAGGAATTCTACCTGGCCGAGGCTCTCGAGTACGTGGACGCCTGGCGGCAGAGCACCGACGACAACCCCGTGGGCATCTGCGGCCCCATCGGCCCCACCGAGCAACTCCCCCTGGTGGCCCGCATCGTCAACGCCCTTGGCCTGGACGTGCGCTCCGGCCACTTCTGGGGCATGGACGAGTGGTACCTCGACGGCCGCGAGGTGCCCCTCTCGCACCCGTTGTCCTTCGAGCGCACCGACCGCGCGCTGTGTTTTGACCGGATTGACAAAAAGCTCCGCATGCCCGACGCGCACCTGCACTTCCCCAAGGCGGACACCGCGCCGTACCGGAAAAGCTGGGAGGCCGGCGTGCGTTGTGCGGTCATGCAGGGCGGCCAGGGCGACGTGAAACACTGGGCCTTCAACGACCCCCCCGAGCGCAAGGGCAAGTGGAAGGACGAACCCCCGCCCCCGGCCGAGTACCGCAAGCTGGCCACGCGGGTGGTGAAACTGCACCCGCTGACGCTCGCCCAAAACGCCCGCACCAGCGCCGGCGGCAACATCACCCTGGTGCCGCACATGGCCATCACCGTGGGACCGGTCGAGACGTGGAAGGCGGAGAAGGTTTCGATCTGGCACCCGGGCCATCACGACAATCCCTTCGGCCTGCGGCTCACGGCCTACATGATCTCGAAGCGGATCGCGGACACGGCGGTGCCCATGTCCCTGCTGGCCGACCACCCGAACGTCCAGTTCAACTACTACCGCGGCGGCCTGGGCACCTGCGCCATCGAAATGCACTGAGCCGCGAAGATTCGGCAGATCTGCCAGGTACCGCACCAGGTTGACCCTTTCACCCGGGTCACCAAAGCGGCCGCCAGCCGCCGCACTCCAAACGCTGCGCGAAGGTCGAGCGCCCGAGGAAACGCGAAGCGTGTGG
>JBBIJZ010000094.1:0-11892 GCA_037445715.1 Verrucomicrobiales bacterium | reverse complement strand
GGAGCCGGCGCGGACGCCGGCGCTCCGGCCATACCCGGCGCGTCGTATCGGCCGCGGCCTCAGTCGAGGCCAAAGCCGAGGCGGATGGGGATTTCGTGGGCGCAGGGCGCGTTGGTCGGGGCGTCCGCCGGACGGTCGGTGGGTTGCACCAACCCGTGGGCCAGCAGGTAGGCTTCCACCTCGTCCCCGCTGACGTCGGCCAGCATGTGGCCGTTGATCTCCACGCACGGGCTGAAGGTCTGGCCGCTCTTGCGGATCATCTCCTCACGCTGCGCCGGGTCGTTGAGGATGTCCCGGTCCTCGTAGGGCAGCTCGTACTTGCGCAAGACGGCGCGCACGCCGTTGCTCCAGCCGCAGGTCGGCTTCAGGTAGGCAATGATCTTCGGTTTGGCGGTTGCGGTCATAGCGGCGGCGAAAATGCCACGCCCGCCGCGCCGCGCAAATGCAGGGCGCCGCCGGGAAATTAAAAATCGCCAGGGGCGTTCAGGCCGGCGCCAGCAGCTCGACGACCTCCCCGGGCGGCAGTTGCCCGAGCAGCACCGCGGCCGGCGCCGGCCAGCCGGGCGGCTGGAAGTCCGGCGCGATTTCCGCCAGCGGCGCCAGCACAAACCGCCGCACCGCCGCACGCGGGTGCGGCAGGGTCAGGCGCGGCGTGGCCCGCTGTTCGGCGTCGAAGGCGATCAGGTCCAGGTCCAGGGGACGGGGTTCGTTGCGCACCTGCTTGGGCCGGCGGCCGAAGGCGCGTTCGAGGGCCTGCAGTTTGTCCAGGAGCGACTCCGGCGTTTCGCCCGGCCGGGGCGTGAGCGCCACGGCGGCGTTCACGAACCACGGCGAGCCCGGCGGGCAATCCACCGGCGCGCTGCGCCAGAGTGAGGAACGGCGCAGCGGCGCGGCGCTCAACGCCTCCAGGCGGTCCATCGCCGCACGAATCAGCGCGGGCGGGTCCCCGCAGTTCGAGCCCAGGGCCACAATCGCCAACGGGCCCGCGGCGGCCGGGGGAGCTCCGCTGCCCGGCGGCTTGGCAAGAGCGGTGGACCGTGGGCGGCGAACCTCGGGCCGCAAACCGCCTTTCACGGTTCCCGGCTTTCGGCGATCCGACTTCACTTCAGCCCCAGCACGTCCTGCATGTCGTAGAGCCCGGGTGGGCGGCCCACCACCCAACGGGCCGCGCGCAGGGCGCCCCGGGCGAAGGTCTCGCGGCTGGAGGCGCGGTGGGTGAGTTCGATCCGTTCGCCGGGCGCGGCAAACAGCACGGTGTGCTCGCCCACCACGTCGCCCCCGCGCAGGGCGTGGATGCCGATTTCGGCGGCCGACCGCTCGCCCACCAGGCCCCGGCGGCCGTGCCGGAGGACGGCGTCGAGGGACTGGCGGCGGACCTCGGCCAGGATTTCCGCCAGGCGCAGGGCCGTGCCGCTGGGCGCGTCCTTTTTGTGGCGGTGGTGCAGCTCGAGGATTTCGCGGTCGAATCCCTCGCCCAGGATTTCGGCGGCCCGGCGGGTGAGCCAGAAGAGCAGGTTCACGCCGGTGGAATAGTTGGCGCTCCAGACCAGGGGGATGCGCGCCGCGCCGGCCGTGAGGCCCGCTTTCTCCGCGGGCGTATGGCCGGTGGTCCCGATGACCAGCGCCCGCCCGTGCCGGACGCACAGTTCCACCACGCCGGGGGTGACCTCGTGCGTGCTGAAATCAATCACCACGTCCGCGGCGGGCACGGCCTTGGCGGGGTCGTCGCCCTGGTCCACCAGGCCGACGATGGTGAGGTCGGGTGCTTCCGCCGCGCAGGCCTGCAACATGCGGCCCATGCGGCCGCGGGCGCCGATGAGGACCAGTTTGATCATGGACGTCGAGTCGGGCCGGGTTCGGGGGTCAACAGCGCCGGTATCAGGCCGATGAAATTGACCCCGGGAGTTTTCATGCTTGGCGAGCCGTGGGCGGCACCACCGGTACCGGCCGGTCTTACCGGAGCACGCCGCAGGTTTTGAGGGTCGCCTCGAGCCGCGCCCGGTTTGCGGGGCTCAGGGGCACCAGGGGCAGGCGCAGGTCTCCGGTGATCTGCCCCAGCATCGCCAGGGCGGCCTTGACCGGGGCGGGGTTGGTCTCGATGAACAGGTCGCGGAACAGCGCGTAGTACCGGGTGTGGAGTTTCAGGGCCAGGGCGGTCTGGCCCCGGCGGTAGGCCGCCACCAGGTTGGCCACCCCGCTCGGAATGACGTTCGAGGCCACGCTCACCACGCCGTGCGCGCCCACGGCCAGGAAGGGCAGGGTCAACGCGTCGTCCCCGCTGAGAATGGTGAAGGTCGGTCCCACCGCCGCCCGCAACTGGCTCACCCGGTCCACGTTGCCGCCGGCTTCCTTGATGCCCACCACGTTCGGGCAGTCGCGGGCGAGCCGGGCCACGGTTTCCACCCCGATTTCGACGCCGCACCGGCCGGGGATGCTGTAGAGGAGAATCGGCAGCCGCGTGGCCTGCGCCACCGCCCGGAAGTGCTGGTAAAGCCCTTCCTGGGTGGGCTTGTTGTAGTACGGCGCCACCTGCAGCGAGCCGTCGGCGCCCGCCTCCTCGGCCGCCCGGGTCAGATAAATCGCCTCGCGGGTCGAGTTGCCGCCCGTGCCGGCGATGACCTTGATCCTGCCCCGGGCGAATTTCACCGAGAGCCGGATGACCTCGATGTGTTCCTCGTAGCTCAACGTGGGCGATTCGCCGGTGGTGCCCACCGGCACGATGCCGTCCACCCCGGCGCGGATTTGCCGCCGGATCAGTCCCTCGAGCGCGGGCACGTCCACCCGGTCGTCCCGGAACGGCGTGACAAGGGCGGTGTAGGTGCCGGGGAATTGCGGGGCCGTTTTCATGGTCCTCAAAGCTCCAACCGGCCCTCGAAGACGAAGTCCGCCGGGCCGGTGAGACGGACGGCGTTAAACTGGTCGCCGGCGCGGACAAAATCCACCGCCAGCGTGTCGCCCCCCTGCACCCGCACCTCGACCGGCGGGGCGAAGTCGTGCAGCCGCGCGGCGAGCAGGGCGGCGGCCGTGACGCCGGTGCCGCAGGCCAGCGTCTCGCCCTCGACCCCGCGCTCGTACGTCCGCACGCGGATGCGCCCGGGGCCGAGCACCTGGACGAAGTTCACGTTGGTACCGCGCGGCGCGAACTGCGGGTGGTGCCGCAGGGCGGCGCCCCAGGTGGTTACCGGCACGGCCTCCGCGTCCGGCACGAAGACCACGGCGTGGGGCACGCCCGTGTCCACCGAATGCACCGTCAGGCGCGTGCCGGCGGCCTCGAGGGACTGGTGCAGGCGCAGGTCGCGCGGGTCGGTCAGGTTCACCGTCACGCGCTCCCCCTGGAAGGTGGCGGTGATCACGCCGGCCGCGGTCTCGAAGGTGAGCCGGTCCCGCACCCCGGTCAGGCGCTGGACAAACCGCGCGAAACACCGCGCGCCGTTCCCGCACATCTCGGCGCGGCTGCCGTCGCGGTTGAAAAACTCCCAGGCCCAGTCCGCCCGCCCCGAGGGGCAGGGCACCAGCAGGATGAGCCCGTCGGCGCCGATGCCGCGCTGCCGGTGGCACAGGCGCGCGACCTGCCCGGCCTCCAGGCGCCAGCGGCCGTCCCGGTTGTCGGCGAGGACAAAGTCGTTGCCCGCGCCGTTCATCTTGGTGAACGCGAACGTCACGAGCCCCGGACGCTACCACGGCCCGCCGGCGGGCAAAACGGAAAATCCGGCGCGCCCCACGCCCGGGATTGCTTGCGGCTCGCGCACCGGCCGCGGCCGGGTTTACCTTGGCGCCGTGGCGGACACCCTGGTCGTCAACGAAATCTACCTCAGCCTGCAGGGCGAAAGCACGTTCGCCGGGTTGCCCTGTGTGTTTGTGCGCCTGACCGCCTGCCCGCTGCGCTGCTCGTATTGCGACACCGCCTACGCGTTCACCGAGGGCCGCCGGATGCCGCTCGCGGCCGTGTTGGCGGAGGTGCAGCGCCTGGCCGGCCCCTGGCGCCGGTCCGCCCCTGCCGCCCCCGCGCCGCCGCTGCCGCTGGTCGAACTGACCGGCGGCGAGCCGCTGCTCCAACCGGCCGCGCGGCCGCTGATGCGGGCGCTGGCCGACGCCGGCTTCACCGTCCTGCTCGAGACCAGCGGCGCGCTGGACATCCGCCCGGTGGACCCCCGGGTGCGGCGCATCATGGACCTCAAGTGCCCCAGCAGCGGCGAGGTCGAACGCAACCACTGGCCCAACCTGGCGGACCTGCGGTCCACCGACGAGGTCAAATTCGTCATCGGCACGGTCGAGGACTACGCCTGGGCGCGGGCCGTGCTGGACCGGCACCGCCTGGCGGCGGTCTGCCCGGTGCTGTTCTCCTGGGCCGCGCCGCTCACCCCCGCCCAGCGCGATCCCTCGTTGAAGCCGGTGCCGCCCGGGCAAACCCCGCTCGACCGGCGCGAGCTGGCCGAGCGCATCCTGGCCGACGCCCTGCCGGTGCGCTTCCAGGTCCAGTTGCACAAGGTCATCTGGCCGCCGGACCAACGCGGCGTGTGAACCGGCCTGCCCGCATGTCGCCCCGCGCCCCTTACCCCCGCCGCACGGCCGCGATTTTGCGCCGGCTGCGCGCCTACGAGTCGCGCAACGTCACGCACCTGGACCCCGCTGCGGGCTGGCCCATCGTGTGGACCCGCGCCCGGGATTGCCACGTGTGGGATGCCGAGGGCCGGCGGTACCTGGACCTGACCGCCGCCTTCGGCGTGGCGGCGGCCGGCCACGCCAACCCGCGCGTGGTGCGCGCCGGCCAGCGCCAGATGGCCCGGCTGTTGCACGCCATGGGCGATGTGCACCCGCACCCGCTCAAGGCCGACCTGGCGCGGGCGTTGAGCCGGATCACCTTTGAGCGGTGGAGCGGGGGGCGGCTCCGTGCCAAGTGCCTGTTCACCAACTCGGGATTCGAGGCCGTCGAGGCCGCCCTCAAGACCGCGCTGCTGGCCACGGGCCGGCCCGGCGTGCTGGCCTTCGCCGGCGGGTACCACGGCCTGGGCTATGGCGCGCTGACCACCACCCACCGCGAGTACTTCCGCGCACCGTTTCGCCGGCAACTGGCCGGGTTTGCCGCGTTCGCGCCGTACCCCGAGCAGCCGGCCGAGGTGGCGCCCGCCCTCGAGTTCATTCAGCGCCGCCTCCGGGCCGGGGACATCGGCGCGGTGCTGGTCGAGCCGGTCCAGGGTCGGGGCGGCATCCGCGTGCCGCCGCCGGAGTTTCTGCCGGCGTTGCGGGCGGCCTGCCTGCGCCACGGCGCGGTGCTGGTGCTGGACGAGATTTACACCGGCCTGGGCCGGACCGGCCGTTGGTTCGCGTGCGAGCACACCGGGGTGGTGCCCGACGTGGTTTGCCTGGGCAAGGCGCTCACCGGCGGTTTCCCGCTGTCGGTCTGCGTGGGTCGGGCGGACCTGATGGACGCGGCCTGGCCCGAAAGCCCCGGCGAGGCGCTCCACACCAGCACCTACCTCGGGCACCCGGTGGGCTGCGCGATGGCGCTGGCGCAAATGGCGGAAATCCGCCGGCGCCGCCTGGTGGAACGCAGCGCCCGGCTGGGCGCGGTGTTGCGGGACGAACTGGCGTCGCTGCGCGCGCCGGACGACGGCTGGCGGCTGGCGGTCCGCGGGCTGGGCCTCCTGGTCGGGCTCGAGTTGCGGCGCGCGGACGGCACGCCGGCCGCGGCCGGGGCGCTGCGCGTGGTGCAGGCCCTGGTGCGCCGCGGCTACCTGCTCCTGCCCGAGGGTGAGCACGGCCAGGTCATCAGCTTCACCCCCCCGCTGACCATCGGGGAAGCCGACCTGCGCCGGTGCGTGCGCGCGCTGGGCGAGGTGCTCGGGGAGGAGTTGCGCCGATGAAGCTTTCCGAAATCCGGCAAATCCTGAGCGAGCGGGACCTGCAACTGACCCGCTCGCTGGGCCAGAATTTTCTGCACGACGCCCGGCAACTGCCGCGCATCGTGGCCCTGGCCGGCGTCCGGCCCGGCGACCGGGTGCTCGAGATCGGCCCCGGGCTGGGCCCGCTCACGGCGGCGCTGCAGGCGGCGGGGGCGGACGTGCTGGCCGTCGAGAAAGACGCGCGCCTGGTGGCCGTGCTGGCCGAGCGGTTGAACCTGACGCCCGAACCGGGCCTGCCCGCGGACCTCGACGCCCCCGCGCAACCCGGCCGCTTGCGTCTGGTGCGGGCCGACGCGCTGCGCCTGTTGCAGCGGGAGCCCGGGCGCGACTGGTCCGGCTGGAAGCTGGTGGCGAACCTGCCCTACTCGGTCGCCTCGCCCATCCTGGTCGAGCTGGCCTTGGCCGAGCGTCCGCCCGCGCGTCTGGTGGTGACCCTCCAGCGCGAAGTGGTCAGCCGCCTCCAGGCCGGGCCGGGCGACCCGGCTTACGGGCTGCTCACCCTGCTGGTGCGCCAGCGGTACCAACCGGCCGGCTCGCTCCGCATTCCCTCGGACTGTTTCTTCCCGGTGCCGGCGGTCGAGTCGGGCTGCCTCGCCCTGGACCGCTGCGCGCCCGAGCCGCTGACCGCGCCCGAGCGCCGCGTCTTTGCCCGCGTGGTCAAGCGGGCGTTTTCCGAGCGCCGCAAGAAGGCGCTCAAGCTGCTCAAACACGACTGGCCCGCGGCGGTGCTCGAGGCGGCCTGGCGCGAACTGGACCTGAACCCCGGGGCCCGCGCCGAAACCCTGGGCCGCGAGGTGTTCTTCGAGCTGACCCGCCGGCTGGCCCGGCTCCCCGCCCCATGAACGAGGAACTGTTTGACGTGGTCAACGAGCGGGACGAGGTCATCGGCCGGCTCCCGCGCCGCGAGGTGCACCGGCGGGGCCTCAAGCATCGCGCCGTGCACGTGCTGGTGTTCAACCGGCGCGGCGAGGTCTTTTTGCAACAGCGCGCGCTCACCAAGGACAGTTTCCCGGGCGCCTGGGATTCCTCGGCCTCGGGGCATCTGCGGCCCGGCGAGGACTACGACGCCGCCGCCCGGCGCGAGCTGGCGGAGGAACTGGGCCTGCGCCCGGACCACCCGCCGGAGCGGCTTTTCAAACTGCCCGCCGGTCCCGCCACCGACCAGGAGTTTGTGTGGGTGTACCGCGTCCGGGCCGAGGGGCCGTTCACGCTGCACCCGGAGGAAATCAGCGCCGGGGGCTGGTTTACGCCGGAACAGGTGACCCGCTGGCTGGCCGAGCGGCCGCAGGACTTCGCCGGCAGCGTGCCGTTGATCTGGGAGCGTTACTGCGCCGGGTTCGCCGGGCCGACGGCCGCCGGGGAAAACCGCATACCGCCCCGCCCCGAGCGGCCGGCTCAGTAAATCCCGGGCACAAACCGCCGCACCTGGCGGGCGTAGTCGGCGTACTCGGGAAACGCCGCGCATAGCCAGGCCTCCTCGCGGCGGGCCTTGCGGTCCAGAAACAGCGCCAGCGCCAGCCCGGCCAGCAGCGTCGGTCCGCTGACCCACCACGCCGCCCAGCCCAGCGACAGGAGCATCAGGCTGGTATAAAGCGGATGCCGCACCCAGCGGTACACGCCGTGCCGGACCAGGCGCGAACCGGCGTTGGGCCGGGGAAAGATGGTGCGGTTGCGCCCCAGCACCCACGCGCCGCCGATCCCGAAGACCGCGCCCAGGAGCAGGCACAGTCCGGCCAGCAGCGTCAGCCCGCCCGGGCGCGGGCCGCCGGGGCAAAGCGGCCCCAGCGCCAGCACCACCAGCATCAGCGCGGACTGGCCCAGCACCCAGCCGCCGCCGCGGGCGAAGAAGTCGGAGGCCATGAACGCGCTGGAAGGTGTCGGGTCCCCGCGACGCGCCGGGCCGGTGTCAACTCATGGCCCGCGCCAGGCTGTGCCACCACAGGTCGTGCAGTTCGGTCACCGGCGCGCGCCACTCGCCGGCCGCGGTTTTCAGGACCAGGTCTGACCCGCCCACGGTGCCGATGCGGGCGGCGGGCACGCCCATCAATTTGGCGCGTTCGACGATCTTGACCGCCTCCAGCGGCGCGCAGGTGACCACCACGCGGTTTTGGGTTTCGCCGAACAACAGGGCGTCCAGGCGCGCGCGGGCGGACCCGGTGTTTTCCGAGCCGGTCTCCGGCGTCGGAAGCAGGCCGGTCAGGTCCACGATGGCGCCGATCAAGCGCGGCGTTTCGCGGGCGATTTGCTGGCTGATGCAGCACTCGGCCAGGCAGACGGCCAGGCCGCCCTCGCTGCAATCGTGGGCGCTCTTGATCCCGCCGGCGTGGATGAGGCCCAGCAGGGTGGTGTGCAGGGTGGCGGCGGCTTCCAGGTCGCAGCGCGGGGGGCGGCCGGTCTTCAAGCCGTGCACCGCCTGGAAGTAGGCGCTGCCGCCCAGGCCCTGGAGGGGATCGTCCAGGTCCACCGGCGCGCCCAGCAGCAGGATGGCGTCGCCCTCGTCTTTGAACCACTGGGTGGTGATGTGCTCGGGTTTCTCGATCAGGCCGACCATGGCCACGGTGGGCGTGGGATCAATGGGGCCGGCCGGGCTTTGGTTGTAGAGCGAGCAGTTGCCGCCGGTGACCGGCACGGCCAGGGCGCGGCAGGCGTCGGCCAGGCCGCGCACGCATTCGCGGAGCTGCCAGAACAGCTCGGGGTGGTAGGGGTTGCCGAAGTTGAGGTTGTCGGTCACGCCCAGCGGCCGGGCGCCGGCGCAGGCCAGGTTGCGGGCCGCTTCGACGACCGCGGCCTTGGCGCCCTCGTAGGGGTCCAGGTAGCAGTAAGCGCCGTTGCAGTCGCTGGTGACGGCGAGGAATTTTTCGGGCACCGGCGCGGCGGCAGTGCCGGGGGGCAACGGCGGCAGGGAATCGGCCTTGATGCGGAGGACCGCGGCGTCGCTGCCGGGGCAGACCACGGTGCCGTTGCGGACCATGTGGTCGTACTGGCGCCAGACCCAGTGCTTGGAGGCGATGGAGGGCCAGGCGAGGAGTTTTTTCAGGGGATTGGTCGGATCGGACGGATCGGACGGATCAGGCAGATCCTCGAGCCGGAAGGCGCGCACGGCCTGCAGGTAGGCCGGCTCGCGCGCCTCGCGTTCATAGACCGGCGCTTCGCTGGCGATGAGCTTGGCGGGGATGTCGGCCACCACCCGGCCGTGGTGCTTGACCACCATGCGGCCGGTGTCGGTGACCACGCCGATCTGCGCCCAGGGCAGGTCCCACTTGTCGAAGATGCGTTTGACCTCCTCCTCGCGGCCCTGGTGGACGATGAGCAGCATCCGCTCCTGGGACTCGCTGAGCATGATCTCGTAAGGGGTCATGTTCGGCGCGCGTTGGGGGACCCTGGCCAGCTCGATTTCGATGCCGGTGCCGGCGCGGGCGGCGGTTTCGCAGGTCGAACAGGTCAGGCCGGCGGCGCCCATGTCCTGAATGCCGGCAACCGCGCCGGTGGCGAGCAGTTCGAGGCAGGCTTCACAGACGAGCTTTTCCATGAACGGATCGCCCACCTGCACCGCGCCCCGCTGCTGTTCGGCCGATTCCTCGGTCAGGTCCTGCGAGGCAAAGGCCGCCCCGGCCAGGCCGTCGCGGCCGGTGGCCGGGCCGACGTAGAAGACCGGGTTGCCCACGCCACGGGCGGTGCCGCGGGCGATCTGCTCGTGCCGGAGCACGCCCAGGCAAAACACGTTCACCAGCGGGTTGCCGGCGTAGCTCTTGTCGAAATAGACCTCGCCGGCCAGGGTGGGAATGCCGAAGCAGTTGCCGTAATGGGCGATGCCTGCGACCACGCCCCCGAACAGCCGCCGCACCTCCGGGTCGCTCAGCTCGCCGAAGCGCAGCGAGTCCAGCGCGGCCACCGGCCGGGCGCCCATGGTGAAGATGTCGCGGATGATGCCGCCCACGCCGGTGGCCGCGCCCTGGAAGGGCTCGACCGCGCTGGGGTGGTTGTGCGATTCCATCTTGAAGGCGATGGCCAGGCCGTCGCCGATGTCGAGGATGCCGGCGTTTTCCTCGCCCGCGCCCACCAGCACGCGCGGGGAGCGGGTGGGAAAAGTGCGCAGCAGCGGCTTGGTGTTCTTGTAGGAGCAGTGTTCGCTCCACATCACCGAAAAGATGCCCAGCTCGGTGTAGGTGGGTTCGCGGCTCAGGATCTCCCGAATCCGGGCGTACTCCTCGGGGGTGAGGTTGTGTCGGGCAACCAGCTCGGGGGTGATGGCGGGCTCGATCATGAATGCAGCGCGGCCGCCCGCCCTGGAAAGACCTTGCGCCGGGCGGCGACCGGACGCCGGAGCGTAAGCGCGGGGCCGAACCAGCGTCAAACGCGGGCTCGCCGCCGGCATGGGCGGGCGGGGAAGCCGCCGCCTCCAAGGGCCTCTGGCCGCGGCACGGGCGCGCCCCCGGACGAGACCACCGATCAACAAAAACCCGCCGGCGGGCGAAGGGTCCACCGGCGGGCGGGGGAGGAATGCGCCGCGCACCGGGGCGGCGCGGAGGCTTCAATACTCGCGCTTGCGGGTGATGCCGGGCATGGGCACGGGGTAGCGGCCGTTGGCGTCGGCCTGCAACGGGGCAGGGGAGTTTTCGGTGATCTGGTCCAGGCCGGGGGCCATTTCGTGCTCGCAGTTGAGCATGTCCTCGTAGGTGATTTCCTGGCCGGTATGGGCGGCCATGCGGCCCATCGAGGTGACCAGGCTGGCTTCGACGCCGCGCTTGAGTTCGTTGTAGGGCTTGTCGTTGCGGATGGCGTCAATGAGGTCGTGCCACTCGTTTTGGTAGGGGTCTTCCTGGCCGGCCGGGACCTTGGACTCCCAGATCATGTCCGAGCGGCGCATTTGCTGGCTCTTGAACATGCGCGAGGGCAGGCCGCAGTCGCCGCTGGCCGAGGCGATGGCGCTGCCCTTGGTGCCGTGGAGGTAGCTGGCGTAGTGGTCCCAGCAGCCGGTGATGCAGCGGCCGTCGAAGAGGAACTTGGTGCCGTCGGCGTAGGTGTACTCGACGGCGTAGGTGTCGAGGTTCTGGTCCACGTAGGTCACCCCTTCGGGGCTCTGGCGGTAATGGCGGCCGCCCAGGGCCTGGGCCTTGACCGGCCAGGCGTTTTTCATCCAGCCCTGGTGGTCAATGATGTGGATGTAGAAGTCGCTGAAGTTGCCGCCGCTGGCCCAGAGGAAGCTGTGGAAGCGGCGCACCTGGTAGAGCAGCTCGTTCTGGCCGGGCGGCTTGGGCAGGGAGGAGAAGTAGCCGATGGGCCCGTGCATCCGGTAGCCGCGCTGGAGGATGATTTCGCCCAGTTCGCCGTTGTGGACGCGGTCGGCCAGTTCCTGCAGGGCGCGGCTGTGCCGGGACATCAGCCCCACGCCCACCTTGAGGTTTTTCTTCGTGGCCTCCTCAGCCAGGGCGAACATGCGCTTGGAGGTGGGGCCGTCCACGGTGATGGGCTTTTCCATGAACACGTGCAGGCCCTTCTGCAGGGCGTAGGCGAAGTGCACCCAGCGGAAGGCCGGCGGGGTGGCGAAGATGGCCACGTCGCCCGGCTTGAGGCAGTCCATCGCCTTCTTGTAGGCGTCGAAGCCCACGAAGCGCCGCTCGGGCGGCACGTCCACCTGGGCGGCAATGCTGCTCTCGCGGGTCAGGCTGCCGAGGCTGGTGCTGAGGCGGTCCTGGAAGACGTCGCCCATGGCCACCAGCTTGATGGGGCCCTGGCCGCTGGTCTTGAGTGCGTTGACCGCGGCGCCGGTGCCGCGGCCGCCGCAGCCGATGAGCGCCATCTGGATCAGGTCGCTGCCGGCGGCGTGGACGTGCGGCAGGGCCACACCCGCCAGCGCGGCGGCGGCGGCCAGGCGGGTGGAGTCTTTGAGGAAGTCACGACGCGAACGGGGCTGGGCAAGGGTGTTGTTCATGCGCGGCATCGTTTTGCCGGCCGTCGCGGGTGTCAACGCGGAAAGCGGCGCCCGCGC
>JBBIJZ010000093.1:0-18130 GCA_037445715.1 Verrucomicrobiales bacterium | reverse complement strand
TTTATTTACCCTTGTTCCCCTTCCCCCCCCCCCCCGGGGGGCCCGCGGGGGGGGGGGGCGGGGGGGGGGGGGGGCGGGGGGGGGGGGGGGGGGGGCCGGGGGTCCGGCGCGGCGCCGAGGGCGCACCACGCCAGGCAGCCGGCCAGCAGCCCGGGCAGGGTGCGCGTGACGAACTTAGCGGGTTTCATGGAGCCTCCTTGGCGGCCGGGCCGGGCAGCACAACCGGTAAAGCACCGTGCCCAGGGCCAGGCAGGCGGCGTACATGAGCCCGGCCAGGCCGCCCAGCGCCCACCAGACCGTGCCGCTGACCTGGCGGGCCAGCAGGCTCAGCGCAGCCCCCAGGGTGTGCACGGCCGCCCGCACCGCATCCACCGGCGCCCACCACACCGCGAACTGCGCGGCCAGGGTCTCCGCCGTGGCGAAATCCTCCCCGTGGAGCAGGGCGTAAGTGAGCGCGCCCAGGGCGCCGGACAGGACCAGCAGCGAGACGACCTGCGCCCACTGCGGCCAGGCAAACCAGGGCTGGCGGTACCAGGGCCGGTGGGCGCGCGCTGCCACCGCGGCGAGCACGCGCGGGGCCAGACTGGCGGGCGCGGGGCGGTCGGGCAGTTGACGAAGCTGGCGGTCCAGCCAGGCTTCCCAATCTTCGCCGGGAGGATGGGGACTCGGATTCATGCGGCGCTTACGAGCACGAGGTTAAGGACACAGGGGCCGGTTGAAAAGTTGCGGGAAACTCCCGGTTCGGGCCGAAGCCTGGGAGAAGGCGGGGGATTCACGGGGTTTGGAGGTCCGGGTGTTTGAGGAGCAATTTGCGCCGCAGGGCCTCGCGACCGCGGTGGATGTCGGTCTTGACCTTGCCCAGGGAGACCTTGAGCCGGGCGGCGATTTCCTCGTAGCTGAGGTGCTCGAAATGGTAGAGCACCAGGGGCACGCGCTGGGCCGCCGGCAGGGCCTGCAGGGCGGCTTCGAGGATTTCCCGCTGGTCGGCGGTGTCGAGCGTGTGCTGGTGGGTCTCGGGCGCGGCCAGCGTGTCCGCGAAGGCGCGGCCCGGCTCGGCCTCCGGCTCGGACTCAAGTTCCGAGAAAAAGCGCCAGCGATTGCGGTAGCGGGTGAGGTGGTTGAGGGCGAGGTTGCGGGCGACGGTCTTGAGCCACCCGGCGGCGGTGGGGCTGCTGGCCAGTTCGTCAAAGTGCTCGTAGGCCTTGAGGAAAACCTCCTGGGCGATGTCTTCGGCCTCCGCCGGGCGACCCACCAGGCGCAGGGCCGTGGTGTACACCAGGTCCTGGTAGTGACGCAAAAACGCCTCGAACTGGACGGGGTCGCTCATCCGCCGGTGTCTTGCTTGGGGGGCCGTCCGTCAACGGGCGTTCATTGTTGAGCACACAACCCCGGGCGGAAACGCTAAGTTGCAAAAATGTTCGCCCCGCGCGCCAGCGGGCGGGACAAGCGTGCGGACCGGCACTTCCGAGGTCGGGCGTGCGGACCGGGTCAGGGCAGGCTGCGCGCGCGGTAAAAGCGGGCGGTCGCGCCGGGCGAGGCGGGGTCGGTGAACTCGACCGTGCCCGTGGGGTTTTCGAGCGTGGCCAGCTCGGTCCAGGCGCGCAGGTTGGGACTGGTTTCCAGCCGGACCTGCCCGCCGGGTGGGCCATTGACGCGCAGGCGGAAGCCCGTGTCCGGCGAGTACGCGGCGGCGGCCAGTTCGAGCGGAGTCTCATCATCGAGCAGGGTCAGCGTGGCCTGCGCGCGCTCGCCGGGCAGGACGTTCACGAACCCGCCGAGCCGGAGTGCGATGGTCTCGGCGGGTTCGACCTGGGCATCGTTCAGCACGGTGACCACGAAAGTGCGCTGGGTCTGCCCGGGTGCGAAAATCAGGGTGCCCGCCGCCGCCACATAATCCTGACCGGGCGTGGCCGTGCCGTCCGCCGTGGCGAAGTCCACGTAAATGGTCTGGGTCGAGGGCTTGGTCAGCGTGACCGTGGCGGTGAAGGTGCCGGCGCCTTCGCTCACCGTGTACGTCGCGGCGCTGAAGTTCACCGTGGGCGGTTCGTTGTCGAGGATCTCGAGCCGGGCCGGGGCGGGCGCGGCCAGGACCGCGTTGGTGGGGTTGAACAGCCGCACCTCCACGGTCTCGGTGGGCTCGTCCAGGGCGTCGTCGAGCAGGGGCACGGCGAGGTTTTTCTGGGTCTGGCCCGGGGCGAATTCGAGCACGCCGGTGCTTGCCACGTAGTCCAGCCCGGCGGTGGCGGTGCCGTTGGTGGCGGCCCAGGCCACGCTGACCGGCCGGCCCGAGGCGGCGCTGAGCACCACGCTCAGCAAGGCCTGACCGGCATCCTCCTGCGCGCTGAAACGTTCCGCCGCGAAGCGCACCGCGGGCGGGTCGTTGTCCAGGAGGGTGAGGGTCAGCGGCGGCCCCGGCACCGTGTCCACGCCGTTGGTGAGCACCACCTGGAACGACTCGTCCAGCTCGACCAGCGCGTCATCGAGGACGCGCACGGTCAACACGCGGTTGGTGGTGCCCGGGGCGAAGATCAGCGTGCCCGCGGCGGGCTCGAAGTCCGACCCGGCGGTGGCGGTCAGTTCGCGGGTGAAATAGTCCACGCGCACCTCGCGCAGCATCGGGTAATCGAGGTTGACGGCGAACGCGAGGTGGGCGGTGCGCTCGGTCAGGTTGGTCTCGGTCACGGCCCAGCGCACCGGCGGCGGCGGGGTGGTGTCCAGAAAGATCGAGTCGCTGACCGGCGCGGAGACGTTGCCGAAGGGGTCCTCGAACTGGGCGCGCACGGTGCGGGTACCCTGACCGGTGGGCAGCTCCCAGACCCGGGTGAGGGCAAACGGCTCCCAGGCCGACCAGGTGGTGCCGTCGTGGCTGAAGCGCATCCGGGCCACGGTGCCGCTGTTGTCGGTGGCGGCCAGGGTGAGCGTGACCACGCGGTTGGTGGTGAAGGCCGCGCCGTCGTTGATCACCACGCTGCCCACCGGCGGGTCCAGGTCGGTGAGGATGTTGGTGGTGTAACTGGCGGTCAGACCGCCCGCGCCGGTGACGGTTTGGGTGACCGTGAACCGGCCGGGCGTGCGGAAGGTGTGCCCGGGACTGCGCGCACTGCTGGTTTGCCCGTCGCCGAAATCCCAGGCATACGTCAGCCCCGCGACCGACAGGTCGGTGAAAGCCACCGTCAGCGGCGCGCGGCCGGACGTGGCGGAGGCGGCAAAGCCGGCCAGGGGCCGGGTGGGCAGGGCGTGCCAGGTCGAGGCGGCGAAGTCGTAGCCGAGTTGGCTGACCTGGAACCCGTCCGACCACGCGGCCGTGGCGTTGGTGATGCCCAGGAGGATGGCCGAACCGGACGCCGGCGCCACCGTCACGCCCAGCCATTGGCCGGTGTGCGGGTGGAACAAGCGCGCCCGCAGTTGCGGGCCGTTGCCCCAGGCCACCAGCCCCGAGTCGTTGAGCAGGGTCAGCGCGCCGGGCGTGGCGGTGTCGTCACGCACCCAGCGCTGGCGCAGGGCGTCGTACACGCGCACGCGCACCGTGCCGGCGGTGCTCCAGGCGACCACGCCGTTGGTGTTGCTCAGATCGAACGTGGCGCCGAAGGCGTTGTCATCGGCCTGCCAGCGGCCCAGGGCCGGGTCGTAGGTGCGCACGTACACCCTGTTGCCGCTGGTCCAGCTCACCACGCCGTCCACACAACGCAGGTCGGAAGGGGTCAGGTTGACCTTGTCCGCGATCCAGCTCTGGCGGGTCGGGTCATAGACCACAAAGCCCGCCTGGCCCACGGCGCTCCAGGCCACCAGGCCGCGGTGGTTGCGCACGTCCAGGACCTGGGTCACGGGCTGGTTGAACTCGACCCAGTTGGTGCGGGCGGGGTCGTAGGTGCGCACGTACACCGTGTTGCCGCTGGTCCAGCTCACCACGCCGCCGCGGTTTTGAAAGGCGAAGAGCACCGGCGCGGCGGTCGTGTTGGTGAATTCCCGGCCTTGCGCGGGGTCGAAGACCCGACAGACCACCTGCGCCCCGTCGTAGCTGGCGATGACCTCGGTCAGCGGGGCGGACAAGTCCACCAGCGCGGCCCGGGTCGCACCGGCAGCCAGGGCGAACAGGGCCGGGAAGGTCCACCGCGGCCGGGGCCGGCAACGGCGCGCAGCGGGGAACCAGGGCGGTGAGCGGCGCACGGGCGTGAGAAAGCGCATGAGGCGTCAGCTTAGCAGGTCACTTGCCAGCGGCAACGGTGCCGATTCCGGCCAACCGGGCCGGGACGCACTCCACCTTTCGGTGCGGCGCCCGTCGCGTTGGTCGCCGGGGACACGGTTACGAGCGCCCGAACCACCGCGGCGCACCCGGCGTCGGGTCCTTGCTTGACGGGTTTGCCGACTGCCACACGTCCGGCCGGTGCGGGTCAGCGCGGGGCGGGGGCGACCGGCGCGTTGGTGGGGGCCGGCGCGTTGGTGGGGGCCGGTACGTTGGGGGTGGCGGGTGGCGCGTTGGTCGCGGTGGGCGGGGGGAGATTGAGTTTGGTGCGCAGGGCGGCGGCGTATTCGGGTTCGAGGTTGGGCAGGAGTTGATCGAGCACCTCGCGGCGCATTTCCTCCAAGGGGGGCAGGCCGACGCGTTTTTCGGAGGGGCCGCCGGCGATCTTGCCCATGTAGCGGTTCCAGATGTTGCGGGCGAGCAGGAGGTAGCCCTGGGCCTGGTCGTCTTCGTCCAGGGCGAGGTTGATGAAGGAGCGCACCAGGGAGCCCCGGATGTTCGAGATGGTCTTGTTCATGTCTGTCTCGCCCACGTCCTCCCCGACGCGTTTGAGGGCGTAGTCCTCGAGGGTCATCTCGGGGGGATAGTCCTTGGGGTAGAGCTTTTTGACGGTGTCCAGCCACTGGTTGGCCTCGCGGTAGCGCTGGTGG
This sequence comes from Verrucomicrobiales bacterium, assembly GCA_037445715.1. GTDB lineage: Bacteria > Verrucomicrobiota > Verrucomicrobiia > Limisphaerales > J093 > DSVZ01. Next base: position 13,237 of record JBBIJZ010000093.1, on the reverse strand, counting down.
ACGAAGTAGAAGTACACGGCGTCGAGCAGCGCGTTGCGGTGGGCGCGGGCGATGTGGTCGCGCATCTCGGGGTCCTCGGCCATCATTTCCTCGTAGGCGGCGTGGGTGCGCGGGAAGATGTCGAGGTTTTCGCCGAAGATGATCTGGTCGGGCTTGAGGCGGAGGATGCGGCCGCGGTGGAAGGCGAGGTAGAGGGACTGGTAGATGACGCGGCGCAGTTTGATGAGTTGCTCCCTGGTTTTGGCCATTTTGCGACCCAGGTTGGCCCAGTAGATGGCGTGGGCCTCGGGCAGGCGCCACTCGAGGGGGCCGTAGCGCTCGTCGGTTTCCTTCATGAAGGCGGGGTCCAGTTTGTAGCGTTCGCGCAGGGTGGCGACGCGCTGGCGGGCCTCATCGGTCCGGGGGTTGAGCAGTTCGTCCCAGTTGGGGCGGCCGCCGCCCAGGAGGCGGTGCATTTCGTTGGCCCAGGCGGTTTTGAAGTAGAGGTGGGCGTCGTCGAGGTTGTGGCCGAGCTTGTGCTGGAAGTGCCAGGCCAGTTCCCGGTACAGCTCGACCTCGTGGGGGTTGTATTTGAGGGCCTCATCCCGGAGCAGTTCGATGCCGCGCTGCACCCAGGCCCAGCGGTCCTTCGGGTCGCTGAACTTGATCGAGATGTTGTAGGACATGTTCCAGGCCATCACGACCCAGACGGTGGGGATGCGGGGCTGGAGCTTGGTGATCCAGTCGGCCAGTTGCACCATCTCGAAGTAGCGGTCCTGGTCCTGCAATTCCATCGCGCGCACCCACAGCACGTTGGCAATGAGCCCGCGGAACCCGCCCAGCACGATGGTGGTGAAGACCAGTGCGGGGGGCGCGTTTTGGAGGGGCTCGACGCGGGTGAGGCCCAGGTCGGCCCGCTGGCGGTTGAGGTGGCGCTGGGTGAGCCCGGCGCCCGCCAGGAGCGCCCCGGCCAGGAGCAGGAGCAGAAATTTGCGCAGCCGGCTGGGGAGGTTCATGGCGTCAGCCCCGTGTGCCCGCCAGGGCCAGCTCGCGGCGGTTGAAGATGAGGATGCCCAGGGCGGCGAACAGCCCGCTCATCACGCCCACGATCTGGACCACCGCCCGGGCCAGCGTGCCCCAGGGGATGCTCCGGCCGGTGCTCAGGGCCTCGACCGGCGTGAAGTCCCGCGCCAGGTAGATGAAGCCTCGCAGGCCCTGGAAGAACAGGACCGTGGCCCGGTCGAAGAGGTGGGGCGTGTCAATCATCCCGGTGTTCGGGTTCACCGGCCGGATGCCGCCCTGCTCGATGATGGTGTTCATGGTGCCGGTGGAAAAGGCCACCAGCAGCAGCGAAAGCGAGACAAACGCCGCCACCGGGAAGGACAACTGGCTGGCCGCGGCCAGCCCGAGGGCGCCCAACAGCGCCAGCCAGCACAGCACGATGAGCACCCCGCGCAGGTAGTTCAGCCCGAAGCCGCCCTCGCGGTAGAGCACCTCGAAGCCTTCCTCCAACGGGAACAACACGGCGGTCTCATTCACGTTGAGGAACTGCACGTGCAACACGCCGCGGCTGTCCAGCAGGTTGGGCGGCAGTTCGATCTCGTAGAAGGTCTCCGCCGCATGGGTGCGCACGGTGCGTTGCCGGTAGGGCGAGTCGGGCGGCCCCACGTCCCAGACCCCGGTGTAGGTGCCGGAGGGGGATTTTTCGGTCACGTAAAATTTCACGCGGATAAACAGCGGCTGGTCCTTGAGCCGGGCGGCGGCGGCGCCCAGGTCCACGGCCCAGGCGCGGACGTAGCCTGAGGGCACCACCTGGAGTTCGGCCTTGACCTGCTCGCGCACCAGGCGTTGCAGCTCCTGGAGGTCCACCGCGGCCAGTTGCTCCTTTTCCACGCGTTCGCGGATGCGCCGCTGCACCTCGGCCTCGATGTCCGGCATCGGCTCGCGGGCGGAACCGCGGGCCACGAAGATTTCGTTGCGCAGTTTTTCCTGCTGTTCGGCCGGCAACTGACGCGCGCGCCAGAGCATCTGGCCAAAGACAACGCCGGCGGACAGGCCCAGCAGGAGGAGGTTCACCGTCAGGAGGCCGGCCCATTTGCCCAGCCAGATTTGCCAGCGGGCGACCGGTTTGACTACCACGAGCTGGAGGGTGCAGTCGTCAATGTCCCGGGCCAGGGTGCCGCAGGCCAGCCAGAGGGTGGTCAACCCCAGCACCGCCGTGATCAAGCCCAGCGTGTAACTGAGCACGATCTGGGTGAACCCCTGGGCGGTCCCGTCGTGCTTGATGACCGCGGGCAACAGAAACACCGAGCCCAGGAGGAACCCCGCCAGCAGCGGCACCAGCCGGAAGCGGAAGGCCGCCTTGAAGGTCAACCGGGCAATGGCCAGAAACGCCTGCATGGTCAGGAGGACGCGCGCAACCCCCACGGGCAATGACGGAATCCGGTCACCGGCTGCATCACGGGTTGTTGCCGCCCAGGAGGTCCTTCAATTTCTCGTCCGCCTTCTTCAACGCCTCACCCGGAGTGGCCGGGACCGGGGCCGGACTGGTCGGTGCCGCCGGCGGCGGGCCGGGTTCGAGCAGGGCCTTGAGCCGGGCGTCGTCCACGGCGGGTTCGGGCGGGGTCACGGCCGGGGCGGCGGGTGGGGGTTCGGGGGGCAGGGTGAGGCGTTCCAGGAGCCGCTCGGCCGGGGCCGCCTCGGTTTCCGCACCGCCGCGCAGGTAGGCGGCGACCCGCGCGCCGGAAGTGGCGCCGGAGGTTTCCTCGGTTTGCTTGGCGCGCTCGACCACTTGCAGGAAGAAGCTTTCCAGGTTCTGGGTCGGGTTTTCGAGGCGTATCTGGTCGGGCGGCACTTCGGTGCGGAGCATCTCCAGAATCCGCTCGAGCGTGGGCCGGGACACCACCGGGGTGGTGATGCGCAGCCGGTCCGGGGTGGTGAGGAGTTGCCTGAGCGAGCCCATCGCCTGAATCCGCCCGCCGTAGTAGATCACCACCCGGTCGCACACGTCCTCGACATCGGCCAGCAAGTGGCTGCTGAGGATGACCGTCTTGCCGCGGCGGGCCAGGGCGAGGATGAGGTCCTTGACCTCGCGGCAGCCGATGGGGTCCAGGCCGGAGGTCGGTTCGTCCAGGATGACCAGGTCGGGGTCGTTGATGAGCGCCTGGGCCAGGCCGATGCGGCGCTGCATGCCCTTGGAGAACTCGCCCACGGTGCGGCGCCGGACCTCCTTGAGGCCCACCATTTCGAGCAACTGCGCGATGCGCAGGCGGCGGTCCTCGGCGCGCAGGTGGAAGAGGTTGCCGAAAAACTCCAGCGTCTCGGCCGAGTCCAGATAGCGGTACAGGTAGGACTCCTCGGGCAGGTAGCCGATGCGTTCCTTGGTGAGCACGTGCGTGGGGGCGCGGCCAAAGACCTCGATGAGGCCCCGGTCGGGCCGCAGCAGGCCCAGGATGAGCTTCACGGTGGTGGACTTGCCCGAGCCGTTGGGGCCCAGCAGTCCGAAGACCTCGCCGCGCCGCACCGTGAAGTCCACATTGTCCACGGCCCGCGCCTTGGGGCGGCCCCAGAAGTCCTTGAAGACCTTGGTGAGGCCGCGCACGGCGACGACCACTTCACCGTCCCCCGCGGTCGCGGGCGGAGCGGTCTGGGATTCGGCCAGGATCATAAGCTTGTGACCAACTTTGCCGGGGCGGGCCGTTGGCGGCCTCCCCCACCCGGACCTGCGCTGGGCAAGGCCGCGGGGAGACGCAACCTAACAAAGCCCCGCGGGCCGAACAACTGCGCGTTGGCCCGCCCAGGCAAACAAAAGCCGCCCGGCATCGCACCGGGCGGCGCTTGTCCAGGGCGGCGGCGGCCCGCGGTGCCGTCGTCAAACCCCAAAGGATTGGCCGCAGCCACAGGCCTGGCGGGCGTTGGGGTTGCGCATCTTGAAGCCCCCGCCGGTCAGGCGATCGTCGTAATCCACCACCGTGCCGCGCAGGAACTGGGCGCTGAAGGCATCCACCGCCACGGGCACGCCGTGCAGTTCGCCCGTCCAATCGCCCTCCCGCGGTTCATCGAAGACCATGCCGTACTGCAGGCCCGAGCAACCGCCTTTTTCCACGTACAGGCGCAGATGCCGGCCGGGGGGCTCCTTGGCCAGGAGGTTTTTCACCTCGCCCGCGGCGGCCTCGGTCAGGTGCACGATGGGTGTTGCGACGGTGGTCATTGGTCCTTACGCCGCCAAGCTACGCAGGCCCGGGGGGTCTGTCAACCCGGGCCGGGGCTGAAACCTTTAACGCGCGCCCGGGACCCCGGCCGGCGCCGCGGCCAGGCGGCGCAGTTCCTCGATTTTGCGCTCGAAGCGGGCCCGCAGCGGGGGTAGCTCCCGGACCAGGCGCTGGTAGATGCCCAACGCCACGTCCCATTGCCGCAACGCTTCGGCCAGTTCGGCCGCCTCGAGGCCGGCCTGGCGGACCCACGGCGGGTCCGGCGCCTCGCCCGCGCGCAGGTTCCGGCCGTAGAGCACGTTCAGGAAATGGGTCATGGCCGCCTCGTACAGGGCGGGCTGTTCGGCGGGCGGTTTGAGGGCGGCCTGTTTCTTGAACACCAGGCCCCGCGCCACCTCCGCCATGCTGCGCAGGCCGGCGCCCGCCGGGGACTCGATCACCTTGCGGTACGCCTCCGCCGCGGCGTCGTAGCGTTTGGGGTCCACGGTGGCCAGTTGGAGGTGGCAGTCGCCGATGCGGCCCCAGGCGCGGGGCGCCAGGTCGTTGGTGGGGAAGCGTTCGACGACCTTGGTGAAAGCGTTGAGCGCTTCGGCGTACCCGGCCAGCGGGTCGGTGCCGGCCGGCCGGGGCTCGAGCATGAACAGGTCGCCGCGGTAGATGTACGCCTCGACGACGACCGGCACGGGCACGGGCGAAGCCACCACGCTGAGCGGGCCGTTGGTGATGAGCCAGTCGAAGTGGTCCCGCGCGCTCTGCCAGCCCTGACGATACACCGCGGCCTTGCCGGCCATGAGGCGGGCGCGGAAGGGCAGTTCGTCGCCGGGCCGGGCGCGGGCCGGGTCCAGCAGTTTGTCCAGGAAGGCCAGTTCGGCGCGCGCGTAATCGCCCTGGTTGAAGAGTTGTTCGGCCACCAGGTACTGGGCGAGCGGGGCGTTGGGATCGTCCGGGAAGCGGGCGATGAAGTTGGTCAACAGCGCCAGCGAGCCGGGACCGGGGTCTGCGCGGTGGGTCACGCGGGCCAGGTCGAACGTGGCCCGGGCGACCAGGCCGGTGACGGCGGCGTTGGTGGCGTAGTTGGCCAGCCAGGAGGCGTAGGCCGAGAGGGCGGCGCCGAGGTCCCCGCGTTGCTCGAAGGCCCGGGCGATGGCCAGGCGCACCTCCGGCACGTGGGGCGAGTTGGGATGCCGTTGCAGGAAGGCCTCGTACTGGGCGCGGGCCGGCTCGGGCTGGCCGGCGCGGCTGTACGCCTCGGCCACGAGCAGGTCGGCCTGTTCGGAGAGTTCCCCGGCGCCTTCCAGCCCGCGCAACCGGTCGGCGGCGGTGCTGGCCGTGGCCAGGTCGCCCGCCTCGAGGGCGGCCCGCACGGCGCCCAGGAACCCGCGGGCGCGCAGACCGGTGGGGAGCGGGGCGTCCACCTGATTGGTCGCGACGAGCCAGAAGTTGCTCAGGGCGCCCGCGGTGTCGCGGGTGCGCAACTGGCACTCGGCCCACTGGAGGCGCGCCGTGGCCTGGTCCTCCGAGGGCGGCAGCCGCCCGGCCGCGCTGCGAAAAGCGGCCAGCGCCTCGGCCAGGCGCGGGGCGCCCTCTTCCCAGAGCGTCCAGGCGCGGGCCAGTTCGGCGCGGGGGGCGAGCCGCCCCGGCGGCTGGTTGGTGGCGATTTGCTCGAAAAGCGCCCGGGCCTGGAAAAGGTGGTTGGTGCGGGCGGCCAACGTCTCCGGGGTGGCGGGAGCCCCGGCGTCGCTCAACCGGTAGAACTCGCGCAACAGCGCCTGGCCGAGCGCGAAACGGGCCGGTTCGGCCAGTTCATCCTGCAGGTATTGTTCGAGGAAGCCTTGCAGTTGGGCGCGCGCCGGCTCGGCGGCGGCCGGGTTCCGGGTCAACTCCACGAGGTGGTCCAGGGCCTGCCGACGCAACGGGGCCGGGAACTGGGGCGTCAGGGCGCGCGCGTACGCCTGGAGGGCGGGCAGGAGTTGCTGGCGCGCCACGAAAGCGCGGCCCTCGAGCAGGGCCGCCTCGGCGACCCGGGCCGGGGGCAGGTCGTTGGTCAGGGCGGACCACAGGTTGGTGGTCAGGGCCAGGGTTTCCTCGAACTGGCCGCCGGCAAAGGCCGTTTGGGCCAGGAGCAGCCGTCGTTCCCAGTCCAGGGCCGGCAGCAGGGCGGGGGCGTTGGTGGCGGTGAGGGTCTGACGGGCGCCCTCCAGGTCTTTGAGCTCGAGCTGGAGCCGGCCCAGCAACAGCCGGCCACGTTGAGCCCAGGGACTGTCCGGTTGGGCTGCCGCGCCGGCCTGAAACGGCCCCGCCGGGTCGCGCAGGCGCGCGATGGCTTGCGCAAGATCGCCCGCCCGCTGGCGTGCCACGGCCTCTTGCACCGCGGCCTCGAGGCGCCGCGGGGAGTCCGGGAAGCGCGCCGCCACCTGGGCGAATCCCTCGGCGGCGGCGGCGAAGTCGCCTTTGCGCAACCGCGCCTCGGCGGCCCAAAAGGCGTACTCGTCAGCCAGGTCGCCGGCGCGGGCGGCGTGCGCGTCGAGCAGGGCCAGGGCGTCGTCGGCCCGGCCCAGGGCCAGGCGGGCCTGGGCCTGGAGGAGCACGACTTCGGCGAGGTTGGTCGAGTTGGGAAACTGGCTGGCAAAGGCGGCGGCATCCCGTTCCACCTGGGCGTGGAGGCCGTCCTGAAACATCTTGACCAGCGCGTCGCGCGCGCGCGCTTCGTCCACTTCCGCGCCGATCAGCCGGACCGCCAGCAGGGCGGCCAGCGCGCCGGCCGCCAGCCGCGCGAGCCGGGTACGGGTCGGGCCGCTCCCCCGCCGCCGGCCGGGGTGGGCTCTGGATTTTCCCGGGCGCATGAACCGGGGCGAAGTTGCCACGCGGGCGGCTAGGATGCCAGCCCGAGCACCCGGCGCAGGTAGCGGCCGGTGTGGCTGGCGGGGCAGCGGGCAATGTCCGCCGGGCGGCCCTCGGCCACGATCCGGCCACCGCCGTTGCCGCCCTCGGGGCCGAGGTCCACGATCCAGTCGGCGCACTTGATGACGTCGAGGTGGTGCTCGATGATGATGAGGGTGTGGCCGGCGGCGCGCAGTTTGAAGAGCACCTCGAGCAGCTTGGCGATGTCGTGGAAGTGCAGGCCGGTGGTGGGTTCGTCCAGGAGGTAAAGCGTGTGGCCGAGCGGGCGTCGGCTCAGCTCGGTGGCCAGCTTCAGGCGTTGGGCCTCGCCGCCGCTGAGGGTGGTGGCCGGCTGGCCCAGCCGGAGGTACCCCAGCCCCACCTCGGCCAGCGTCAGGCAGGTCTCGTGCAGTCCCGGCACGGCGCGGAAGAACGTGACCGCCTCGTCCACGGTCAGGTCCAGCACGTCGGCGATGTTCAGCCCCTTGTAGGTGATCTCGAGGGTTTCGCGGTTGTAACGCCGGCCGCCGCACGCCTCGCAGGTGACATAGACCGGGGGCAGGAAGTTCATTTCGATCTTGAGCAGCCCGTCGCCCTCGCACTTGTGGCACCGGCCGCTGCGCACATTGAAACTGAACCGGCCGGCATCGTAGCCCCGCACCCGGGCCGCGGGCAGGCGGGCAAAGAGCTCGCGGATGTCGTTGAACAGGCCGGTGTAGGTGGCCGGATTGCTGCGCGGGGTGCGCCCGATGGGCGACTGGTCAATGACCACCAGCTTGCCCAGGTGCTCGACGCCGCGGATTTCGTCGTGCGCCCCCGGCCGCTCGGTGGCCCCGTACAGCCGCCGCGCCAGGGCCCGGCGCAGGATGTCGTCCACCAACGTGCTCTTGCCCGAGCCGCTGACCCCGGTCACGCAGGTCAGCGCGCCCAGGGGGAAGCGGACGGTGAGGTTTTGGAGATTGTTTTCTCGGGCGCCGACCACCGTGAGCCAGCCGCGTTCGCCGGGGTTTTTGAGCGGGGGCACGGGCGGGCTGAGGGTGAGTTCGCCGCGGAGGTACCGGCCGGTCAACGAGCGCGGGTGCTGCAGAATCTGGGCCGGGGTGCCGGCCGCGACCACTTCCCCGCCCTGGACGCCCGCGCCGGGGCCGAGGTCCACGATCCAGTCCGCGCGGCGGATGGTTTCCTCGTCGTGCTCGACCACGAGCACGGAATTGCCCAGGTCGCGCAGGCCGCACAGGGTGTCGAGCAGGCGTTGGTTGTCGCGCTGGTGCAGGCCGATGCTGGGTTCGTCCAGGATGTAGAGCACGCCCACCAGACCGGCGCCGATCTGCGTGGCCAGGCGGATGCGCTGGGCCTCGCCCCCGCTGAGGGTGCCGCTTTCACGGTCCAGGGTAAGGTAGCCCAGGCCCACGTTTTGCAGGAAACTCAGCCGGGCGAGGATTTCGTGAATGACGTCGCCGACCACCCGCCGTTGGAACGGCGTCAGCCCCGCCTCCAGGTCGCGGAAGAACCCGACCGCGGCATCCACGCTCAGGGCGCACACGTCCATGATGGACAGGCCGGGGATGCGGGGGGCCGGCGGGCGGGGACCGGGGGCCGGAGGCGTCGGGTTGGGCGCGGGGGCGGGTGGAGCATCCGCCGGGCGCGCGGCGGTGCTCGTGCCGCCCAACGTCACGGCGAGGATTTCCGGGCGGAGCCGCTTGCCGCCGCAGGCGTCGCAGGGCTGGAGGGTCATGAAGGCCTTGAGCCGGTTGCGGGTGAACTCGCTTTCGCTCTCGGTGTAAAGGCGCTGGAGATTCGGGATCACGCCCTCGAAGGGGCGGGAGACCTTGCTCAGCTTGCCCGCCCGCCAGAACGTGAACTCGATGGGGGTTTCGCCCGAACCGTACAGCAGCAGGCGCCGGAACCCGGCGGGCAGCTCCTTGAAGGGGGTTTCCAGGCTCACCCCGGCATGGGCGGCCACACCTTTGAGCAGGCTCTTGTAGTACCCCACCATCCGCTTGCCGCCCCGCCGCCACGGCAGGATGGCACCGGCCTCGAGCGACTTGTCCGGGTCGGGCACGACCAGGGTTTCGTCGAAAACGTACTTCTGCCCGAGGCCGTGGCAGACCGGGCAGGCGCCCTGGGGGGCGTTGAAGGAAAAGTGTTTGGGCGTGGGTTTCTCGTAGCTGCGCCCGGTGGCCGGCGAATAAAGCCGCGTGGACCACAGCGTCTCGGTCCAGCGGTCGGAGGGCGTTGCGGGCGGCGGGGCGGTGGCGGGTGACGGGGGCTCCGCCCTCCGCGCAGCCGGGCGATCCCGCGTCGGGGTCTCGGCTTCCGGGGCCGGCGCGCGGTCCGGCGTCTGGCTGAGCACCAGCACGCGGCCCTCGCCCCATTTGAGGGCGGTTTCCACCGAGTCGCTCAGGCGCACGCGCACGGCCGGATCCACCACCAGGCGGTCCACCACCGCCTCGATGGTGTGGGGCGTCTGGGGGTCGAGCTTGTAGCGGACGTTGGCGCTGAGCTCCACCAGGTGGCCGTCCACCCGCGCGCGCACAAAGCCCTCCCGGGCCAGCCGCTCGAGCACGTCGCGGAACTCGCCCTTTTGCGCGCTCACCACCGGGGCCAGGAGTATCACCCGCGTTCCGGGCGGCAGGGCGAGGATGCGGTCCACGATGTCGCCGGGGCTCAGGGCGGTGAGGGGTTGGCCGCTGACCGGGCAATGCGGCTGGCCCAGATGGGCGAAGAGCAGGCGCAGGTAGTCGTAAATCTCGGTCGTGGTGGCGATGAGCGAGCGCGGGTTGGCGCCGGCGGTGCGTTGCTCGATGGCAATGGCCGGCGAGAGCCCCTCGATGAAGTCCACGTCCGGCTTTTCCAACTGGTCGAGGAACTGTCGGGCGTAGGCCGAGAGCGACTCCATGTAGCGGCGCTGGCCCTCGGCAAAGAGGGTGTCAAAGGCCAGCGAGGACTTGCCCGAGCCGCTGACGCCCGTGATCACCACCAGCTTGTCCCGCGGCAGGTCCAGCGAGAGGTTCTTGAGATTGTGGACCCGGGCGCCGCCGATGCGGATGAACTCTTTGGCCATGACTGCGCTTTCCCGCGAAGCGGGCAACCGGGCAGCCTAGCGGCCCGACCCGCGCCCCGCAAGGCACCGGCCCGCGCGCCCGCGGCGCCTTGCGGGCGGGGCGGCTCTGCCGGATACTCGGGGGATGAACGAGACGGTACGCCGCCTGAGCGAACAACTGCTCGACTCCTACGCCCGGATCGGCGGCATCAACCACGTGGACGGCAAAAACCTGCCCTCCAAACGGGGCATCGCCGCCATTACCCGCGACCTGTTGCGGCTCCTGTTCCCGGGGTTTTTCGACGAAACGCTGCTCCACGCCACCGAACTGCCGGCCAAAACGGCGGAGTTGCTGGCCTCGGTGGCCGGGCGACTCGAGGCGGAAATCCGCAAGAGCCTCGAGGCCGGCGCGCCCGCGGCGACGGCGCGCCCGGCCCTGGCCGAGCAGGCCCGGACAATCACCCGCGAGTTCCTGGGCGAACTGCCGACGGTGCGCGCCCTGCTGGCCACGGACGTGGAGGCCGCCTGGCAGGGCGACCCCGCGGCCGCCAGCCCGGACGAGGTCATCGTGGCCTACCCGTGCATCGAGGCCATCGCCGTGCAACGGCTGGCCCATCGGCTGTACCTGCGCGGGGTGCCCTTGATCCCGCGCATCATGACCGAATGGGCCCACGGCCGCACGGGCATGGACTTCCACCCCGGCGCGCGCATCGGCTCGCACTTCTTCGTGGACCACGGCACGGGCACGGTCATCGGCGAGACCACCGAGATCGGCAACCACGTGCGGCTCTACCAGGGCGTGGGCCTGGTGGCGCGCTCGCTCTCCGGGGGCCAGGCGTTGCGCGGCAAGAAACGCCATCCCACCATCGAGGACCACGTCACCATCTACGCCGGGGCCACGATCATGGGCGGCGACACCGTGGTGGGCGCGGGCAGCACCATCGGGGCGAACGTGTTCCTCACCCACAGCGTGCCCCCCAATTCGCTGGTTCTTTCCGGGGAGGCCGAGGTGAAAATCCTCTCGAAGACCGACCGCGGCGGGACACCGGACTACCAGATTTGACCCGGCCCGCCGCGGGTCCGGCGCGCGGCCGGGGTCCGGACGCCGCCCGTTCAGCCGCCGATTCGCGCGCGGTAGGCCGCGGCATCCAGGAGCCCCGCCAGTTCGGCGGGCTGGGAGAGCCGGAGCCGGAAAAACCAGCCCGCGCCGTGGGGTTCGCTGTTGACCAGTCCCGGATTGGCCGCCAGCGCCTCGTTCACGGCCGTGACCGTGCCGCTGACCGGGGCATAAACGTCACTGGCCGTTTTCACCGACTCGACCACGGCGCAGGCCTCGCCGGCGCGCAGTTCGCGCCCCACGGCGGGCAGTTCCACGAACACCACGTCGGTCAGTTCGCGCTGCGCGTGATCGGTGATGCCCACGGTGGCGGTCTCGCCCTCCACGCGCACCCATTCGTGCGAAGCCGCGTACTTGAGGTCTTCCGGGACGTTGCTCATGCCGCCCCAAGGGAGTCAGGAAAAGCCCGGAGGGTCAACTGAGTTTTGCCCGGTGGGGACGAGCTGGTTGCTCGATCCACCCCCGGTGACCTCGGCGCGGCCCCGGCGCTCGTGGCCGGGGCAGCAGGGGCGACCGGCGCACGGCGGGACTCGGCGGTAGGTTGTCCGGAGCGGGCGCGCTGCGGGCTGCGGCCGGGAGAACGACCGCGACCAGGAGGAAGCCGAGCGCGCCGTTTCGCATGGCTTCAGGCGGGTCGGGGCGGGACGAAGCCGGTGAAGCGGGCGCGGGGTCCCAGGTCGCGGGCGATGCGGAGCACCTCGTTCCATTTGGCGGTGCGCTCGCCGCGGGCCAGCGCGCCGACCTTGAGCTGGCCGGCGTCGGTGGCCACGGCCAGATGCGCGATGAAGGCGTCCTCGGTTTCGCCCGAGCGGGCCGAGATGATGGGTTGCCAGCCCAGGCGCCGGGTCAGGCGCACGGCTTCGATTGTCTCGGTCACGGTGCCGATTTGATTGAGCTTGATGAGCGCGGCATTGGCCGTGCCGCGGTCGTGGCCGGCCTGAATCCGTTCCGCGCGGGTGGTGAAGAGGTCGTCGCCCACCAGTTGGACGCGCGCGCCCAGGCGGCGGGTGAGGGCCTGCCAGCCGGCCCAGTCCGTGTCCGCCAGCGGGTCTTCGAGCGAGACGATCGGGTAGCGGGCGCACCAGTCGGTCCACTGCTCGACCAGTTCGTCCGTGGTGCACTCGCGGCCCTCGAGGCGGAAGCGGTAGCGGCCGGTGGCTTCGTCGAAGAGGTTGCTGGCGGCCACGTCCAGCGCCAGGGCGGCGTCGCGGCCCGGGGTGTAACCGGCGCGTTCGATGGCCTCGACCAGCCAGGCCAGCGGTTCCTCGTTGGTGGCGCAGGCCGGCCAGTAACCGCCCTCGTCCGCCACGCCGAAGCAGCGGTCCCGCGCGGCGAGCAGGTCGCCCATCGCGTGATAGACGTTGTGGGTGATTTCGAGCGTCTCGGCGTAGGAGCGCGCGCCGGTGGCGATGAGCAGGTAATCCTGCACGTCGGTGCGGCCCCGGGCATGGGCGCCGCCGCCGATGATCTGAATCTCCGGCACCGGCAGGAGGGTGCCCGTGCCCTCGCCCAGGTGGGCGTGCAGGGGCAGCCCGCGTGCGGCGGCAGCGGCCCGCGCCACCGCCATCGAGACCGGCAGCAGGGCGTTGGCGCCGAGCCGGCTTTTGTTGGGGGTGCCGTCCAGCTCGATCAGCCGGCGGTCAATCGCGGCCTGGTCCGTGGCGTCCCGGCCGCGCAGCGCGGCGGCGATTTCGCCCTCGATGTGGCGGATGGCGCGGAAGACGGAGCGGCCGCGGAAGCGCCGGGGGTCGCCATCGCGCAGTTCGAGTGCCTCGAATTGGCCGGTGGAGGCCCCCGCGGGGGCCGCGCCGCGGCCGCGCGCGCCGTTGGCCAGGGTGACCTCGGCCTCGACGGTGGGATGCCCGCGCGAGTCGAAGATTTGCCAGGCGGCCAGGGACACGATGGTCACGGGCGCGATTAGAGCGGAGGGGGGAACGATGTTCAAACCGGGAAACCGGGACGAATTCGTGGCGCGCTCGCACCCGGGCGGCTCGGGCGTGGGCCGCC
>JBBIJZ010000092.1:8966-18159 GCA_037445715.1 Verrucomicrobiales bacterium | reverse complement strand
CCGGCGCGGCCTCGAGGTGGTCCAGCACGGCGCGGGCGGCGGTCTCGGACCCCACCTCCCCCAGGCGCGCGGAGCCGGCGCCGTCGGCCACCGCGGCCAGCAACGTCCCCTCGCGGGTCAACCGCCAGGCCACGGCGTCCTGGCAGGGCTGGCCGTTTTTTTCGTGGCTGGTGCCGCGCACGGCGGCGGCCAGCACGGCCCAGGGGCGGGTGGCCAGGGCGCGTTGGGCGAGGCGGAGGAGGCTCATGCGCGAGGAAGGGCGGGACCGCGCCGCGCCCGGGCGGCGGCGGGGCAAGGCCGATGGCAGGCCTAGACGGTGCCCCAGCCGGGCGGGGGCAGAGCCACCTGTTCGTCGGTGCGGGAGTGGGCCACGCTTTCCATGCTGCGCGAGAGCCAGACGAACATTTCGGTGAAGTTCAGGCCCTTGAGCTTGACCGGGGTGCGCACGACGATCTGCGCCAGCCGTTCCATGTTGGCCCCCTCGACTCCCACGGCGAAGAAGGCCACGCGCTTGGCGGCCTCGTCGTTTTTGAGCCGCTGGGCGGCGGCCTGGACGATGCTCTCGGGCTCGCCCTGCGGTTCGCCGTCGGTGATCATGAACACCCAGGGGCGGTAGTAGGCGACGCCGTTGGCGCGGTACTGCTGTTTGCGGGCCTGGATCATGTCCAGCGCCTTGTGGATGGCGCCGCCCATGAAGGTCTGGCCCTGGGCGGTGAGCCGCGGCGGCTCGAAGCGCTCGGCGGTGGTGAAGTCGTGGGCCAGTTTGATCTCGTTGTCGAAGGTGACCACGGCCACCTCGACGCGCCGGCAGGCCATGGGGTCCTTGACCAGTTGCTCCTTGAAGACCTGCAGGCCCTGGTTGAGGGCCTCGATGGGTTCGCCGCTCATCGAGCCGGAGGTGTCCAGCAGCAGCACGCAGGGGCAGCGCGGCTCGGGGTTTTCCGCAAACTCGATGGCGTCTTCCAGTTTGATGTTCTCGGGCATGGCGTGCGCAGATTGAGGCCGGGCGGGCCGGATGACCAGGATCAGCTTTGCGAAGCGTTTGTAGCCCGCGGCCCCCGCCCGGGCAAGCCCGACCGCCTACGGCTCGGGCAGCCCGGCGCCGCCGCTGTTGAGCACGCCGGTAAAGTAGTTCATCCAGAACCGGACGATGAACCAGCCCACGAGCACCGCGATGAGCAGAAACACCAGCCGCGGCGTCCACTCCGCCAGCCGCTTGTAGAGCCGGGCCGACTCGTCCGCAAAGTCCGCATGCAGGTAAGCCAGCGACTGGTCCAGCCGCCCGCTCAGCTCGCCGCTGCGGTACAGGCTGGTGAACCGCGGCGGAAAAGCCGCCTCCCGCGCAATGGCCTCGCCGGGGGTCTCGCCGGCCAGCATCCGCTCCCGCGCGCGGGCGGTGGCGGCCTCGAGGGCGGGGGACCCGCTGGCGGCCGCCGCCAGCGGCCAGGCCTCGATCGCGTTGACCCCGGCGTTGAGCAGTGCCTCCAGCGCCAGCGCCAACCGCGCCAGGGCCATCGAGCGCCGCGCCCGCCCGAAGACGGGGATGGCGTGGAGGAGTTCCTCCCAGGTGCGGCGGAAGCCGGGCGCCTGACCGGTGCGATTCAACCCCAGCACGAGCACCTGGATCAGGGCGACCACGGCCAGCACCTGCAGCTTGGGCGCCACAAACCCGGCCACGTCCCCCTTCCACACCAGGTCCGCCAGCGCCCCGGGCGGGAAGATCAGCAGCACCAGCAGCAGCAGGAAGACCGGGTAGGCCAGGTCCGCAAACACCGCCCGCAACAGCCGCGCCCGGTCCTTGTAGTAGGCGGCCAGCCGCTGGCAGCAGGCGTCCAGCCGGCCGCTCTGTTCGCCAGCAGCGATCAGGGCGATGTCCAGCTCCGGCAACCAGCCGCGGCGATTGGCCAGGGCCTCGGAAAAGGTGGCTCCCTGCTGGAGCTCGGCGATGACCTGCTGCAGCCGCGGCCGGAACGCCGCCGCCGGGGGCGCGTCCCGGATCAGCTCGAGGGCGCGGATCAGCGTCAGCCCCGAGCCGAGCATCGCGCCGGTCTGGTGGTAAAACTCGCTGAACTGGTCCAGCCGCCGGGGTGTGAGCAGAAGCGCCATGCCGGGTGCGTGCCGGCAAACTGCGCTGCGGCCGGGGGAATTGCAAGCCGCCCCCGGCGCCCGGCCGCAACAAGGAGGCCCGGGTAGTAGCGCAGGTTTCCAACCTGCCGTACCGCCGATTACCCAATCGGCAGCGCGGGCGAGCCCGGAGGTCTGCGGGTTGGAAACCCGCGTTACGGCAGATCGGGAAGTCTGCGCTACGGCCCACCCGGCCGCGGCCGGGAAGTGCGTTGCACCCACCCATGCGGCCCCGCCGGCCTGGACTTATGACCGCCGGGCGACGAAGCCGCCGGCTCGGCGGCGGTTTGCAGTTGGCGGACCGCCCGGTCGGGGCTGGAATCCGGCCATGAAATCGCTCACCGAATACCTCTGGTTCCACGTCCCCGAGCGGCGCGGGTACCTCAACATTACCGACACCGTGGCCGCGCTGGTGCGCCGCAGCGGCGTGCAGGAGGGCCTCTGCCTGGTCAACGCCATGCACATCACCGCCAGCGTGTACATCAACGACGCCGAGGACGGCCTGCTCCACGACTACGACGTGTGGCTGGAGAAGCTGGCGCCGCACGAGCCGGTCGCCCAGTACTGGCACAACCGCACCGGCGAAGACAACGCCGACGCCCACCTCAAACGCCAGATCATGGGCCGCGAGGTGGTCGTGGCCATCACCGGCGGCCGGCTCGACCTGGGGCCGTGGGAGCAGATTTTCTACGGCGAATTCGACGGCCGCCGCCGCAAGCGGGTGCTGGTGAAAATCATTGGCGAGTGACCGGCCCCCGCCGGGACACCTCCCCTCGCAGGCCCCGGCCATTGCCCCGGCCCCCAAAAGAAAACTCCCGCCCGCAGGCGGGAGTCGTGAGGGCAGGTCGAAAGGTTTTAAAAGTAGCCGCCGGTCGGGCTGTCGGGCGCGGCCCAGAGTTCGTTGGGCAACACGGCCGGCCGGAAAATGGTTCCGCCGGCCACGCCGCCGGCCAGGTCGTAGTACTTCTTGTAGGTGATGCTCAGGGTGCCGCCGCTGATCAGGCCGATGGTGCCGCGGCCTTTGACGTCCACCGTCACGCTGATGGCCTTGCCACCGCCGTGCCGCTGCGAGATGCCCTCGTGCGGCTGGTTGCCGGCGTCGTTGAAGAAAAAGGGTGTGTACTCATCCGCCTCCCACATCAGGTAGGACATCGGGTTCATGGCGGATTGCTTGTGGGTGTTGCCGATGGGCGGCAGCGGCGAGGTGCGCGTCGAGTTGACCAGTTGGCCGTAACTGATGACCGAGCCGTTCCACGTGTAGCTGGTCAGCTTCACGTCCCGCTGGCGATAAAGGTTCTTCTTCGAGCCCCGCGACTCGACCGCGTCTTTGGGGCAAATGAGGACCTTTTCGGTCTCGAGATAACGCCCCAACTGGCTCTGGCGGAAGAAGGGCAGTTGGTTCGTGTACTCCATGCTGTTCGCGGCGGTACGCATCCAGCCCAGGCCCTCGACGTAGGAGGCATAGCACCAGTTGTTGGGACCGTTGCCGGAGCCCCCGGACACGGTACCCCAACTGGGGTGGGGCATGTAGTCGTTGTTGTCGCCCACGTACATGGACATGGCCAGGAGGATTTGTTTGTTGTTGCTCAGGTCAATCGAGAGCTGCGCCCGGTCCTTGGCCCGGCTGAGGGCCGGCAACAACATGCCCGCCAGGATGGCGATGATGGCGATGACCACCAGCAGCTCGATCAGCGTGAAGCCGCCCGGCCTTCGGCCGTGGGTCCGGTTGGGAAAGGTTTTCTGCGTCATAATTGCAAGGTTCAGGGTTCGCTGGAGCCCTTGCTACCCGGAATCGCGTCCCAACGCAAGTGTGCTTTGCGGGGCACAGCCCGCCGGGCATCTCCGGGAGGAAAGCCCGCCCCCACGGGGCGCAGGGTAGGGCCGCGCGGCGACGCGGCCGGATGAACGGCGCCGGCGCCGCGGCGGGCTTCCCGGTCTGCCATGGCGCGGGTTTTCCCAACCCGCAGCTTCTGAGTTCCCGGGAAAGCGGCGGCAAGCCGCCGCACTCCAGACGCAGTCGCGGAGGGACGGCGGCTCCTGAAATTCGCGAAGCGCCTGGAGTGCGCCAGCCTGCTGGCGCTGTCAGAACGACACCGAAAAGTCCGGCGACCGGCGGAGCGCATCCCCCTTGCCTGCCGTGGCCGGTCTGCCGGGGCGCGGGTTTCCCAACCCGCAGGACCTCTGCGTTCGCCGGTCTCGCCGTTTGCCAATCGGCGACACAGCGGTCCGGAACTTCGCGCGGCGTTTCGGTGTGTGAAATCCCCGGGTTGGGATGTTGGGCCACGCGGTGGCACGGCCACGTTTTCGCGCGTGCCGTGTGCGCGCCCGAAACTCCCCGCCCTGGACCACCGCGGGGGCATGTGTCCCCCGCGCCACCGGCGGTGCCCCTTCCCCCGTCCGCCGGAGCGCCGGCGTCCGCACCGGCGTTTGGCTCCACGTCTTTCCCGGGCCCTGCGGGTTGGGAAACCCGCGATCCGGCTTACGGAGAAGCCGGCGCAGCGGTCCCCCGGCCACGGGAAGAAACCGAGATGTGCGCCCACCGCGCTTTGTGTTTTGGTCACTTTTCTGTTGACAGCCCCGGGCACCCGCATAGTTTGCGGGTGCTTCACAGCCAATGATTGCAGGTGCCGAAACCGTTTTGCCCGGTGCGGGCCCCAGGCCTCGAGTGAGGTGGCGCGTCCGCAGTCGGGTCAGGTAACGGCGCCTGCGATCCAAGAACCAAACCTCCGAAACCCTATGAACCCAACGCGACAGCGCAGAATCCAGCGCGCGGGCTTGGTGGCGGTCTCCTCCGGTGCCTTGGCACTGTTGGCCCTGCCCACCGCCTCCGCCGGCAGCGCCTTCTACGACCTCCAAAACGGCGTCCCCACAGGCCTCATCATGGTCGGGAGCGCCGAATGGGTTCCCGACGGCGGGAACGAC
Source organism: Verrucomicrobiales bacterium (assembly GCA_037445715.1). Lineage (GTDB taxonomy): Bacteria > Verrucomicrobiota > Verrucomicrobiia > Limisphaerales > J093 > DSVZ01. Next base: position 13,113 of record JBBIJZ010000092.1, on the reverse strand, counting down.
GGCAAAGGCCACATCAAGCTGACCGACAACACCGGCCAATCGAGCGCGGTGCTCTTCCCGGACTTTGACAACGGACTCGTGGTCAAAGCCTTCACCTTCGAGTGCCTCATCAAGTGCGGCGACTGGTACAACAACCCGCCGGCTGACGGGTTCAGCGTCAACTACGTCAGCGCCAACGACCCCATCGTGGCCCTGATCGAGGGCGGCACCAACCCGGGTCGCGGCGGCCGCGCCGATGGCTGGGCGGGCAGTTTCGAGAACGGCGGCAACGAAGACAACCTGCCCGAGGAGGGCACCAAGTCCGGCGTCGCGGTGGGCTTCGACACCTGGGGCACGGGCACCGCACCGGTGGGCGGTTCCAACGGCCCGCAGGACGTCCGCGGCATCAGCGTGCGCGTGGACGGGGTGCAGATCGCCCAGATCGCCATGCCGGCCGTGCTCTTCCCGGACGATTACGACTTCCTGGGGGACCCCAACACCCTGATCACCGGGCCCTTCACCTATCCGCCCCAAGAGGGGGACAACCCCAACTACGGCAGCCCGAGCGGGGGCGCGCCGCCGGCCCCGGGCACGCGGCTGGGGTGGGCGCCGTTGAAGGTGGTGCTCGACGAGGACGGCATCCTCAACGTGTTCTGGAAGGGCGCCAACATCGTCACGGACTTCAGGACCACCTTCTCGCCACGGCCCGGCCGCATCCTCTTCGGCGCCAGCACGGGCGGCGCCATGGAGTACGCGGGCATTGACGACATCAACATCACCACCATCCCGGCCGACAAGCTCATTGTCGGTCCGGTCACCGGCAACCCGGTGGGCTTCAGCGCCCAGGTCATCAACTCCGGTCCGGCGGTGGCGGACGTGAGCACGGCGCGCCTGGAGCTGGACGGCACACCGGTCACGCCCCAGCGCACCACGTTCCAGGACCCGTTCAACTATCTGGACTGGTGGGACCTGACCAATCCGCTGGCGCCGGGCAGCACGCACACCGTCAAGGTGACCATCAAGGACACCCGGGGCATCGAGGTGACGGACGAGAAGACCTTCACGGTGCCCAACTACGTGACCCTGCCGCCGGGGCTGGCGGTCAGCGACGTGAACACGGCCCAGCGGGGCTTCAACGTGAAGGTGCACCAGACGGCCGCGCGCGGGCAGGAGAACACCATTGCCCGGGCCGAGCAGCAACTGCAGGGGCTGCGCGGGCCCAACGTGGCGGACCTGACCGGCTTCACCGGCGGGGTGTACGCCGAGAGCAGCGTGATCAACTACAGCCAGATGGAAGCGGGGGGAACGCCGGGCCAGAACGGGGCGTTTCAGGAGAACAACGGCTGGCCGGACGCGAACATCCCCGGCATTCCCAGTGCGACGGAGACCAATCCGGACGGCTCGCCGTACACGGACAACATTGCGGCGGAGATCACCACGTACGTGCACTTCCCGGAGGCGGGGGTGTACGAGTTGTACTTCAACAGCGACGACGGGTTCCGGACCACGGCCTACAACGGGGTGAGCGAGGTGCTCATCGCGCAGATCGTGGGGCAGTTTGACGGGGGCCGCGGGGCGGCCGACACGACGAGTCTGCTGTACGTGCCGCAGGCGGGGTATTACCCGTTGCGGACGGTGTGGTTTGAGGGCGGCGGCGGCGCCAACCTCGAGTGGTCCGGCCGCGAGACCGTGCCCACCGCCACGACGCGGCAACTGCTCAACGCCGACGCGGCCGACGCGCTCAAGACCTACCGCTCGCGGAGCAGCGCGGGGCCGGCGGTGGTGAGCTTCACCCATCCGTTCCGCGAGTCGGGCAATCCCTACCTGCCGACCACGAAGCTGATCGCCAAGATTCAGGACGGGGACACGGCGGTGGACCAGGGCTCGATCAAGCTGCTCTTGGACGGGACGGAAGTGGCGGCCACCAAGAGCAAGGCCGGCAACACGACCACCGTCGAGTATGACCCGCCGGGCTTCCTGAGTCCGGGCACGCACGAGTTGAAGGTGACCTTCGCGGCAGGGGCCCAGAGCTACGAGGGGGCCACCAGCTTCACCATCGCCAACCTGCCGGTGGTGCCGCCGAGCCTGGCCCTGCCCGCCAGTGCGGTGAACCGGAGCAACCCGGGCTTCCTGGTCAAGACCGTCCAGAACGCCAGTTACACCGATCTGGGCACCCGGGGCAACGACACCTACTCCGGGGAGAGCCAGATCAACGGGTTGCTGGGCCTGCCCAACACGGCGGACCTGACCAGCTTCACCGGCCCGCAGGGCCGCTACGTCGAGACCGACGTCATCAACTACACCAACACCGGCGAGGACGGGTGGTTTGACAGCGCCCTGGGTTACCCGGACTTCCCGGTGCCGGGCATTCCGGGCATTGACCCGCGCGGCAGCGGGGCCTTCCCCGAGGCCACGGACTTCCCGGACAGCGGCCAGGACAACTACTCACAGGAAATCCTGACGGTGCTGGACCTGCCGGCGGGGCTGATTGCGATGAACGTCAACAGCGATGACGGCTTCCGCCTGACCATCGGCAATCCGAACGAGTGGTGGACGCTGCCGGTGGTGGTGGGCGAGTTCAGCGGCGGCCGCGGAACGGGCGGCGGGCTGACCGACGGCACGACCTTCCTGTTCTACGTGCAGCAGGCCGGCCTGTACCCGGCCCGGCTGATCTGGTACGAGGGCGGCGGGGGCTCGGGCATCGAGTGGAGTTCGCGCCTGCCGGCGGATGAGAACACCGGCTACGCCACCCACGCCAACGCCACGCTGATCAACGACAGCATGGTGTCCACCTCGATCAAGGCCTACCAGTATCCGTTCCCCAACCCGAACGTGCCCTGGGTGAAGTCCTTCGCCCCGGGCCGCGACTGGACTTCCTCGGGCAGCCCGGCCCGGGCGGGGGCGGACGCGCCGGTGACGGCGGTGATCGTCGAGGGGCTGGCGAACATTGACCCGGGCTCGGTGACGCTGACGGTGGACGGCACCGCCGTGACGCCGACGGTGACCAAGGCCGGGGGCGAACTGAAGGTCAGCTACACGCCCGCGACGCCGTGGGCGGACGGGTTGCACCCGGTGGTGCTGAGCTTCGGGGACCGGACGGTGAGCTGGAGCTTCCGCACCAGCAGCGCGCTCAAGACGCCGACCTTCTTCATCGAGGCGGAGGACTTCGACAACAACGGCACGGGGCTGGCGGAGGCCAGCGCGATGCCGTACGCGGGCGGGGCCTACGCGGGGCTGAAGGCCACCGTGGGCACCGACTACCAGCGGGACGATTCCGCCTCCTCGCCACTGTACCGGCACGGGGTGAACCCGCGGGTTTCGATGGACCGGACGGGGGACCGCACCCGCGGGGTGGGGGACATCAAGGTCAACTACAAGCTGGGCTGGATCGGGAGCGGGCAGTGGTACAACTACAGCCGCGACCTGCCGGCCGGGCGGTACCACCTGTACGGCGGCTTCTCGCACGGGGACGCCGGGGCGACCATTGGCGGGCCGCTCTCGAAGGTGGTGGGCGGCACGGAGACGCCGCTGGGGGTGTTTGAAGGGCCGGCGCCGGGCGGCTGGGGCAACAACGCCCTGGTGCCGCTGAAGACGGCGGCCGGAGGCGACCTGGCGGTGGTGGAACTGGGCGGGCCGACCACCCTGCGGGTGGCGCCGACCAACGGCGACTGGGACTTCATGCTCCTGGTGCCGGCGGTGGCGGAAGAACCGCCGCCGCAGTTCACCGGCATCCGGCTCAACCCCGACCGCACCATCACGATCACCTGGACCGGCGGCGGGACGCTGCAAGCGGCGCCCAGCGTGACCGGTCCGTGGGTGGACGTGACCGGGGCCACCAGCCCCTTCACCTTCGCTCCCACCGAGCAAATGCAGTTCGGCCGCATCCGGCGCTGAGCCGGTACGGCTGAGCCGATCGATCAATCACGGGGCCGGGCGCAAGCCCGGCCCTTTTTGCTTGGCGACGCGAGCAACCGGTCGGCGGCGGTGCGCGAAGCGTTTGGAGTGCGCCGGCTTGCTGGCGCTTTCCCCCGCTGTGGGGCAGGCCCGGCAGCCCCGCAGACGGTAGCGCTCCGCCGCCGGCGGCAGCCCAGTGCGACAGCGGCGGCCAGCCGCCGCACTCCACACGCTGGCGCGAGGAATCGGGCGGCGGGTGGTGCGCGGAGCGTTT
>JBBIJZ010000092.1:0-8866 GCA_037445715.1 Verrucomicrobiales bacterium | reverse complement strand
GCCAGCCGCCGCACTCCACACGCTGGCGCGAGGAATCGGGCGGCGGGTGGTGCGCGAAGCGTTTGGAGTGCGCCGGCTTGCTGGCGCTTTCCCCCGCTGTGGGGCAGGCCCGGCAGCCCCGCAGACGGTAGCGCTCCGCCGCCGGCGGCAGCCCAGTGCGACAGCGGCGGCCAGCCGCCGCACTCCACACGCTGGCGCGAGGAATCGGGCGGCGGGTGGTGCGCGAAGCGTTTGGAGTGCGCCCGTTGGCGGACGCTTGCAGACGGGGACGCCCGCGTGCCCCGGGCCTCCGTCGGTCGTTCGCCGGCGAACTCAGTTGACAAACACCGTCCGTCCCGGTTTGTGGGGGCACGCATGTTTTTCCGACTTCTCGCCTCCGTCGCGGCGGTCGTGCTCGGTGCCGCCGGCCTCGGGGCGGCCGCCGCCGACTGGCAGGACGGCCCCGGTTACCGCGCGCGCCCGGTCGTGCCCCGCCCCGGCGCGCGGCCGGTGGGCTTTACCGTGCTGCCGCCCGCGCAAACCGGCGTCACGTTCACCAACCTCCTCGCGCAGTCGCGCTACATCACCAACCAGATTTACCTCAACGGCGCGGGCGTGGCGGCCGGCGACGTGGACGGCGACGGCTGGTGCGACCTGTTTTTTGCCGGGCTGGACCGGCCCAATGCGCTGTACCGCAACCGGGGCGACTGGCGCTTCGAGGATGTGACCGAGCGCGCCGGCGTGGCCCTGCCCCAGAACAGTTGCACCGGCGCCGTGTTGGCGGACCTGGACGGCGACGGCGACCTGGACCTGGTGGTGAACACGGTGGGCGAGGGTACGTTCCTGCTTTTCAACGACGGCCGGGGCCGTTTCGCGCCGCGCCATCCCACCACCCCGCTCAATTACCTGCGCGCCGGCATGACCGCCACGCTGGCCGACGTGGACGGCGACGGCGACCTGGACCTGTACGTGTGCAACTACCGCACCACGACCATCCGCGACATGCCCAACACCCGCATGCGCCTGCGCGAGACCGAGGACGGCCGCATCGAGGTCATCGCCGTGAACGACCGGCCCGTGACCGAGGCGGACTTGGTGGGGCGGTTCACCGCCACGCGCGAGGGGCGCATCATCGAAAACGGCGAGCCCGATGTGCTCTATTTGAACGACGGCCGCGGCAACTTCACGCTGGTGCCGTTCACCGGCGGCGCCTTTTTGGACGAGGACGGCCGCCCGCTGCGCACCCCCCTGTACGACTGGGGCCTGACCGCCGCCTTCCGCGACCTGAACGGTGACGGCGCGCCGGACCTGTACGTGTGCAACGATTTTGAGTCGCCGGACCGCATCTGGCTCAACGACGGCACCGGCCGTTTCCGCGCGCTGCCGTGGCTGGCGCTGCGCCAGACGAGCATTTTCTCGATGGGGGTGGACTTTGCCGACGTGAACCGCGACGGGCACCTGGACTTTTTCGTATCGGACATGCTCAGCCGCGACCACGCCCGGCGGATGTTGGAAAACGGCGAAATCCTGCCCGTGCACCTGCCGCCCGGGCTCATCGAGAACCGCCCCCAGTACTCGCACAACACGCTCCTGGTCAACCGCGGCGACCACACCTTCGCCGAGCTGGCCCAGTTTGCCCGGGTCGAGGCCTCCGAGTGGACGTGGTCGCCGAACTTCCTGGACGTGGACCTGGACGGGTACGAGGACCTGTTGATCACCACCGGCCACGAGTTGCAGATGATGAACACAGACATCATCGAGCAGGCCGAGGTGCTCAAGACGCAGAAGGCCATGTCCAGCCACGAGCTCCAGCGACTGCGGACGATGTTCCCGCGCTACGCCATCCCCAACGTGGTGTTCCGCAACCGCGGCGACCTGACCTTCGAGGACGTGAGCGCGGCCTGGGGTTTTGACTTTGCGGACGTGGGCAACGCCGTGGCCCTGGCCGACCTGGACAACGACGGCGACCTGGACGTGGTGGTCAACAACCTCAACGGCGGGGCCGAACTGTGCCGCAACGAGGCCACCGCGCCGCGTCTGCTGGTGCGCCTGCGCGGGCGGCCGCCCAACACCCGGGGCATCGGCGCCCGGGTGACCGTCCGCGGCGGCCCCGTGCCCGCGCAGCAGCAGGAAATCGTCTGCGGCGGCCATTACCTCTCCGGGCACGAACCGGCGCGGATGTTTGCCGCGGGCCCGGCCACGAACCTGACCCTCGAGGTCGTCTGGCGCAGCGGCCGGCGCAGCGAGGTACCCCAAGCCCGGCCCAACCACGTGTACGAAATTGACGAGCCGGAGGGCGACCCCCCGCCGCCCGCGCCGCCGCCGCCGGAACCCGCGCCGTGGTTTGCCGACCGAAGCGCATGGCTGGGGCACCGGCACGTCGAGGAACCGTTCGACGATTTCCAGCGCCAGCCGCTGTTGCCCCGCAAACTCAGCCAGCTCGGCCCCGGCGTGACCTGGGCGGATGTGGACGAGGACGGCTGGGAGGATTTGATCATCGCCGGCGGCCGCAGCGGCACGCCGGGCGTCTTCCGCAACCTGGCCGGGAAGGGGTTTGCCGCGCTGACCAACGCGCCGCTGAACAAACCCAACGCGCGCGACCAGACCACCGTCCTGGCTTTCGGCCCCGCCCTGCTGGTGGGCTCCAGCAATTACGAGGACGGCCTGACCAACGGCGGCGCGCTGCGCGTGCTGGACCTGCGCGCCGGCCTCAGCGGCGAGGCGGTGCTGGGCCGGCTCTCCAGCACCGGTCCCCTGGCCGCGGCGGACGTGGACGGCGACGGTGACCTGGACATTTTCCTGGGCGGGCGCGTCGTGCCGGGGCGTTACCCGGAGCCGGCCGACTCGGTGCTCTTGCGCAAGGAGGGCGCGCGGCTGGTGCCGGCGCAGCGCTTCGACAAGCTGGGCCTGGTGAGCGGCGCGGTGTTCAGCGACCTGGACGGCGACGGTACGCCGGACCTGGTCCTGGCCTGCGATTGGGGCCCGTTGCGGATGTTTCGCAACCGGGGCGGCCGGCTCGAGCCGTGGGACCCGCCGGTGCGGTCGGCGGGCGCAGGCCCGGCGCCCGCCGCCGGTCCGTTGAGCGCGCTCACGGGCTGGTGGTCCGGCGTGGCCACGGGGGATTTGGACGGCGACGGCCGGCCGGACGTGGTGGTGGGCAACTGGGGGCTCAACAGCCGCTACCGGCCCACGCCGGAGCAACCGGTGCGCGTGCACTACGGCGACCTGGACGAGAGCGGGACGTTTGATTTCATCGAGACGTACGTGGACCCGGCCACGGGACGGGAGGTGCCGGTGCGCGGGTTGCGTCCGGTGCGCGAGGCCATTCCGCTGGTGCAGGCGCGCGTGCCCAGTTTCGAGGCCTACGGCAGGGCCACCGTGCGGGACATTTACGGGCCGGAGCTGGACGCGCTGGCTGTGGCGGCGGTGGTGGAGACGCGCAGCGTGGCGTTGCTCAACCGGGGCGAGCACTGGGAATTACGTCCCCTGCCGGCCGAGGCCCAGTGGGCGCCGGCCTGGGGCGTGATCGTGGCGGACTTCGACGGCGACGGCCGCGAGGACGTGTTCCTGAGCCAGAACTGCTTCGCCGTAAACCCGGACGAGTGGCGGCAGGACGCCGGGCGGGGCCTGCTACTGCGGGGCGACGGCGCCGGCGGTTTGCAGCCCGTGCCGGGACAGGTCAGCGGCATCCGCATCTATGGCGAGCAACGGGGTTGCGCGGCGGCGGATTTCGACGGCGACGGGCGGCTGGACCTGGCGGTGAGCCAGAACGCGGCGGCCACGGTGCTGCTGCAAAACACCGCGGCGCGTCCGGGTCTGCGAGTGTGGCTGGCGGGACCGCCGGACAATCCGCACGGGGTGGGCGCGGCGGTGCGCGTGGAGGCCGGCGGGGTTTGGGGACCGGTGCGGGAGGTGCAGGCCGGCGCGGGTTACTGGTCGGTCAACAGTCCGGTGTTGGTGCTGGGGGCGGTGGCGGCGCCCGAGCGGGTGCGGGTGCGCTGGCCGGGTGGCAAGACGCAGGAACTGGCGGTGCCGGCGGGGGCGCGGGAGATCGAGGTGGACTTCAACGGCCACCTCCAGGTCCGGCGTTGAGGCGCCGTGCCGGGCGGAGAGGAGGAGCCGGGGCCGGCGTGGCTCAGGTTTGGTGCAGTTGCGCCCGGTAGGCGGTGGGCGACATGCCGGTGATTTTCTTGAAGACGCGGTTGAAGTGGGTCAGGGACTGGAAGCCGACGGCGAAGGCGATTTCGCTGATGCGCAGGTTGGGGTTGAGGGCGAGGTTTTTGGCCTTCTCGATGCGCACGCGGGAGACGTACTCGGTGAAGTTGATGCCGGTGGCGCGTTTGAAGACCTTGCAGAAGTAAAAGATGCTGGCGTTGACGGCGCGGGCCACCTGGCTCAGGGACAGGTCTTCGGCCTGGTGTTCCTCGATGTAGGCCTTGGCCTTGGTGACCATGGGCGGCTCGGGGTGTTCCTGGCGCACGAGCAACTGGTTGCTGACCACGGCCAGGTGCTGGGCGAAGACCGACAGCATCCGCACGATGGCCTCGTGCTCGGCGGGGGAGAGCACCCGGGTGCGGAAGTAGGCCTGTTCCAGCTCGCGGATCGAAACGTCCGGGGCCAGGTCCCGGAGTTTTTTGGCCAGCCGCTCGAATTGCGCGGGCGAGGGTTTGCGGCGGAAGGCCTGGCCGGTTTGGAGGTAGCCCACCAGTTTTTCGCCCAGCCGCACCGGCACGGCGGTCTCGGTCAGGCCGGAGGGGCAGGTCACCGTTTGCGGGCTCTCGGTGGCGGTCTCGGAAAGGCGTTGCTGGGTCTGGAGGCAGGCGGCGCAGGTGCTGCTCTTGCGCGCCATGAGGGCGCAATAGGCGTTTTCGTTGCGTTGGCCGTGGTAGGGCAGTTGCCAGGATTCAACCGCACGCAGGGTCAGCGGCAATCCGGTCAGGTCGTTGAAGGCCCGGCAGTATTCCTGGTAGAGCTTCGAGGCTTCCAGCGCTTCAATCACGCTGTTGCGATTGTTGTTGTTCATACGCCCACCACCCGGCGCACCCGGACCGGGGCCGGCGGACCGCCCGGGGAATCCGGAGCGAGGACCCGACCCGTGGCCGGCGCGCGCGACTTGACCGGCCACCGCCAAATAATGGTTGCCCCGAGGCGTGGCGCAAGCGCATTAGGTGAAGCGGTGGAGGCCGGGGACGGGCGGGGTAGGCGCCGGGCGCGGCGTCAAAACACCTCGGCCCGCAGGCCGGTGCCCTTGTGGACGGCCTGGGCGATGCGGGTGAGGGTGCGCAACGACAGATGCCCGCACTCGGGATGCATGGTGGGGCGCATGGCCGAATAGACCTGCACCAGCGCGATCTGCGCCCCGCCGTCACGCAGTTCGCGCAGCCGCGCCACGTAGGCTTCGATTTCCGCCTCGGCGGGTTCCTCGCCGCAGAATTTCGGGAACAGGCTCTGAATGACCACGGGCCGCTGGCGCCCCGCGGCCAGGATGTTGGCCAGCACCTGCTCGAAGGGCACCTGTGGGCGGTCAATCCGCTCGTAGTACTCGCGCGTGCCGGCGTCGAGTTTGAGCCAGATTTCGTCCTGCGGCGTCAGCGCGCGCATCCCGGCCTGCACCTCGGGCCGGTCCAGGGCCGTGGCGTTGGAGACCAGCACGATCTTGAAGAACGGGCCTTCGCCCAGGGCGCGCAGGTGCAGCACGGCCTGCACGGCCTCATGGAAGTTGGGACACAACGTGGGCTCGCCGTCGCCACTCAAGGTGACGTGCCGCAGTTGGAGCAGTTCGGCCGGCAGATTTTGAAAGCCCGGCACGCTGCGCAACCGGTCCTCCCACGCCCGGCGCAGGGTGTCCCGGAGCTCCCGAATCATCACCGGCACATGCAGCACGGGCTCCCGCGGGCGGACCTGGCGATTGACCTCGCAGTACACGCAATCGAAGTTGCACCGCTTGTCGGGGTTCATGTTCACGCCCACCGACAGGCCGCGCGCGCGGGGGGACACCACCACGTACACGAAGCGGTTGTCGAGAAAGTTGCGGGCGTAGCCAAAGGCGGTTTCCCAACGGTGGACGGGGCGGCCTTTGGGCTCGGCGACCGCGGCGGGTCCCCCGGCAGGCGGGTTGGCCCGCCGCGGAGCCGCCGGATCATCCGGGCTCGCCGGGGTGGTTGCGTGGCGGTGGACGGTCGGCTTCACAACGTCCCGCGCAGCTTCGGGCGCATTCCGGGCTGCCGCTTCCCGTATTTTGGGAAATAGTTGACATTCTTTGTCGCCCGGCGGCCGGCGAGCGGGCGAATTGATGCGGGAACGACGCGGTGCGGCTCCCGGCGTCACCGCGCGGCGTGGCCTGCGTCAAGCGCGGAAACGAGTCGTGAAAAGCGAAATTGACGGGCGGCGAGCGCGCGGTTAACCAAGCTGGCGTGCCGCGGGTGCGGCCGGGGCGGGTTGGCTCAACCAACCACACGGACAACGCCGTCAGGTTGGTGGCTGACCGCCCTTCCGATGGAAAACCAAACTGACGCCGCAAAACCCTTGACTCAACCCGAGCAACGCCCATGAAACGCGTGCATTCCCCTCACGTTGCCTCCCTTACCCTGACCGGCCTGGGATTGGTTGCCCTGGCCCTGCCCGCGGGCGCTCAGGACGCCGCCGCTCCCAAGAGCACCTGGAAAACCACCGCCAGCGTCGGCGCGGCGATGACCCGCGGTAACAGCGACACCGTCACCGCCAACGCCACCCTGAACTCCGAGCGCAAGTGGGCGCAAAACGAGGTGCTCTTCGGCGCCTCGGCCACCTACGGCGAGACCGACGACACCACCACCGCCGCCAACGCGGCCGGTTTCCTCCAGTACAACCGCCTCTTTTCCGAGCGCCTGTTCGGGCTCGTGCGCGTGGACGCGCTGCACGACGACGTGGCGGACATCGCCTACCGGCTCACCTTCAGCGCGGGCGCCGGTTACTACCTGGTCAAAAACGACAAGATCACCCTCAGCGTCGAGGCCGGCCCGGGCTACGTGTTGGAGAAGTACCACCATCAGGACCAGCGCGACTACGCCACGATCCGCTTCGGCGAGAAGTTTACCTGGCAGATTTCCAAGACCGCCCGGCTCTGGCAGAGCCTGGACTACGCCCCGAAGATTGACGACTGGGCCGATTACCTCCTGACGGCCGAAATCGGCATCGCCACCAAGATCACCGAATCCCTGGACCTGCGCGTGGTGGCCACCGACAACTACCGCAGCGAACCGGCCCCGGGCCGCACCGAGAACGACTTCAAGCTGGTGGCCGGGGTTGGCTACACGTTCTGAGTCGCGCCCCCATTTGCCCGACTCCCGAACCGGGAACGCGCCCCCGTTCCCGGTTTTTTGCAGCCGGGCGCGACCGGCTCGCCTCATGGCTCAGCCGGTCCGGACGTAAAGTTTGCCCGGCAACTGCCGCACCAGGTGCTTCATCTCCAGGCTCAGCAACGCCACCGACACCGCCGAGGCGGGCAGCCCGCTGCGGCGGATGACTTCGTCCACGGCCGTTTCCTCCGCGCCGAGCAGCTCCAGGACGCGCTGCTCGGGTTCGGACAGGCTCAACGCGGGCAGGGTGCCGGTCTCCGCCGGGCCGGGCGGACGGTGGGAGGCGGGGAACAGGTACTCGAACTCGCTCAACACGTCCTCGGCGCCTTCGCAGAGCTTGGCGCCCTTTTTGATGAGGTCGTGACAGCCCTTGCTCTGGGGCGAATCAATGCGCCCGGGCACGGCGAAGACCTGCCGGCCGAGGTCCACCGCCATGCCCGCGGTGATGAGCGCGCCGCTGTGCAGGTCGGCCTCGACCACCACCGTGCCGAGGGTCATGCCGGCCACGATGCGGTTGCGGATGGGGAAGGTCTGCTTGTCCGCGGGCCGGTTGAACGGGAACTGCGTCACCAGCGCACCCCGGGCCGCGATGCGCTCGAACAGTTCGGCGTTTTCCGGCGGGAACACCCGATTGATGCCGGTGCCCAGCACGGCCACGGTGCGCCCCTGGGCGGCCAGCGCGCCCTGATGGGCCGCCGTGTCAATGCCCCGCGCCCCGCCGCTGACCACCGTGACCCCGCAGTACGCCAGTTGATAGGCCAGGCGGCGGGCGCTTTCCTGGCCGTACTGCGTGGTGCGGCGGGAGCCGACCAGGGCCACGGCGTTCTTGTCCCGCGGCAGGAGCGTGCCCTTCACGTAAAGCACGATCGGCGGGTCGTAGATTTGCCGCAGCAACTCGGGGTATTCGTCGTCGGCCTGGATGACCACCCGGCAGCCAAACTCCCGAATGCGCCGAAGTTCGGCCGCCAGGTCCACCGTCGTTTCCCACCCGGCAATGGCCGCGGCGGTTTCCTCGCCGATGCCGCGCACGCGCAAAAGCTCCGCCTTCGAGGCGCGCAGCACGGCCGGAGCGTCGCCGAAATGCTCGAGTAGTTGGCGGAGCCGGACCGGGCCGACATGGTCCACCAGGTTCAGGGCGATGAGCGCCTCGCGGGCTTCCATGCCGGTGGGGATAGCCCAGGGCGCGCTGGCGGACAAGGCGCTTCGTCGTCGCAACCGGCAACCGTGGCGGCGGCGGGAGAAGGCTGACCCGGCCCGGCGGGACGCTCCATTTCGCATCGGCGATTTGTGCAGACCCCGGGGCCGGCGGTGGGCGAGCGCGGGGACTCGGGCACGAGCCGGCCAAAAGCAAGGCCGGGGGAACGCCCCGGCCGTGCTGGGATGGACTGCGGATTCCGGCCCGCGCTCAACGCTGGATCAGGCGGAAGTACCGGGCCTGATCGGTGGGGGCGACGAGCACCACGGACCGGTCGCCCTCGGGGGTGACCGTGGCGTTACTGTCTGCCCAGCCGCCGGGCAAAGCGGGGGTGGTTTGCAGGACGAAGCCGGCG
>JBBIJZ010000091.1:0-18318 GCA_037445715.1 Verrucomicrobiales bacterium | reverse complement strand
CTCCCGGCCTGCCGTAACGCGGGGTTGCCAAACTCGCTGCCTCTCCGCGTTCCGCCCGTACTGCCGATTGGGAAATCGGCGATACGGCAGGCTGAGAAGCCTGCGCTACGCCGCCGGGCGGGTAGCCTGGCGAGAGGGGAAGGTTGCCCGTTCCACCCTGGCCTGCCTTTGTCACGCGGTCCGTGTTCCCGTTACCGGGGAGGCGTTGGCCGTGTATTCCCTTTGATGCCTTCTGAACCAGTACGGTCGGCCGGCGGGTCGAGTCGGTACCCACGGGCACCCGCATGGGTATTGTTGCTGCTGGCCCCGGCGATTGGAGAATTGCTCAGCGGCTCGTCGCCGCCGGCCGAGTTTTTCAACCCCGTCACGTTTGCGCTCCAGGTGGCCCTCTACGGCAGCGGGGCCCTCCTGGCCCGCGAACTCACCTGCCGGTGGCGGAAGGGCTGGCCCACGCTGCTCACCCTGGGCGTGGCCTATGCCATCATCGAGGAGGGGTTGTGCTGCAAAAGCTTCTTCGACCCGCACTGGCCGGATGTGGGCGTGCTCGGCACCTACGGCCGCTGGCTGGGGGTGAACTGGCTCTGGGCCGTCCTTCTGACCGGCTATCACACCGTGTTCAGCATTCTGGTGCCGGTGGCGCTGGTCGAGCTGGCCTTCCCGGCGCAGCGCGGGGAATCCTGGACGGGACCGCGTTTCCGCCGGGTCCTGCTGGGGTTGCTCCTGACCGTGGTGGTGTTGGGCCTGTTGTGGTTCCCGGACGCCCGCAAACCGTATCGCCCGCCCGTGGTGGGTTACGCGCTGGCCGTGATGCTGGTGATGGTCCTCGTCGGATGGGCCGCGCGAATGCCCGCCACCGTTTCGCTCTGGCCCGCCAAAGCGACCACGGAGCGGGGCGAGGCCCCCTTGCCCGGGGCGCCGGCGCCGGTGAAGGCTCCGGCCCGGCCCATCGCGTTCGGCGTGACCGCGTTTCTGGGCACGCTGGGATGGTTTGGGATTTTCTGGGTCCTGCCCCATACGGCGTTGCCATCGTGGGGAACCCTCGCGCTCGGGTTGCTGCTGGTCGGGGGCGTTGTTGGGGGACTCGGCCGCCTGGCCGGGGGCGATTTGTCCCGCCTGGAGCCGCGGCATCGTTGGGCGCTTTGCACCGGCGGCCTGTTGTTCTTCATTCTGCTGGTCCCGATCCAGGAGGCCACCAACGCCCAGCGCCCCGACGACACCACCGGGATGACTGCCGTGGGACTGGCCTTCGCCCTGGGGTTGATTTGGCTGCACCGCCGCCTGCGACCGGACCGGATGATACATGCGGGACCTCTCCGGGAAACTTGCGAGGCCGTCCAGACGCGGGAGACTGGCCAGCCGCCGTCGAAGAACGGAACGGCTGAATAGTCAGGGGTTAACAGCCGCCTGCCGACAACCAGTCCGTTGTTTCACTGACTGTCCTTGCAGCCCTCCACCCGCCGACTGGAAGCCGGCGACACGGCAGGCTGAGAAGCCCGCGCTACGCCGCCGGGCGGGTAGCCCGGCGGGACGGGCAGGTTGCCCGTTCCACCCGGTGCCGGCAATTTGCGCTACGTCCCTGGCGATCCATTCGGATCCGCCCTGCTGCGTGCTTGCCGCCGCTTCGCCATTGTTTCCCGGTCTCGATTGTGGTGAGGTGGCGTGGTGATGAGACCCCGCGCCGCCTTGATCTTTGCCGCGCTGGTTTCCGCGACCCGGCGGGTGAGGGCCCGGCGGCCGTCGCTGCGGGGAGGGTGGAAATGGCTTGCCCTGCCGGCCATGGCCGTGGGGACGCTCGTTGTCCACGGCGCCGCGCCGGTCACCAATCACGTGCTCGAGCTGCGCGGCACCGGGGCGTACGCCGAGTTGCCCGTGGCGCCCTTCCGCCAACTCCGGGAGGCCACGGTCGAGTGCTGGGTGCGCTGGGATGAATTGGGGGACTCGCGACGGGCCTGGAATTACGGCCGCCCGCGCCGCGATGTCAGTCTCCTGGCGCGCACTTGGAACAACCTCGGGTTCGTCATCGGCGACGGCCGGGCGTTGCACGGGGTGGAAATGCCCGCCGTGCTTCAGGCCGGCGAGTGGCATCACGTGGCCGCCGTCTCGGGGCCGGGCGGGATGCGGCTGGTGCTCGATGGGGTGCTGCTGCCGCGCACCAACGCCTTCACCGGCAGTTTCGCCGCGGCCGCGGAGGATGGGGTGTTCTACCTGGGCCGCTCGGTGACCGAGTCCGACCGCGAGCCGCTGTTCAAGGGCGCGCTGGACGAGTTTCGCGTCTGGGACCACGCGCGCAGTGAGGGGGCCATCCGGCGGGACATGTTTCGCCGCGTGGCCCCCGGCGAACCGGGGCTGGTGTGGGTGGCGAACTTCGAGCCGGACGAAGCCGGCGCCGCCGGGCCGGTGCAACTGCGCGGGGCCGCCCGCCTGGTACCCGAGGCGTTGCCGACGGAGGCGGGCTGGCGGCGCCCGGTCCGCCTCAGCGGCCGGGTGTTGCTGGCGAACGGCCGCCCCGCGGGGGAGGCGCTGGTGGTGGCGCTGGCGGGCGCGCGTCGGTTGGGGGCGACGCGCACCGACGCCGAGGGCCGGTTTGAACTTCCGTTGCGGCTGGAGACACCGACCCGGGTCCGGCTCGATTACCTGCACTGGGAAGGGATCAACCGCGGCGAACCGTCGTGGTTGCTGGACCCGGAGCAGCCGGCGAAGGACGTGGGCGAGGTGCGATTGCGCGCGGTGGGGCCGGCGCGCGGCCCGTTCGAGCTGCACCCGTTGCGGGAGGAATTGCTCCGCTTGACGGGCTCGGAAAACCCCGCGGTGCGTGAGGAGGCCGGCCGCCTGCTGCGCCGGGGCCCGGGGGGCCCGCCACCGGGGGGAGCGCGCGGGCCGGGGCGGTGGTCGGGCTTTGGGTTTGTGGCGGGGATGCTGGCGGCGTTCAGCCTGATGCACGCGCTGTTGTTCGCCTTCCAACCCGCCGCGCGCAATCACCTGTACTTTGCCCTGGTGACCGGCCTGGCGGCGTTGATGAGCTGGCCGGCGCTGGAGTTGGACCGGGTGACGGCCCACTGGCTGCCCGTGCTGGCGGTGCTCACGCTGCGGCTGTTCCAGCTCCTCTTCGAGCCGGAGGTGCCGCCCCGTCTGCGGGGGCTGGCCCGGCTGACCGGGGTGGCCGTGGGCGTGTTGATGGTGGACCAATTGGTGGTGGCGCTGCCCGGGGCATTGACCTGGCCGGCGCGCGCAGCCGGTCTGGCGATGGTGGTGGTGTGCGCGGTGCGCGTGAGCGGCATCGCCTGGCGCGCCTGGAAGGCCGGCCGGGAGGGCGCCCGGGTGATCGCGGTGGGGGTGGTGGCGCTGGTGGTGTTGCCGGCCATCCCGTACCCGCTGCCCGGGCTGGGCGGGCTGAATTTTCAGCAGTTGGGCGTGATTCTGTTTTTCGGCACCACTTCGGTGCACCTGGCCCGCACCTTTGCCCTGGCCGGCCGGCGCCTCGAGCAACAGACCGCCGAACTGAGCGCGGCCAACCGGGAGCTGCGCCGGGCCAACGAGGAAATCGAATGCCAGAAACAGGCCCTGGCCGCGGCCAAGGAGGCCGCCGAGGCCGCCAACCAGGCCAAGTCCCGGTTCCTGGCCGGCATGTCCCACGAGTTGCGCACCCCGCTCAACGCCATCATCGGTTACGCGGAGATGCTCGAGGAGTTCGCCCGCGAGGAGGGCCCCGCCGCCCTCGTGCCCGACCTGCAAAAAATCCAGACTGCCGCGCGGCACCTCCTGCTGCTCATCAATGACATCCTCGACCTCTCCCGCATCGAGGCCGGCAAGGTCAGCCTGTGCGTCGAGGAGTTCGACGTGCCGGCGCTGGTGGCCGAGGTCGCCGCCACGGTCCAACCCCTGGTGGCCCGGCGGGCCAACCGCCTCGAGTTGGACTGCCCGCCGGACCTCGGCCGGATGCGCTCGGACCTGACCAAGGTGCGGCAGATTCTGTTCAACCTCCTGAGCAATGCCGCCAAGTTCACGGAAAACGGCCGCATCACCCTCACCGTGCGCCGCCAGCCGGCCCCGCCGCCGGCCGGCGCGAAGGCCGCACCCGCCGCCGACCAAATCGTCTTTGCCGTGCAGGACACCGGCATCGGCATTGCACCCGAGCACCTCGAACGCATCTTCCAGCCGTTCATGCAGGCCGACGCCTCGATCGCGCAAAAGTACGGCGGCACGGGCCTGGGGTTGACCCTGAGCCGGCGCTTTTGCGAACTGCTCGGCGGCGGCATCCGCGCCGCCAGCCAACCGGGCGAGGGCTCCACCTTCACCGTCGTGTTACCCGCGGAGCTGCCCGCCGCCGTCGCCCAGCCCGCCCCGGCCCGCGCCGAGCCGGCTGCCGTGGCCTCCCCCTGAAACCTACCGCCCGACCATGCCCACCCTCCTCCTCGTCGAAGACAACGAAATGAACCGCGACATGCTCTGCCGCCGGCTCGAACGCCGGGGCTACACCGTCCGGTGTGCCGCCGACGGCCAGGAAGGTCTGGACCGCGCCCGCGCCGAGGCGCCGGACCTCATCCTCATGGACCTGAGCCTCCCGGTGCTCGATGGCTGGACGGCCATTCGCCGGCTCAAGGCCGACCCCCTGCTGCGCCGCATCCCGGTCATCGCCCTCACCGCTCACGCCATGGCCCAGGACGAACAGCAGGCCCGTGCGGCCGGCTGTGACGACTTCGACACCAAACCGGTCGAACTGCCGCGGCTGCTGGCCAAGATCGAAACCCTGCTGCGCGCCGCCGCCGACACCGCATGAACCCCGCCCCGCCGCCACCCGTTCCGGACGCCTCCGACCCCGGCCCGGTGCCGGTGGACCCGCTGGCGCGCATCCGTCATGACCTGCGCACGCCCGCCGCGCACATCCTGGGCTACGCCGAGATGCTCGCGGAGCAGGCCGCCGAACCGGGGCTCACCCACCTGTTGCCCGACCTGCGACGCATCGAGACCGCCGGCCGGCAACTGGTGGACCTCATCCGCGAGGAGTTGGTGCCGGAACGGTTGCCGAGCGGCGCGCTCGCCCTGCGCGACCTGCACGCGGCGTTTCGCACCCCGCTCAACCACGTCCTGGGCTACACCGAGCTGCTCGCCGAACAGGCCGAGTCCGGTCCCGCCGCCGCCCTGGCGCCGGACCTGGAGAAAATCCGCCGGGCCGCCGGTGAGTTCCTGCGCCTGATGGAGCAATGGCTCACGGCGGAACAGTTGCGCGCGGTCATGGCCGCCCGCCCCGCGGTGGTGCCCCGCCTCGAACCCACCGCCCTGGCCCTGGCCCGGCCCGTGGTGGTGCCGCCGGCGGGGCCGCCGGCCGAAGGGCGCATCCTGGTGGCCGACGACGACCCGGGGCACCGGGACCTGTTGTGCCGGCGGCTCCGCCAACAGGGATACACGGCCGTGGCCGCCGCCGGCGGAGCGGAGGCCCTCGAACGGCTGCGCCGGGAGCCCTTCGACCTGCTGCTGCTGGACGTGCTCATGCCGGACCTGGACGGCGGCCAGGTGCTGGCGGCCCTCAAGGCCGACCCCGCCCTGCGCGATCTGCCGGTGATCGTGCTCTCCGCGCTGGACGAGGTGGACAGCGTGGTGCGCTGCATCCTGGCCGGGGCCGAGGATTACCTGGCCAAACCGGTCAATACCGTGCTGCTGCGCGCCCGCATCGGCGCCTGCCTGGAGAAATGCCGCCTGCGCCGTCAGGAGGCCGCCTACCTGGCCGCGCTCGAGACCGAGCAGCAGAAATCCGAGCGCCTGCTCTTGAACATCCTGCCCGCCGCCATTGCCGAGCGACTCAAACGCGGCGAGACCACCATCGTGGATCAACTGGCCGAGGTGACCGTGCTCTTCGCCGACCTGGTGGACTTCACCGCGCTGGCCGCGCGGTTGGACTCGGTGGCCGTGGTGCGCCTGCTCGACGACCTGTTCAGCGTCTTCGACGAACTGGCCCGCGCCCAGGGGCTGGAGAAGATCAAGACCATCGGCGACGCCTACATGGTGGTGGGCGGCGTGCCCACGCCGCGACCGGACCACGCCGAGGCCGTGGCCGAACTGGCGTTGAACATGATGCACCACGTCGCGCGGGAGCGTCCCGACGCCCCCGGGCCGTTGCGTCTGCGCATCGGCATCCACAGCGGGCCGGTCATCGCCGGCATCATCGGCCGCTCGAAGTTCAACTACGACCTGTGGGGGGACACGGTGAACACCGCCAGCCGCATGGAGAGCCACAGCCTGCCCGGGCACATCCAGGTCAGCGAGGCCACCCAGCGGCGACTGGCGGCGCGCTACACCTTCACCCCGCGCGGCGCAATCGAGGTCAAGGGCAAAGGCCGGGTGCCGACGTGGTTTCTCACCGGCCGGCGCGACGGGGCCCGGACCGGTTGACCGGCAGCCGGGCCGGGCGTGACCCGCGCCGTCACGGTGCGGCGACCTTCAGCCGGAAAAACCGCTGCCCGCCCGGTTCGGCCGGCAGTGACACCTCGCCCGCCAGGCCGCCCGAATCGAGCCGGGCGGTCGGCGCTTCGGGCCATTCCGTCCAGGCGCCGCCGACCAGGTCCGCCGCGTGCTCGACGCGGTACGCGCGCCCGGCCACGAACGGCGCGAACCGCAGTTGCCAGGTGCCGTCACCGGCCGGCACCAGCCACAACCGGAAGCGCGACGCGGCGTCGGTCGGGTCGGTGCCGAAGGCATACTCGGCGTAGTGGCTCAAGCCGTCGCCGTCGGCGTCGGCGGCCGGGTCCGGTGGTTCGGCGAAGAAATGCGCGGCCCACCACGCGGGCAGCGTGCCGGCCGGCGGCGGGTCCTGGCCGGCGCGATAAACCCAGCGGACCGCGCCCACGGCGAGCGTCTGGCCGACGGTGGCGGTTTGGTTGGCCAGCATCACTTCGGGGCTTTCGTCGCGGTCCAGCCACAAGTTGGTGGCCAGCTTGCGGAAGGTGGAGGTGGCCTGGGACTGGTTCACCGTCACGGTGCGGGAGCCGCGGCGTGTACGGATTTCGTACCTGGCGCCGGCCGCGCCCACGTTGGCGGGCAGGCGGTACTCGAGGTCGTAGGCACCGGGGACTTCCACGCCGACCCGCCAGAGCGCAACGGCGGTGGGTGAACCGGTGGTGGTCGAGGTGCTCCAGTAGCCGGCAGGCGGATTGCCGCCGCCGGATTGGTTGAAGCTCCAGGTGCCGGTGCGACGCGCCTCCCATTCTCCCACCGTCAGCGGCCAGAGCGCGGGCCGGACGGGCCAGGCCTCGGAGAAGTTGGTCTCCTGTCCGGCGCGCTCGTTGACCACCCGCAGCCAGAGATCCGCCGGCGTGGTGCCGAACCGTGCCTCCAGCCCGCCCAGCAACACGGTGTGGCGCGTGGATTCCCCGGCCGTCCCGGCCACCAGGCCCGGACTGCACGATGTGCCGGCACCCAACTCGACTCGGCCGCGGGCCGGCTCGAGCGTTTCCCAACTGACCAGCACGCTGTCGCGGCCGGGGCTGATCCGGAGGTTGCGCGCGCGCAGCGGCGAGGGGTCGGGTTCGAGCGTCACGTTGGTCAGGAGCACCGATGGGCCGCCTTCCGGCCAGAGCAGTTCGCGGGTGCGCCAGCCGGGGGCGGAAACGAGGAGGCGGACGGGCGGGCCGGCGGCGAGCAGCCGGGCGAAGGCGCCGTTCTCGTCCGTGCGCAGCACGGTGGGCACGGCGCCGCAGACTTCGAGGCGGGCGTCGGGTACGGGCTGGCCGGACGCGGCGCGGATGGTGCCGACCAGACCGCGCACCGAGCCGTCGCTCTTCCACGGCATGACCGGCGGGGCGACCGGGTCGGCAAAAACGGGCGGTTGGACGGGATCATGCAACGTGGGTTGGGTCAGGGCGGTGATGAACTCCGCCCGGGGCATGTTGTCGCGGGCCGGCACGGCGTAGGAATAAACCAGCAGGCCGTCGGCGCGGGGCGCGGCGGGGCCCTGGCTGACGCGTGTGGAACGCATTTGCACGATCGAGTTGGAGATCGTGTTCAGGTAGGCGCCCACGCCCAGGGCCACGTGGCGTTGGAAGCGGTTTTGCCGGGCGAAGCGGCTCCAGTCGGCCCAGGCGGTGGCGTGGGTTTCCTGGCGGAAGTAGGCCATCGGGATGTTCAGGTCCAACAGGCCCTCGGCCAGCCAGCCGCGCCAGTCCTGGAGCACGTGCGACCAGGCGGCGCTTTGCAGCCAGGAGGTGAACGAAGTGGCGGCGGGGGTCCAGGTGATGGTGGCGGCGGAGATTTTGACCTCCGGCCGGAGCGCCGCGGCAGCGAGGTACACGCGGCGGACCAGCGCAGTGACCTGGTCGCGACGCCATTGCTGCCAGGCCGAGTCGTCCGGGGCGGGGCGGCCGGTGGAGCCGGTGACGGCGTTGAAGCGGGCGACGGCCACCGGGTTGTAGCCCCATTCGCGGCCGGCGTAGCGGATGTAGTCGAAATGGAGGCCGTCAATGTCGTAGCGGCTGATCAGGTCCAGCGCCACGTTGAAGGTGTGCTCCTGCACGGCGGGGTGGCCCGGGTCGAAGGCATAGTTCGAGCCGTCCCACTGCTCGCCGGTGAAGGACTCGGTGAGCCAGTCCGGGTGGAGCCGGTAGGGGTGATTGGGCTGGCTCGGCAGGGTGGTTTGCCGGTTCCAGACGTTGTAGGTGACGATCCAGGCGTGGACCTCGAGGCGCGGCCCGGCGTTTTCGTCATGGGCGCGGGCCAGCAGATAGGCGAGCGGGTCGAAGCCGCTCTGGACATCGCCGGCGCGGGGCTCGAAGCGGCTGGCGTAGTAGGCGTCACCGCGTTTGCGGACCTCGACGAAGAGGGCGTTGAAACGGGCGGCGCGGGCCTCGGCCACCAGCGCGTCCACCTCGGCCGGGGTGCGGAGGGCGGGGTGAAAGGTGTCCACCCACCAGCCGCGCAGCTCGGGCGTTTGCGCGCGGGCGGCCACGGGGGCGGACAAGCCCAGCGCCAGCCCCAGGCCCAGCCATCCGCTGCGGGACCGCCGGTTCATCGCCGCGAGCGGGGCACGGTCTCGCGGACCCGGCGCAGGTCGCGGTCCCGGGCGGTGGAGGGGACCTGCACGCTGTAGCTGGCCGGGTTGGCGAGGTAGGACTTTTTGATGGTCTCGGAGGCCTCGACGATGTTCGGGTCCACCCAGCGCCAGAGCTCGGCGTGGCCGTCGGCAAAGGAGAGGACGCCGCCGCGGTTGTGGCGGCTGGCCGGGAGGTTCCACCAGTAAAAGGCCGGGTTGTCCGGCGGCAGGATGCCGAGCGCGCCGTTCTGGATGCTCCACTCGTCTTCGCACAGGAAGACCGAGGCCCGGCTGGGGCCGGGGTCGGTGATCTCGGACTCGCGGTACACGGGGTTCGGGATGAGGGAGGGGTTGAGGTGGGCCAGGCCGGTGCCCATGGCGTAGCTGCGGGTGCGCAGCAGATTGGGGAAGCGCGTGACCTTGGAGCGGTCGGCCGGGCAGTGGTAGATGGCCACCGAGGTGTTGTACTTGAAGAGCACGCCGCGCTGGATGTTGGTGGTGGTGCGGTCGGTCTTGGCGTCGCCCTCGATCCAGGAGCCGGGGAGGCTGATTTCGCCGCTGGCCTCGTTGGGCGGCAGCCAACCCTGGTGGTCATCGGTGTACATGGCCCAGCAGAGGGTGAGCTGCTTGAGGTGGTTGAGGCAGCCGATGGCGTGGGCCTTGCCCTTGGCGCGGCTGAGCGCGGGCAGCAGCAGCCCGGCCAGGATGGCGATGATGGCAATGACCACCAGCAGCTCGATGAGGGTGAAGGCGGCCCAGCGGCCGGCTCGGCGCCGGCGGGCGGGCGCGCCGTGGCGTGGCCCAGCCCCGCCCTCCGCCCCGGGCTGAGTCACCCGGAGCGAAGGGGCGGGCGGAAACGACGGGGTCGAGGTCGCCCGGCTCATTTGACCACGGCGCGGAAGAATCGGGCGTTTCCGGTGGCCGGCACACTGGCCTGGCCGCTGGGCCCGCTGATGCTCACGCCCGGCACGTCGCTCCACACTTTCAGGTCTTCGGAAGCCTGGAGACCGTAGGTGGCGCCGGCCTGGCCGGTGACGGTGAACTCGAAATTGCCGCCGCTGAGGCGGGGGGCGCCGAGCGTGGGCGGTGTGGAGGGCGTCGGCTTCTTCACGTCGAAGGCGACGATGCCGTTGTTCGAGTTCAGCGCGAAGAGCATGTTGCCGCCGAAGTCCGCCTGACCGGTGCCGTTGAGGTTGGCGTTGTCGGCGGCGCAGAACTCTTGGTCAATGAGCACGGGATTCTCCAGGTCCGAGAGATCGTAGAGCCGGACGTTGTCCGGGTTCTCGAAGGCGACCAGGGCGAGGAAGTTGTTGACCGGGTCCCAGGCCAGCGGCGCGCTGCTGCCGGGGAACGGGGTGGCGTAGTCGTGGAGCGTGGTGGCCGTGCCGGCGGCGAGGTCGAAGCCCACGTGCCGCAGGCTCTGGCCGGTGGCCTTGCCGAAGAAGCTGTTGCCCGGGCCGAAGGCGACGCTCAGACCGAAGTTGCCGGCGGTGGCGTCCTCGACGGTCAGCAGGGTGGGCTCGAACTGGAAACCATCGGCGGTGGTGAACACGGCCACGGCCTGGCCGCTGCGCTGGGCGGCGAGCAGTTGGGTTTGCAGGCCGCTGCCGCGGGCGTCGAGCGTGT
This sequence comes from Verrucomicrobiales bacterium, assembly GCA_037445715.1. Classification (GTDB taxonomy): domain Bacteria; phylum Verrucomicrobiota; class Verrucomicrobiia; order Limisphaerales; family J093; genus DSVZ01. Next base: position 7,673 of record JBBIJZ010000091.1, on the reverse strand, counting down.
CCCCCCACCGGCCGCCGCCGGGATTGCCGATGTACACCGCCTCGGGAAGGGTGTCGGGGGCGTCATTGGCCCACCGGTAGATGTTGAAGGAACTGGCGCCGGCGTCGGTGGTCAGGTTGCAGGCGAAGACCGCGCCGTCGTCGGCCACGGCGATCATGTTCAGGGCAAAGGTGCCGCCGAAGACGATCGAGGGGTCCACGGTCAGCGTGTGCAGGAATTCCCCGGTCTGGCCGTCCAGGACGTAAATCTGGTTGCCCTCGGTGCGGCTGATGACCAGCACGTGGCCGTTGGCCGGGTTGTAGGCCAGGCCGCGCTGGGAGTTGTCCTGGTTCAGCCAGGGAAACGCCCCGGGCGCGCGCTGCCACTTGAGGGTAAGGGCGTCGGACCGGACCAGCGGCACGACGGTGAGAGTGGCCGGGTTGCTGGTCGCCTCGCCGGCCTGGTTGCTCACCCGCACGGTGTAATCGCCCCCCTGCGCGGGTGTGGCGGCGACGATGCTGAGCGTGGAGTTGGTCTCGCCGGTGAGGGGTTCGCCATTGAACAGCCACTGGTAGGCGAGCGGTTTGGTGCCCCGGGCGACGACGCCGAACTGTACGCTGCCGCCTTCGAGCACGGTCTGGCTCAGCGGCGGGGTGTCAATGACCGGCGGCTCGGCGATCACGGAGATTTCGACCCGTGCGGCCAGCAGGCCGTTGTTGGTGTCCAGGCCGACGACCTGCTCGCCGCGGATGCCGGCGGCCGCGGTGCCGTTGCCGTTGGCGTTGGGCGGGGAGGCCGGCATGGGCAGGGCCTCACCGATGCGCGTGGGTGCGGCAGGGTCGGTGAAGTCGAACACCGAGAGCGTGTGGGCGCTGTAGTCCACGGCGGCCAGGCGCTGGGTGGCGGGGTCGTAGGCGATGCCAGTGACGCCGTTGGCGATGACCGTGGTGGGAATGGTGAGGAGGGTCGTGGCCGTGCCGGCGGCGAGGTCGAAGGACAGTTGGATGAGCGCGTTGCCGTTGAGCTTGGCCCAGACGGTGTTGCCGTCGCCGAAGGTCAGCCCCAGTCCGGCCTTGCCCGAGGCGTCGGTGGTGAGGGTGCGGGCAGTGAAGTTGGTGCCGTCGGTGGTGGTGAAGATGGTGAGGTACTTGCCGTTGCGCGACATGGCGGCCAACTGGGTGTCCACTCCGCTGCCGCGGGCGGCGAAGTTGTCGCCAAAGCGGATGTCCTGGCCCGAGCCGCCGCCGCCGGAGGTGGCGTCGCCCTCGAAGGCCACGGCGACGGGAGTGTCGGTTTGTTCATTGCCCCAGCGGTAGATTTTGAAGGGGGTGTTGACGGTATCGAGGGTCAGGTTGGCGGCGTAGATGGCGCCGTCGGCCGCGGCGGCCACCAGGTTCAGGGCGAAGGTGCCGCCGGCGATGGGGAAGTTGCCGTCGGCATCGGCGGGGCTGAGGGTGCGCGGCGCGCCCAGTTCGGCCGAACCGTCCGAGCCGTCGGCGCCGCTTAAGACGTACACCTGCGGTCCGCCGGCGCGGCTCAGAAACAGGACGTTGCCGGTGGCGGGGTTGATGGCCACGCCGCGTTCGGTGTTGCCGGTGGTGACGTAGGGCTGGTCGCCCGGTGCGATCTTCCAGACTTCCAGCAGGGAGTCGGCCCGGAGGCCGGCCCCGGCCGCCAGCAGGGCCGCAGTCAACGCCAGCGCGGGCAGGGAACGGGAGACAGATGTGGGTTTCATGGTGGTGTGCTTGTCTGCTATGTAATCCGGCGGATCGGACAGATCAGACGGATCCGACCGATCAAACGGTTCAGCCAACGACGGCAGCAGTTTACCGGCAAGGCCCGCCCTGTCAAAGCTGGTTGGCTGAAGACGGGGGGCGGCGGGATTCCTGCGTGGCCTGCCAGGGGCTCAGCGCTTCTTGTAGCTGATCGCCATGCCGTCGTTTTTCTCCATCGAGGCGCGCACGATCACGGTTTCATAAGCGCCCCCGCGCTCGACGTGGTCCAGGTAGTCCTGCATCTCGCGCGCGAACTGGATGACGTTGTCCGCCACCACCACGGCACCGGGCTTGAGCTTGGGCTCGATGGCCTTGAGGTACTTCAGGTAGTCGCGCTTGACGGCGTCTATGAAGACAAAGTCGAACTCCCCCTCGAGCGCGGGCAACACCTTCAACGCGTCGCCCTCGACCACCGTGACCGTCTTGTCCAACCCGGCCTTTTTCAGGTTCGCGCGGCACTGGCGGACCATCTCCGGGTCAATGTCAATGGTGATGAGCCGGCCGCCGGTGCGCTCGAAGCCCACCCCCATGTGCAGCGCCCCGTAGCCGGTGGCCGAGCCGACCTCGACCCCGCGCCGGGCGCCGCTGGCCTGGACCAGGATGCGCAGCAACATCGCATCGCCGGGCGTGGTGTTGAGCCCGATGCGCTTGAACTCGCGGATGAACTGTTCGCGGGTCTCTTCGGAGACCGGCGCCTCTTCCGCCGCCCGGAGCCCGGGAGCGGCAAACACCCACAGGCCGCAACCCAGCACCAGGGCCAGCCGGCGGGCGGAACGAATCAGCAATGGGTGTTTCATGTCCGCAAGCCTTGGGGGCGGCGGCCCGGGCTGGCAAGGCCAAAGCGGCTCCCGCCGCCGGAGGCGTTGGCTGCCGGCCGCGCCCGCCCTCACGCGGGCACGGCCCTGATGATCCGCTCATCGAAGCTGGGCACCACCTTCTGCCCGGGAGCAACCTCGAGGAAGTCCGCCGCCGCCCAGTCCCCGTCCAGCCAGCGCTGGAGCAGGCCGAGGTCGCCGGGAATCCGCTCGAACTCCCAGCCCTTCTCGGCACAGAGCTGCCGGACCTGTTCGTCGAGGCGCAAGGGTCGGGTGAAGTCGAACTCGATCAGCGTCCCGTGTGTGTAGTGCTGCGTCCAGCGTCGCATCTCCTCGGTCAGGAACCGGGCGGCCTCCTCTCCGTACCGGGCGATCCAGGCGGCCCGTTGTTCCTCGAGGCGGGCGGCTGATTGGGCCGGCATGAACGCGCCGTGCCCGGCGGCGGCGTCGCCCCGGCGTCGCACCGGCACCTCGAGCCAGCCGGCGGTGAAATAGTACGTGCCCGGCCGTTCGGTGAACCGCTGCTGGTAACGCTCCTTCGAGCCGAGGAAAAAGGTGATGCAGTCATGCGCCCGCGGGATGACCAGGCGGGTGGCGCCGGCGCGCAGGTCCTTGAGGATGCTGCTGCACAAACCGTAGCCCAGGAGCACCGCGTCGTATTGGCCGGCGGGCACGGCCTCGACCCGCCGCTGCAATTCGTCGCGGCCGCGGGCCGGGGTGTCGTGCAGGCCCTGCGGCAGGAATTCCAGGTCAATGAGGTTCGGGCTGCGCGCGGCGCAGTGGCAGATTTCGCGGCGCGCGATGTCGCAGGCGAGCACCTTCAGGATCATTTCGGACCGTGGCGGGGCGGAGCGGAACGGCGGGTTCACTCGCGCCGGGCGGTCCAGCGAATCGCGTTGGCCAGCAGCCGCCGGTAGTGGGGGTTCTCGTAGGCGTAATGGTCGTGGCCCAACTGGAGGTACACCACCCGCGCCGCGGCGTAGGTCTTGGCCCAGGCCACGATGGGGCTGCTGAGCGGTTCGCGGGTGCCGAGCAGCGGGGTGACATCGGCCGCGATGTCAAACAGCCGGTAGGTCTCGTCATGGATGTCGAAATCGCTCAGCCCCCGGGTGACGGGGTGATTCCGGGTCAGCACCTGCAGGCGGTACTTCACGTCGTGGGTGTACTGCGAGCGGTGCTTGAGCCAGCCCGCGCGGTTGGTGGGGGCCAGGTAATAGCGGGCGCCGATGATGCGTTCGTACTCGGGCCAGGCCTGGTAATTGGCGATGGCGTGGTGCGTGACCACCAGGCCCTTGCCCTCCCGGAGGCGGGCCAGGAAGTCGGCTCTGGCCGTCTCGCTGATCGGCTGCCACATGTCGTAAAGCACCAGCACGTCCCACGCGCGGGCCTTGTCGGCGCTCAGCCAGGCGTGCGCGGCCGGGTGGGTGACGTGGGTGAAGGTGATTTCCGGGTTGTCCCGGAAGACCTGCAGGAACTGGTTGGTCTCGTAATCGTGCCCGCCGCAGACCAGCAACACGCGGATGGGTTCGGCGGCATGGCCCGGGGTGAGGGCCGCCAGGAGCCCGGCCAGGGGCAGGGCGGACGCCAGCAGGCGAAGCCAGGTTTTCATGGGCAAATGTCTGCCCGGGCAATAGGCGACCCCACCGGGCAGGGCAAGGTTTTTCTGCGCAGAACGACCGCTCACCGGCGCCGGGTGGCACGTCCCGGAGGCGCGAGACACACCCGCTGGAGGGGGCTTGCGTCGCGGGGCGGAGGGAGCGGTGGTTTGGGCGTGGTCCCGGGCGGAAAAATCCGGTGGCGCGCGGCCGTTGGGCAGGCCGGAGGCCTGCACCACATGGCGATCCCGGGCGGGAAAATCCACTGCGCCGTGGCCGTTCAGGCCCAGTACCGGGGGTCCACCTGCGGGAAGAGGTTGTCCAGGGCCTCGATTTGCCCCAGCCAGGCCTCGTCCACCGTGCCCTGGGTGAGCTGGCGGTACAGCGCGTTGAAGCGCAGGAGGTGCTCGCGCAGCCGCCGCCGGGCGTAGCCGGGGCTGGTGCCGGTGTGGAGGATGAACGGCCAGTCGCTGGCCTGGGCCAGGAGCAGCTCCCGGGCGGCCTGGCGCAGTGCGCGCTGTTCGCGTTCGGCGGGCGGCACCGGCCAGCGATTGGCCAGTTCGCTCATGCGCTCGCGCGCCACGGCGAGGTGCCGGCGAATCCACTCGTTCTTCTCGTTGAGCCACACGGCCAGGTAGCCCTCCTCGCCCCACGACGAAGCCGCCGGTTGCACCAGTTGATGGGTCCGGTGCTGGCGCAGGTAATCCCCCGGGGTGACCAGGGCCGGGCCGTGGTCCTGCGCGGCGGCCTCGCGCGCGAAGGCGTCGAGAAACTCCGGGCCCTCGTACCACCAATGGCCGAAGAGCTCGGCATCGAACGGCGCCACCAGGATTGGCGGCCGCTCCATCAACGTCGCCAGCCGCGCCAGGTGTTGGCGCCGGTCCTCGAAAAAGCGCCGCGCCTGCGCCCGGGCCACGCGCACCGCGGCCTCCCGCTCGTACACCTCCGTGGCGCCGGCCGGGCCGGTGATGCGGTGGTACTTGAGGCCGGTGAAGCCGCGGTGCTCCGGCGAGGGCAGGTACGGCCGCACGTACTCCCACTCGAGGTCGAAGCCGATGTCGCGGTAAAAATCCCGGAAATGCGGATCGCCCGGGAATCCGCCCTGGCGGCTCCAGACCTGGCGCGCCGAATCCGGGTCGCGCCCGAAGACCGCCAGCCCCGCCGGGGTGAAGACCGGGGCGAACACCCCGTAGCGCGGGCGCGGCGTGCCGTGCAGCAGGCCGTGCGACTCGAGCACGGTCCATTGCAGGCTGGTCTCGGTCAGCACCGGCTCCAGCGCCGGTTCGTAGGCGCATTCCGGCAGCCAGAACCCGTCCGGCGTCTGCCCGAAGCACGCGCGGTGGTGATCCAGCGCGGTGCGCACCTGCCCGCGCACCGAGGGCGGGTGATCGGCCAACAGCGGCAACACGGCGTGCGTGGCGGCGCAGGTCAGCAGCTCGATGCGCCGCGCCGCCTGCAACCGCCGGAAGGCGCCCACCAGATTGCGGTCGCAGTCCCACCACAACTGGCGCAACCGCCGGAAGCGCTCGAGGTAAAACTCCGCCAGCCGGTGCGTGGCCGGTTCCCAGCGCGTGCGCCGCACCTCCTTGTCCGCCAGCTCGATCAGGGCGTTGAGCCGCCGTTCGCAGCGCGCGCACCACAGCGGGTCCTGCCACATCGCGCACAACGTGGGCGAGAGCGACACCGCCACGCGCGCGTTGAGCCGGTCGCGCTCCCACGCCTGCAACAACTCGAGCAGGGGCAGGTAGCACTCGAGCACCGCCTCGAACAGCCAGCTTTCCTCGAGCACGTGTTCGTGCTCGGGGTGCCGCACAAACGGCAGGTGCGCGTGCAAAACGAGGGCGAAGTAACCGGGCATGGGGGAAAACGGGGTGGAAAGCGGCGGGCTCGCGGGCGCTTATCGGGTCGGAGACTCCCCGCGCGGGGGCGTCAGGGCCGGGTCCGCCGGCGCCCGGCCCACCGCGCCGCGGTAATGGGTGCGCCGCGCAAACGTCAGCCGGGCCTGCCGGTGCTCGGCGCCGTCCGCCGCCTCGGCCACGGCGTGCAGGGCGTATTCCCCGTCCGGCAGGGCAAAGCGCAGCGTGAAGCTCCCGTCCGGGCGCAAAGCCACCGGCTCGCCGTCCACGGTCACCCGCGCGTCCGGCTCGGTCGCCCCGTACACGATCAGCTCCGCGTTGAGGTTGAACCAAAACCGTCGTCCCCCTCCCGCCCCCGGGGGCACGGGCACGGCGGCACTCGAAGGCCCTTCCGCCCGCCCCGCCCCGGGACCAAACCCCGCCGCGGGCGAACTCGGTCCGGCCGGCCCCGCGCCCTCCGGAGCCGCTCCGGTCACGGCCAGGGCGAGCGAACTGGGGACCGCCACCACGCCCCACTCCGCCTCCAGGGCGGCCAGGGCCCGGGTTTGCTCCGGCGTCCAGGGCGGCGGCGGTGCCGGTTGGAGGCGCGGGGAAATCGGCGCGGTTTCTGCCGCCGGCCCCAGGGCCGCAATCTCGGCGCCGGGCGTTGAAGGCGCGGGAGGCGGGAAGGTACCGGGCACGGGTTCCGCGCCGACCGGTTCGGGGGCGGGCGGCGGTTCCCCGGGGGCCGGGGACGGGCGGGCCGGCGCGGGTACCGGGACCGGAGCGACGGGGACCGGCCGGGCTTCCGGCGCCTGCTCGGCGCGGGCCGGTGCCGCCGGGCGGGTTTCGGGGACGGCCACCTCTTCGCTCGGGCCGGGGGCCTCCGGCTCGGGCGGGAGGGTCAGCATCACGAACTGTTCCACCGGCGCTTCCCGGCTGGCCAACGGAGGCGTGTGGACCGGCGCGGACCGGGCCAGTTCCTGCCAACCCAGCGCGGGGTCGGTGAAGCCGATGGCCGCCACAAACCACTCGCCCGCCGCCTCGGCCGGTATGAAGACCGAGTGTGCGCCGTGCGTGAGGGCCACTTCGCGGAACGCTCCGACCGGTTCCCGGCCCGGAAACACGCGCAAGGCCAACCGCTCCCTTGCCGCCGCGACCTGGCTTGGCGTCAGGTCCCACGAAGCGTGCAGGGTGTGCGGATCGCGCGCCGCCAACCAGAGCCGACCCAGGCCGTAGTCCTCCTCGAGCTCCCCGGTTTCCTCGGGCATTTCCGGAGGCACCTCGATGGCTTCGGGCGGCCAGGCATAGCGGCGGCCCGGTCCCCCGGTGTGAGCGCGCGGCTCGGGGTCGCCCTCGAGCAAAATCGGCGGGATGGGCGGCAAGGGCGCTTCGGTGGCGCTCTTGGCGGCGGCCCCCGCCAAAACCGGGGCCGGCGCGGCCGCCGGTGGAGGTGCTGGCGGTTCGGTGCGCGGGGTTGTTGCGGCGGCAGATGCCTTGCCGCGACGCCGTGTGGCGGCGCGAGCGGGCGCGGCCTTTCGCGGGGTGGCAACAGCTTTTGTGGCCGGGGCGCGACGGGGTTTGCTGGCGGCGGGGGGCTTGGCCGCACTCGTCGCGGTGCGGGGCCGCACCGCTTTGCGGACGGGTGTTTCGCGGGCCGACGGCGGTGCTGGC
>JBBIJZ010000090.1:0-18493 GCA_037445715.1 Verrucomicrobiales bacterium | reverse complement strand
CGCGCGCGTGCGCCCGGAGTTTCTGCGCGCCTGGCTGGCCGACCCGCCGGCCGCCAAACCCGGCGCCACCATGCCCGACGTGTTGGGCGGGCTCCCCGCGCCGGTGCGCGCCGCCGCCGCGGAGGAGCTGACGCACTACCTGGTTTCGCTGGCGCCCGAGCCGCCCGCCGCCCCTCCGCCCCCCGGCGGACCGCTGGCGGTTCAGCAGGGGCGTGTGCTCTACCATCAAATCGGCTGTGTGGCCTGCCACGCGCCCTTCGAGCCGGTGGCAGCGGTTTTCCCCGCACACGTGGGCGCGCCCACCGACCCCGACGCCGTGCGCTACACCCTGAACCGGCTCGAGCAAACTTCCCCGCCGCTGCCGGATCTGGCCGCCAAGTACCGTCCCGGCGCCCTGGCGGATTTCCTGGCCGACCCCTTGAGCGCGCGGCCGGCGGGCCGGATGCCGTCCTTGAACCTCACCGCCGCCGAGGCCGCGGCCCTGGCGGCCTACCTGACGCGGGTCACGGCGGCCACCCCTTCGCCCGCGGCGTCCGGCCCCGGCCGATTCCCGGTGGATTCCGTCCAGGTCCGACGCGGGCGGGACCGCTTTGCCGAGCTGGGCTGTGCGGCCTGTCACGACCTGGGCGAGGCGCGGCCGGCGGGCGCCGCCAGGTTCGACGCCCCCACGCTCGCCGCCCTGGACCCCGACAAACCCACCGGCTGTCTGGCACCCGAACCCGGCCCGCGCGCGCCGCGGTACTTTCTGAGCGCCGCCCAGCGCGAGGCGCTGCGGGCCACCTTGCGCGGCCGCGAGCGCCTGCGTCGGCTGCCCGAGCCGGCCGAGCGGGTGACCCACACGCTGGTGGCGCTCAACTGTACCGCCTGCCATTCCCGCAACGGCCTGGGCGGTCCGCCCCCCTCGCGGGCGGATTATTTCACCAGCCTGAGTGAGGCCGACCTGGGCGACGAAGGCCGGTTGCCGCCGCACCTGAGCGGGGTGGGCCACAAGTTGCGCGCCGACTGGCTGGGGGAGGTGCTGACCAACCGCGCCACCGTGCGCCCCTACCTGGCCGTGCGCATGCCCCAGTACGGTCCGGCGAACGTGGGCGAACTGCCGACGCTGTTTCGCCTCGCGGATGCCCCCGTTCCCGCCCCGCCGGAAAGGTCCGGGGACGCCGCCGCGGGGCGGCAGCTCGTGGACGTGGGCGGGTACGGCTGCATCCAATGCCATCGCTGGGGGGTGTACGAGGCGTTGGGCAGTTCGATCATGGACCTCACCCACCTGGCGCGGCGGCTGGAGTGGCCGTGGTTTCGGGCCTACCTGCTCGACCCCGCCGGCCTGCGTCCGGGCACGCGGATGCCGGCCTTCTGGCCCGAGGGCCGGGCCACGGTGCCGGGCATCCTCGAGGGCGATACCGAGCGGCAAATTGCGGCGATTTGGGCCTACCTGAAGCAGGGTCTGGACGCCGAACCGCCGCCGGGGCTCCTGGAGGCGCGCCGCCAACCCGGGACCGGTCCTCCGCCGGATTACGAATGAGGGCCACCCGCCGCGGCCGGTGCCCTTGGCTGGAGCATGGGGCCGGGCCCGGGACCCGCACGGTCGTAGTGCACCAGCAGTGACGGTTACCCGGGAGGGCGAGACGAAGGGGCTTCGTGGCGCCAAAGGTCCTGTTACCCACGCCCCACTCGGAAACGAAGGAACCCAGCAGGTGGCCCTGGCGTTCCCGGCCGGCCGGGGCGCAACGCCACCGCAGGCGCGCCAGGACTTGTTGCCTGCTTTCGGCGCTCAGGTCGGTGGGCATCGCGGGTGACACCGACTTTGGGCGCAACGACCCGTTCACGCCAACCAAGTCACCCCGTCCCCCGGGAACAATCTTGTTGGCCCTAATCGCATGCCGCGCGCGGCGCGGGCCTTTTGCATTGCGCGCAGGCACGGCCCGCGTAAAGTGCGCTCAAACCCCAACCCCGGATTGCCTATGTACTTTGGCGCTGACTACCACCCCGAACACTGGGTCTGGCCCTATGCCGGCACCCCCGAGGAACCCGAGTCCCGCTGGGACCGCGACGCCCGGCTGATGGTCGCCGCCGGCGTGAACGTCGTCCGCATGGGCGAGTTCTGCTGGGGGCTCTACGAACGCGAGGAGGGCAAGTACGACTTCGACTGGATGCGGCGGGTCATGGACATCATGCACGCCCACGGCATCCAGGTCGTGCTGGGCACCCCCACCGCGGCCCCGCCCCTGTGGCTGGCCCGCAAACACCCGGAAATCCTGCCCGTGGACGAAGCCGGCCTCGTTCTCCACGAGGGCACCCGCCACGCCTACAGCATGAACAGCGACGTGTACTGGGAGTACTCGCGCAAAATCGTCACCGCCCTGGCCCGCGCCCTGGGCCAGCATCCCGCCCTGATCGCCTGGCAGATTGACAACGGCATTGGCGGCCACGGCACCGAGTTTTCCTTCAACGAGGAGTCCCGCCACGACTGGCACGCCTGGCTCAAGGCCAAGTACGAAACCATCGAAAACCTCAACAACTGCCTGGGCACCCGCTTCTGGTCCCAGCTGGTCAGCGACTGGTCCGAAGTGCCCATGCCCATGCGCGCTCCCACCGTCCACAACCCCGCCCTGGTGCTGGACTGGATGCGCTTTGCCAGCGACACCTGCGTCTCCTACGTCCGCATGCAGGCCGAGCTGCTCCACGAGCTGACCCCGCACGTGCCGGTGACCACCAACCTGCGCGCCCTCTCCCGCCACTACGACCACTTCGACATGGCCGAGGTGCTCGATTTCGTCTCGCTGGACAGCTACGCCACGCTCAAAAACCAGCCGGCCGAAAACGCCGTCGAGTTCGACATCATGCGCTCGCTCAAGCGCACCGGCATCCGCACCCCCGACGGCGAAGCGGGCTTCTGGGTCATCGAGCAAAAGGCCGGCAACGTGAACTGGCAGGACGTCAACTCCCTGCTCCGGCCGGGCGTGGTGCGGCTCTTCACCTACCAACTGGTCTCGCGCGGGGCCACCGGCGTGCTCTACTTCTTCTGGCGCTCCCCCCGCATCGGCTCGGAGAAGTTTTACGGCGGCGTGCTCACCCACGACGGGCGCGGCGACAACCGCGTGTACCGCGAGATCAGCCAGATCGGCGAGGAAATGAAGCTCCTGGCCCCCGTGCTCAAGGGCACCCGGGTCGTGGCCGAAACCGCCATCCTCTACAGCCACCCCAACACCTGGGCCCTCCAGTTCCCCATGCAGCCCAACCGTCACTTCAAGCAGCGCGAGCACGTCATGCTCTTCTACCGCGCCCTGCACGACCGCAACATCGCCGTGGACTTCGTCCGCCCGCCCACCACCGACGAGGACTCCGAGGCCCTGGCCCGCTACAAAATCCTCTTCGCCCCCTCGCTCCACCTGCTGGCCGGGGGCGAGGCCGACCGCCTCAAGCTCTACGTCCAAAACGGCGGCACCCTCGTGGCCACGTGCAACACCGGCCTGGTGGACGAGCACAACATCGCCCCGGACACCGGCTACCCGCACGACCTGATTGACCTCTTCGGCCTCGAGGTCCAGGAGTTCGACCCCATCCCGCCGGACGCGGAGAACCACGTCGTCTTCAAGGGCACCTTCCCCGCCAGCCACCTCTACAGCGCCCGGCTCTGGTGCGACATCATTGAACCGCACGAATGCGAAGTCCTGGCCACCTTCTCCCAGGACTTTTACGCCGGCCGGCCGGCCATGACGATCAACTCCTACGGCCTGGGCCGCGCCATCTATTTGGGCACCGTCTTCCCGCCGGCGTTTTACCTCGATCTGGTCGCCTGGCTGCGCCAGCTCTGCAACCTGCATCCCCTGCTCAAGGTCCCCGAAACCGTCGAGGTCAGCATGCGCCAGAAGGACGATCTGCGGCTGTTCTTCCTGCTCAACCACCAAACCACCCCGGTCCGCATCAACTTCCTCAAGCCGATGCACGACTACCTCACCGGCAACGTCTTCAGCGGCAGCTACGACCTCCCCCCCCACGGCGTGCTGGTGCTGGACGAAAAAGTGACCAAGCCCGCCTGACCGGCGCCGCCCATCCGGCCGCGTCGCAGCGCGGCCCTACCCGTTCGGTAAGGCGCCGCGGCATCGGCGCTGTTCTGAAAGCGCCAGCAAGCTGGCGCACTCCAGGCGCTGCGCGAACTTCGGAAGCCGCCGTCCCTCGCAGCCGCGTCTGGTGTGCGGCGGCTTGCCGCCGCTTTCAACGCGGGAGGAACCTGGAAGCTCGGCGGGTCGGGAACGCCGCATTACGGCAGGCCAACAAGTTTGCCGCTCCGGCCAACCCGGCCACGACAGCAAACCGTGACGCGCCTCCGGTCGGGCGCGGCGCAAGGGGACTCGGCAGGGCGCCGCGGCGCCGGCACCGCCCACCCGGCCGCGGCGCATTTTTGAGTCGCCGCCACCATCAATCCGTTTACGCTCCGGCCCATGAAGCACTCCGCGTCCACTCTCCCCTCGCGTCGCACCTTCTTGAAGACCTCCGCCACGGTCGTGGCCGGTGCCGCCCTGAGCGGCGCCCGGCCTTTCGGCGTCCACGCCGGCGGCACGGACACCATCAAAATTGCGCTCATCGGCTGCGGCGGGCGCGGCACCGGCGCCGCGGCGCAGGCCTTGTCCACCGCGGGGCCCACGCAGTTGGTGGCGATGGCGGATTTCTTCCCGCACCGGCTCAAGGCCAGCCTCGACCAACTCCGACAACGCTTCGCCGCGCAGGTGGACGTGCCGCCGGAACGGCAGTTCACCGGTCTGGCCGGCTACCGGCACGCGATGGAGGCGGTGGGGCCCGGCGGCGTGGTGTTGCTGGCCACACCGCCCGCCTTTCGCCCCCTGCACGTCGAGCACGCCGTGGCGCGGGGGCTGCACGTGTTCATGGAAAAATCCTTCGCCGTGGACGCCCCGGGCATCCGCCGGGTGTTGCGGGCGGGCGAGGAAGCGAAGCGGAAGAACCTCAAGATCGCCGGCGGGCTGATGAGCCGGCATTCGCAACCGCTGGAGGAAGCGATCCGGTTCATCCACGACGGCGGCATTGGCGAGGTGATCACCACCTGGGCGTACCGGATGCACGGTCCGGTGGGCTTCACGCCGCGCGCCCCGGGCATGAGCGAGCTGGCCCACCAGATCGCCAACTACAGCAACTTCACCTGGCTCAACGGCAGCTTCATCGTGGACTGGTTGATCCACAACATTGACGTGTGCTGCTGGGTCAAGAACGACTGGCCCGTCTCCGTTCAGGGCATGGGCGGCCGGCAGGTCCGCACCGAGCCCGACCAGCTCTTCGACCACTACGCCGCCGAGTACACCTTCGCCGACGGTACCCGCCTGCACGCCCAGGGGCGGCACATCGGCAACTGCTACGACTTCTTCGGCTGCCAGATTCACGGCGCCACCGGCCTGGCCATCCTGGGCGAAGGCCAGCCGCGGCCGCGCATTTTCAAGGGCCACAATCCCATCTCCGCCAACCTGCTCTGGTCCTTCCGCGGCGAGGCCCGGGATCAGTACCAGGTCGAGCACGACCGGCTCTTCGCTGCCATCCGCAACGACACGCCCTACAACGAAACCGAGCGGTGCTGCAAATCGTGCCTGACCGCGATCATGGGCCGCATGGCCTGCGAGTCCGGCAAGCAGATCACCTGGGACGAAGCGCTGGCCTCGAACCTCGAACTGGCCCCCGGTCTGGACGAACTCAGGGACGATTCCCCCGCGCCGGTCATGCCCGATGCCCCGGGCCGCTACCCCATCGCCATGCCGGGCAGCACGCGCGTGCTTTGAACGCGCGCGGGCGGGGTGTCTTCCACGCGCGCCGGCGCCGGCCCTAATCACCGCCGGCGGCCGGTGGCGACGGCGGCGCCGTCGGCGCGGACGACCCGGAAGAAGGCGGGGCGGCCAGCAACTTCTCCACCGCCCGACACAGGCGTTCCAGGGCGTCCGGGGTGACGGCCCCCGTGGCGCGAAAAACAACCTCGCCCGAACGCGAGACCAACAGCACGGTCGCCTGCCCCCGCTCGGCCAGCACGGCCCGGCACATGGTTCCCTGCCAGTCCAGCAGGATCGGATGCGCGTACTCCTCCCGAAACCCGGCACGCACGCGGCCGCGCAGGAAACCGGGCACCCGGCTTACCTCCGCCACGCCCACCTGGTCCAACCGCGCTCCCAACCGCTCCCGCACCGGCTCCACCCAGCCACTTACCTGCGCGGCGCCCTTGCGGTCGGCCACGGTCAGCAACAGCGGCCGCTTGCGCGGGAAGGCGACCCTGTGCGCGCGCTCGAACTGGTCGCTCAGAGTGAAGCTTTCGAGCCGCGGGGGCGAGGCCGACGGCGGCGACGCCGCGGAGTCACTTTCGGTCGCATCGGCCGCCCGCGGGCAGGTCGTGGCCAGCAGCAGCCCCAGCATGAACGCCCACCCTTTCATGCGGTCCGGGCTCATGCGGTCCGGGGCGGGGAAGAAGGCCGGAGCGGCGCCGCGCCGTGGACGCGCCCCTTCCAGATCGCGGGCCGGCCGCGCCAGTACCGGAACCCCGCCTGCCACTGATTGACCAGCAGCGCGAGCACGCCCAGCGGATGCAGCAACGCCGAGTCCAGTGGTTGCCGGAACCGCGCCACTCCCAGCAGCCGCGTCAGCCAGCCGCAAGCCAGGGCCGCCGCCGCCAGCGTCGCCACCGGACCGCCCAGCCACGGCGCCGCCAGCAGCAAACCCAGCGGCAACACCTGCCCGCCGGCCAGTAACAGGGTCATGGGGCCGATCGCCCCCGGCGCGGCGAGGCCTTCCGTGGCGTTCTTGCCCAGCCCGCGCCAGGTTTCGGCCCCCGAGCGGTACATGCGGCAGACGGCCAGGTCCGTGGCATCAAACAGGTCGGTCCAGAAGCCCGCGCGCCGAAACGCCCGGGGCAGTTTCACGCCGTCGTGCCAGGTGGTCGGGATGGCCGCGTGACCGCCGCAGGCGTGGTAGGCGTCGGCCCGGGCGAGGAAAAGCTGACCGCAGCCGGAGCCGAAGGCGCTCCAGCGGAACCGGCGCATGAACGGCATGGGCAGGTAGCCGAGCAGCACGAAATGGATCAACGGGATCAGGAGCCGTTCCGCAAAAGACCCCACCTCCTGCCGCGGTACACCGCTGGCCAGCGCGGCGCGGCTGCGGGTCATGAACGCCGCCATCCGCGCCAGCGCCTCCGGGGCCAGGCGCACATCGGCATCCAGGAACAGCAGCAGCGGATGGCGCGCCCGGCGGGCCAGTTGCCAGCAGGCATGGGGCTTGCCGCACCAACCCGGCGGCAATGGCGGAGCAGACTCGAGACGCACGCGCGGATCGCGCGCGGCAAACTCCCGCACCCGCTCGGCAGTGCGGTCGGTCGAGCCGTCATCGAGCACGACCACCTCAAAGGTGACTCCGCGGTTGGCCAGCACGGCTTCGAGCGTGGCGGGGAGGTTGGTCTCCTCGTTGCGCGCCGGGATCAGGACCGACACCGCCGGAAGCGGCTCCCCCTGGGCGCGCGGACGCGGCAGGCGGCGGTACACCGCCAGGTTGATCAGGAACAACGCCGCCGGCAGCGCCGCCAGGCCGAGCGCCATCTGGGCCAGCAGTTCCCCCATCAGTCGGTGCCGTGTTCGGGGTGAAAGTCCTCACCGCGCCAGCGGGCGCGGGCCCGCCGCCAGCGGTCGTACCAGCCGCCCACGCCGGCCGCGCCGCGCAGGAGGATTTGAAAGTCACCTTGTGCTCGCCGACAGGCTGCGGTGGCCAGGGTGTCTTGCGCCGCTTCGAGCGCTGCCTCGAAACGCGCGGTCCACGCCGCCGGGCTCAGGGACTCGCGGCCGGATTCAATTGGCGGCCCGAAATGCAACAACGCTTCGGGGGTGCGCTCCTGCCAGGGCGTGATCTCGATGGCCAGCGGCAGGAACACCGCCCGGCCGAGGCGCGCCGCCAGATGCCCCAGGCCCGGTTTGAACCGGACGGGCCGCTCACGCACGTCGGCAAAGCGGCCCTGGGGCGTGACCCACAACGCCGCGCCGGGGGTTTGCAGCCGCTGCCGGGCGGCGCGCAGGAACTGTACGGCGCCGCGCGTGGTGCCGGCTTCCACGCCGAAAAAGCCCAGCCGGGCGAAGAACCGGTAGCGCTCGAGCATGGCCGCCTCGATCGGGGCGAAGCCGCGGCGGTCGCCGAAGAAATGTTGGTGCGCCAGCAGCCCCAGCAGCGGGTCCCACCACGACGGGTGGTTCAGAAACACCGCCAGCGGCACTTCCGGCGGCGGGTTGAGCGGCCGCGGGCCCAGCAGGCGCACGGCGTGGAAGTGGCGAGCCAGATAGCGCCGGTTGTACCAGCCAAAGAGACGCCACCAGCCGGGCGAGGGACGGGGCAGACCGGGCACGGGCGGTGCCACGGGAACTTCTCGCAGCCCCGGGGTGGAGGTCCCGGAGTGGAGGGCGGTTGCCAGGTTCGCCGCAGACATGGAGGTCCGGTCGCGGCCGGCTCAGGCCGGATGCGGGGTGGGCTGGGCCACGGGCTGGGGCGCGGGTGGGACGGTGTCGGGGCGGTGCCCCAGGTCGCGGTCCAGGGTGTCCCCGGCAATCCAACCGGACATCAGCACCATGGGCATGCCCGGGCCGGGATGAGCGGCCCCGCCGGCCAGGTAAAGACCGCGCACGTCCGGGCTGCGGTTGCACGGCTTGAAGGCGCCGAAGAACCGGCCGTGGCTGGCCAGGCCGTAAATGGCGCCCTGCAGCACGTGGTACCGGGTGTGAATGTCCTGCGGCGTGAGGGCGGCCTCGAAGACGATGCGTTGCTCGAGGTCCTCAAGCCCGGCCACGCGCCGGAGCTTGTCGAGAATGACCCGGCGGTAGCGCGGCAGGAGGGTGCGCCAGTCATGGTGCGGGCGCAGGTAGGGCGTGTGCACCAGCACGTAGAGCGCCTCGCCGCCGGGCGGGGCCACGACCGGTTCGGTGCGGGCCGGCGCGCAGAGGTAGGCGGTGGGGTCGGGCGCCGGTTCGCCGCGGCGGTAGATGGCCTCGAATTCCTCGTGCGGGTCCCGCGAGAACACGAAGTTGTGGTGGAGCAGGTGGTCGTAGCGGCGGTTGAGGCCGAGGTAGAGCACCACGCCGGAGCAGGCCGGTTCGTAGCGGCGGCGGCGCTCGAAGCGGGTGCGGGGTTCGCCCTCGAGCAGTTCCCGGTGCGTGCGCACCGCGTCGGCATTGCTGACCACCGCCGAGAGGCGGACGGTCTGGCCGGTGTCGGTTTCCACGCCCCAGACCGCGCCGTCGCGGACCAGGAGGCGCCGCACGCCGGTGCCGGGGCGGAGGTCCACCTCCAGTTCGCCCGCCAGCCGGGCCAGGGCGCGGGGCACCGCGCCGGTGCCGCCCATCGGGTACCAGACACCCTCCTGGCTTTGCATGTTGGCGATGCCGCACAGGACCGCGGGCGACTGGTCCGGCGCCGAGCCGACGTACTGGGTGTAGTGATCCAGCATCTGGGCCACGCGCGGGTCGCGCAGGTGCCCGCGGAGGGTGCCGGCCACGGTGCCGCCCATGCGCATGGCCAGCACGTCCTTCAACGTGCCGGCGCGGAAGGTCGCCCGGGCGTCGAACATGTCCCGCATCCCGCCGATGGGCCGCCAGAAAAAGTAGCGGTCGGAGATGTCGTGCAGGCGCCGGGACAGGCGCATGAAGCGGCGGTAGCCCTCGCCGCCGCCGGTGCCGGGAGCGTACCGGTCAATGGCCGCGGCCATGGCCGACACGTCTTCCTGGAGGTCGAGGGTCGAGCCGTCCTCGAAGAAGCACCGCCACTGCGGGTCCAGGCGCACCAGCTCGAGGTAACGGTTCAACGGCTGGCCGGCTTCGCCGAAAATGCGGTGGAGCACCGAGGGCAGGGTCAGGATGGTCGGCCCCATGTCGAAGCGGAAACCCTGTTGTTCGAGCACGGCGGCCTTGCCGCCGAGCCAGGGGTTGCGCTCGAAGAGGATGACGCGGTGCCCGCGCGCGGCCAGGGTGCACGCGGCCGCCAGGCCGCCCAGGCCGCCGCCGATGACGCCGATGGGAAGGGGGGTGTCTTTCATGGATGCGTGGGAGTGGAGGGTTGAATGGTCCAGGGCGCCGGGGAGCGCCGGGGAGCGTCCGTCGCGGGGAGTTTCGCGCCGCACAGGTGACGTCCGCCGCGCAGCAAATCGCCCAGGGCACGTGCCCGGTTGGCCCAGCCCCGCCCGTGCAGGAGCCGGGCCAGCGCCGCCGCCAGGCGGTCCAGGCCGGGCCGGGTCGCGTCGTAGTGCGGCCGCCAACGGCCGTGGCGGACGCTGATCACCTTGGGCATGGTCAGCTCCAGCAAGCCTTCCGGTCCGCGGGTGACGCCGAATCCGCTGGCGCCGCGCCCGCCAAAGGGCAGCCGGGGATCGGCAGTTGGAACTATCAGGTCGTTGAAGGTCACCGTGCCGGCGCGCAGGCCCTGCGCCAGCGGCCGGGCGGCTTCGGGGTCGCGGGTGAAGATGGCCGCGCCGAGGGCGAAGGGGGAATCGTTGGCCAGGCGCAGCGCCGCGGCGTCGTCGGTTGCTTCGGCCCACAAGGCCAGCGGCCCGAACCAGTCCGCCCGCCACAGGGCCGAGCCTTCCCGCACTTCGAGCACCAGCGGTCCCTGCCACTCCGCCCCGGGATTTACCCGGCCGGCCAGCAGGCGCGCCGTGTTGCCCAGTGCGGCGGTGAGCTGTTGAGCCACCGGACCGAGCGAAGCGGTCGGCACCGGGAACGTTGGCTGGGCGGTGAGCCCGGCCACGAGCCGCTCGCGCAACGCCCCGGCCACCGCCCGGTGAACCACCAACCGCCGCGGGGCGATGCAGGTGGCGCCGGCGTTGAGCCGCAATCCGAAGACCACGGCCCGCGCGGCAAGCGCCACGTCCGCATCCGCCCGCACCAGCACGGCGTCCACCCCGGAAAGTTCGAGGGTGGCGGGAGTGAGGGTGCCGGCCAGTTGGGCGAGCACCGCGCGGCCGGTGGCGGCGGAGCCGGTCAACAGGACCTTGTCCACGCCGGCGCGCAGGGCGGCTTCGCCGGCGGCGGGGGTCTCGTCCAGCACCGGGCAAAGCGCGGGGTCCAGTCCGGCCTGATGCAGGAGGTTGACCAGGGCCCGCGCGGCGGGGGCGCCGCCCCCACCGGGCTTGAGCACGGCGGCGTTGCCCGCGGCCAGGGCCTGCAGCAACTGCACCCCGGGCAGGAGCAGGGGGTAGTTCGAGGGGCCGAGGATTAAAACCACGCCCAAAGGCTCGCGGTTCACTTCCGCCTCGCAACCCCACAGCCAGAGCGGCCGCCCGCGCCGGCCCAGACGCCGGGGGGCAAGCACGCGCGGGGCGGCGCGTTCCAGAAACCGGCAGGCCTCGAGCAAGGGCAGCGCTTCGGCGGTGAGCGTCTCGGCCAGCGGCCGACCGCGCGCGCGGGCGGAAGCTTCGGCCAGCGATTCAACCTCGGCGGCGGCCAGGTGCCGGAAACGCTCGAGCAGCCGGAGGCGTTCCCGCAGCGACCGCGCGGCCCAAACCGCCTGGGCCCGCCGCGCCGCAGCGACGCGGGCGGACACCTCCGACGCCGCCTCCGGGAGGGCGGGCGTCGGGTCGGGCGATTGGAGGCGCGGAGCCGACATGGGAAATCAGCGGGCGGGAGTGGCTTGGGACGGGGAGTCCGCAGGCTCGGGCAGGAGCGGGGCATCTGGCGCGTCCGCAGGCGGGCGCGTCCAGTGAGGTTGCTGGCCGAGGTCCTCGAGCAGGAGCCGGCTGCTGATGAGGGCACTTTCGAAGATGACGGGCAGGCCGCTGCCGGGGTGGGTGCCGCCGCCGACCAGGTAGAGGGCGTCGAGGTCCTCGAACCGGTTGCGGGGCCGGAGGTGAAGCATCTGGTCCAGCGAGTGCGCGAGGTTGAAGGTGGCGCCGCGGTAGATTTCGTAGCGGGTGTTCCAGTCGGCGGGGGTGATGACGCGCTCGTAGCGAATGCGGCGTGCGAGGTCGGTGAGGCCCAGCTCGGAGGCAAGTTTGTTCAGCAACCGGGCACGGAAGGGCTCGCGTTCGCGGGACCAGTCCACGTTGGGATGCTGGTGCGTGACCGGAGCCAGCACGTACAGGGTGCTGTGGCCGCGCGGGGCGAGGGAGGGGTCGGTCACGCAGGCGTTCTGGACGTAGAACGAGGGGTCTTCGCTCAGGACGTGCCGGTCCTCGATGTCGGCAAGGTTGCGGGCGTAGTCGCGCGCGATGTGGATGGTGTGGTGCGGCAGGTCGTAGCGGCCCTCGAGGCCCAGGTAGAGCATGAAGGTCGAGCAGGAGAATTTTTTGCGGGCGAGACGGCGGTTGGACCAGCGCCGGCGCAGGGCATCGGGCACCAACCGTTCCATGGCGCGGGCGAAGTCGGCGTTCAACACGACCGCGTCGGCGCGGAGGGTTTCGCCCTCGGTGCGCACGCCCACCGCGCGGCGGCCGGCGAAGAGGATTTCCTTGACCGGTTGGTTGGGGCGGATGTCCACGCCCAGACGGGTCGCCACGCGGGCCAGGGCCTGAGTGACCGCCCCGCAGCCGCCGATGGGGTGGAACACGCCGAACTCGTATTCGAGGAACGACAGAATCGAGAACAGGCTGGGGCAGCGGAACGGCGACATGCCGAGGTACTTGGACTGGAAACTGAAGGCCAGCCGGATGCGGGGGTCGCGGAAAAAGCGCTTCAGGTAGGCGTCCACGCTCAGGGTGGGATGCAGGTAGGGGAGGACGCGGAGCAGGCGGCGGCTGAGGAGGTCGCGCCAACCCAGGTAGGGGATTTCCAGGCACGGCTCCATGAGCGCGAACTTGGTGCGGTTTTCCGCCAGGAAGCGCCGAAAGCCGGCGGCATCCCCGGGCGCCAGCCGGGCGATCTCGGCCTCCATGCGTTCGACGTGCGGGGTGGCGTCAATCAGTCCGCCGGCGCCGAAGTGAATGCGGTATTGCGGGTCCAGGCGCACCAGCTCGACCTCGTCGCGTAGGCGCGCGCCGGCCACCTGTAAAATCTGGTCCAGCACCCGCGGGTACAGGAAGAAGGTCGGGCCCAGATCAAACCGGTATCCCTCGGCCTCGATGGTCGAGGTGCGGCCGCCCAGCACGGGCAGGCGCTCGAGGACGGTGACCTTCAGGCCGGCGCTGGCCAGCAGGACCGATGTGGCCAGCCCGCCGGGGCCGGCCCCTACGATGATGACTTCTTTGGACATGATGGAAAAAGCTTCAGCGCGCCACCACCGCGGCCAGGCCGCCGTCCACGCCCAGGACCTGGCCCGTCACCCAGGATTGGGCCGGGTCCAGAAGCCAGGCGATGGCCGAAGCCACATCGCCCGGCTGCCCGATCCGGCCGAGGGCGTGGAGGGAGCGCGAATAGCTCAGGGAGGTTTCCCGGCCGGTGATGGCGGCCGAGAGCGGCGTCTCAACCAGACCGGGGGCCACGGCATTGACCCGAATGTTGCGGCGGGCATTCGAGGCGGCGGCGGCGCGGACCAGACCTTCCAGCCCGGCCTTGGCCGCGGCAATCGCCTCGTGGCTGGCCAGGCCGATGCGCGCGGCCGCCGAGGAGACCAGGACGATCGAACCGCCGCGCGGCGACATGGCGCGCAGGGCGGCGCGGGTGGCGTAGAACGCGGCGGTGAGGTTGAGCGCCAGGGTTTGCTCCCATTCGGCGTCCGTTGTGGCAACGGCGGGTTTGAGCAGGATCGAGCCCACGCAGAAGGCCATGCCGGTGAGGGAGCCGCCCAGTACGGCCGCCGCACGTTGGGTCAGGGCGTCCACCTCCTGCGAGTTGCAGGCATTGGCGCAAGCCCAGGGCAGTCCCAGATCTTCCGCCAGTGGCTGCAAGCGGGCGGGAGTTCGCGCGGCGAGAAACAACCTTGCCCCGTTTTGGTGAAGGCGGCGTGCGAGTGCCTGACCGATGCTACCCCCGGCGCCCCAGATGAGGCAGCCGGGGGTGGGAAATTCGCCGGGGGTTTCAGCCGGACCGGACGAGGAAGTCATGCGGTGGCGGCGTAGGCGTCCCGGTCTTCAATGAGCTGGCGGAGGCGGGCCAGGGCCTCGTTCTGCAACTGGCGGATCCGCTCGCGCGTCAGCCCGAACTGAACGCCGATTTCCTCGAGGGTCTTTTCACCGCGACCATCCAGGCCGAAGCGCAGGCGGATGATCTTTTTCTCGCGCGGTCCGAGCTTTTCCACCAGGTGCCCCAACATGCCGAGCAGCGTTTTCTCCTCGAGCACTTCGTAAGGGGTGCGGGCGTTCTCATCCTTGACCACCTCGGCCAGCACGTTGCTGTCTTCGTCGTTGCCCATCGGGGCATCCAGGGAAGCGGGCCGCAGGGCCGCGGTGCGGATTTCGTTCAGGCGACTGGTCTTCACGCCAAGGGCCTCGGCCAGTTCCTCGGGCTCGGGCTCGCGGCCGAGGGTCTCGCGCATTTCGTTGGCCACGCGCTGGGCCTTGCTCAGCTTGTCAATGGCGTGGATGGGCAGGCGGATGGTCTTGGCCTGATTGGCGATGCCCCGGCGGATGGATTGTTTGATCCACCAGGAGGCGTAGGTCGAGAGCTTGCCGCCCTTGGCGGGGTCGAAGCGCTCGACGGCCTTCATCAGCCCCATGTTGCCCTCGTTGATCAGGTCCAGCAGCGGCAGGCCAAAACCCTCGTACTCGCGGGCGATTTTGACCACCAGCCGGAGGTTGGCGCGGATCATGTGCTCGCGCGCGGCCTCGTCGCCGGCATGGATGCGCGCCGCCAGGGCGTTTTCCTCTTCGATCGTCAGCAACGGCACTTCGGCCACCTCCCGCATGTACAAGCTCAGGGCGCCGTCCACACCGTAGCTGGGCCGGGAAGTTTCTTCCGTGGCCGGCACTGGTACCGGCCGGGGCGCCGGCTGGGCCTGCGGAGCGGGCGTCGCTTCGGTTGTGGGAGCCGGCACGGCCTGCGCCTTGGGTGCAGTCCGGCTCGCTTTGGTCACTTTGGAACGACGCGATGCAGCCGTCTGCGCCGCCCGGGCGTTGGTCTTCTTTTTCATGGTCAACGGGGATGTTTGCCCACTCACGATGTCGAAGTTTTGTCCGCTTTGACTGATTTTGTCAAGGAGGTGTTCAAAAAAAGTTGAGCCTTCAAAGGCTTGGATATTACGGCGCGCCAACATCTAACCATTTTGCAGCAAGCAAAATATGAAAGCACACGGCTTAAAATCTCCGGCGTGGTCGGAAAAAATTTTCGGGGCTCGTCCCTTTTCGAGCGACAACTTGTATTTGAAATTGTCTAGCTTGCGTCTATTCTCCGGCCGTGCCTGGCTTGCATCACTCGATGAAGTCGGTCGTGCAACGGACCGGCCTCAGCCCGCATGTGATCCGCGTGTGGGAAAAGCGTTACGGCGCCGTGGCCCCGCGCCGCACGCCTTCGAACCGCCGTTTGTACTCGGACGCCGAAGTGCGCCGCCTGCTGCTGCTCCATGCTGCCACCAAGGCGGGCCACAGCATCGGCACCATTGCCCGGCTTTCGGACGAGCAACTCCGCGCCCTCACCGGCTGGGCCGAAGAAAGCCCCCGAGAGCGAAACCACATCAACGGTCACACCCTGCCCGGCGACCCCAGTGGCGGTTTTCTGGCGGCGGCCCTGGAAGCGGTGCGGCGCATGGACGCCCAGGCGTGCGAAGCCGTCTTGATGCGGGCCAGCCTGGAGCTGGGCAGTCAGGGCTTGCTGCAGAAACTGATTGCCCCGCTGACCAACAAGGTGGGGGATTTGTGGCAGGCGGGGGAATTGACCGCCGCTGAAGAACACTTTGCCAGCGCCGTGGTGCGGAGCTTTCTGGCCAATCTGGCCCGCCCCTACGCCCTGTCAGAACACGCGCCCGGTCTCGTCGTGGCCACCCCCGCGGGGCAGTTGCACGAGTTGGGAGCCATTTTGGTGGCCGCCGCCGCCAGCGGACACGGCTGGCGGGTGACGTATCTGGGCCCGAGTCTGCCGGCGGTGGAAATCGCCGGGGCGGCGCAGCGTGCCGGGGCACGGGCATTGGCCCTGAGCATCGTTTATCCGGAGGACGACCCTCAATTGCCCGGCGAACTGCAGGCCCTGAAGCGTTTTCTGCCCGGTTCGGTGGCCATTGTGGCCGGGGGCCGGGCGGTGGCGGCTTACCATACCGCCCTGGACGCCATCGGCGCGGTGGTGGCCGAGGATTTGCGCGGCCTGTACGCCTTCCTGGATTCGGTGCGCCACCCCAATGGCGTCCCGATGCCGGCTCGGTGATTCAGCCCGGAAGCTCCAGATCAAACTCGAGGCGTGTCCGGCTATCGCTGCGGGCGTCGCGAATTTCCATCTGCTTGAGCAGCCAGTTGCCGCGCACCTTTTTGAAGCTGCCGATCGAGAATTCCTTCCACAACCGGCCGTCGGCCCCGTAGGCCTCGGCCCGCAACAACCCCCGGTACTCCGCGTCCACCCAACTGACCACCCGCGCGTAATTCTCCGGGCGCGGACGGGCCGGTGCACTTTCCAGCACCAGGCATCGCCGGCCCTTGCGCATCTCGGACTTGAGCAACCGTTGCCGCGGCCACCGCAGAAATTCCAGCCCCAAATCCGCCAGCCAGAAATCCGACCCGGCGAACGGCAGGTTCGCCTCCTCGCCCGCAAAGGTGCGGACCTCCACGGCGCCGCCGCCCGGTTCGAGCGTGGTGAACTCGTACTTGACGGTGCCGTCCGGACCGTACTCCACCACCAGAGTCTGGGTCACCGCGCCGGTCGGGTTGAAGACCTGGTACACGGCGCGCCAGCCGGGGGGCGTCTCGTAAACGTCCAGCCGCACCGGCACCCCCGGCAACCAGGTCCCGTCGGGTGTGCGACGCCGGAGCAAGCCCGCCGTGTTGAACGGGGGCGGCTGCGCCCGCAGCTCTGCCGCCAGGCGTTGCCCTTCGGCTTCCGGGTCAAAATCTGCCCGGCCTTCTCCGGCGCTCGCCCGGGCCACGAGCCCTAGCGGCAGACCCACTGACAGGCCCAGAAAACGCCGCCGGCTCAGGGCAAAGTGCGCGGGCGGTTCGGGGAAAAACGGGGGACGCATCGGGAGGAAAAACACGCGCAGCGCGGCGCACTCAGGAGGTTTTCCGCGGCGACGGCGCATCCGGGAGAACCGACGGCGCCGCGGTCACGCGGGGGACTTCCACGTGCAAAAAACCGTTCTGGTAATTCGCCCGCGCCCGTGCCGCGTCGTACCCCGCCGGAATGGCCACGCGGGTCTCAAAAGCCCCGTAGGGAATCTCGCGCCGCACCACGCGTCCGCCCGGCGGCCGGGCGCGCTCGGGCCGCACGCCGCGAATGCAAAGCTGGTCGCCGGTCACGCGCAACTCCAGGTCCTCCCGGAGCAAACCGGCCAGCTCGACGTGAATCACCAGCGCGGTCGGCGTTTGAAACAGATCATGGCGCGGTGTCCAGCGTGCAGCCACCGCCCGGGTCCGCCCCGGCCCGGCTGCCGTGGCCGGGACGGGCACCGGCAGTGGAAGGCGCACGATTTTGCGGGACATGGCGGGGTGCGGGGGCGGCTACCAGGTTTTCAAGCCGTTGCCCGCGCCGCCGGCCACGGGCCGGCGCGTCGGGCGGCCGCGCGGAGTCATGACGCCGGCTTGCGGAACTCCGCGTCGTCCAACGGCACGTTGTGTTTCACCGATTTGACCGTGAGTTTGAGGTTCAACTCCATGCCGTCCGCGCCCCGGGCCGTGATGCGGACGGTATGCGGCAAACGCACCCCGCCGTCCACTTCGCGATAATCCTCAAACGCGGTCGTGGCGCTGACGCGGCCATTCTGCCCCTCGAATTCCGAGTCCTGCCGCACCAGCAGCCCGGTGGTCTGGCCGAAGTAGAGCCGCTCGAGCGACTTCGCGTCCGGCCGCGACTCCGCGATGACCAGCGGCTCCGGGCCGGTACGGTCCACGCCCTTGATGGCCAGGTCGGGGTAGATTTTCTGGTACTGCAGTTCGCGGTTGAACTGCGCGTCCCGGCGCACCTTGGGCAACTCCGCCGCCGGCCGGTCGGCCACGCCCTGCATGGGATTCTTCACCCAGCCGTTGCTGCCGTCGTAGCCTTCGCGCAACTCGCCCAGGCCGGGAATGGTGATCACGGAAAGTTGCTTGTCCGGCGCCTTGGTCCACACCCGCAGGGCAAAGGTCCCCGGCACGGCCGACATCTCCACCTCGCCCTCGATCACGCGCGAGGTGAGCTTCTCCAGGCGCGCCCGGCCGCCGATGGCCTCCACGTAGCGCGCCAACACCTTCTCCAGCGCGGGCCACTCCGGGCTGGACGCGGACTCGGCGGCAACGAGCGAACCGGTCAGTACGCACCCCGCGACGACCAGGCCGACCCGGCGAAATAGAATCGAGTTCATGACCGGCGATTTCGCGGCCCGGCCAGACGGGTGTCAACTGGTTTCCCTCGCCCGCCAAACGGGAGGCACGTCCGCCCTGCGGTCGGGCCGCGCTACCGCGCGGCCGTTCCCCCGGAAAGCGCCAGCAAGCTGGCGCACT
>JBBIJZ010000089.1:0-18767 GCA_037445715.1 Verrucomicrobiales bacterium | reverse complement strand
GCGGAACGGCCGCGGGCCGGCCGCGGCGGGGGGCGCGCCGGGCAGGGCGTGCACGCGGCGGCCCTTGAGACGCGTGCGGTTGACCGCGTCGAGAATCTGCGGCGCGTGCGCCCGCGCCACTTCCACCAGCGTCACGGCCGGCAGCACGCGGATGGCGCCCACCACCTCGCGCGGCAGGCCGGTCTCGCCGGCAATGCAGCCGACAAAATCTCCGGGTTGCACCCCGGCGTTGGCACCGAGGTTGAACTTGAGCCACACGGTGTCCCCGCCTGCGCCGGGGCGCTCGTGGGGGCGGGGCGCAAACGGGGCCCGCCCCGGGTGTTCGCGGGTCGGGGCAAACCGGCCCGCCGGTCGGGCCGCGCGCGGCTCGTCCTCGAGGATGCGTTCGGGGGTGCGTCCGCTCTCGGCCTGGAGCAGGTGGATGAGGGCCGAGACAATGGCGCCGGGGGCGTGGCCGGCCTGGAGCAGCTCGTTGAAGAGCGCCTCCTGGCTTTTGAAGGCGCCCGCTTCGAGGGTGCGCCGGAGGGTTTCCACCAGCCGGCCGGTGCTCTTCTGTTCGAGGTCCTCGATCCGCGGCACCGGCTCGGCGCGGAGGCGCACGCCGGTGAAACGTTGAATCTGCTGGAGCCGGCCGAACTCGCGGCCGCTGACCAGGCTGAGGGCGCGGCCGGACTTGCCGGCCCGGCCGGTGCGACCGATGCGGTGCACGTAATCCTCCGGGTCGTGCGGCAGTTCGTAGTTGAAGACCACCTCCAGGTCGTCCACGTCCAGTCCGCGGGCGGCCACGTCCGTGGCCACGAGCAGTTCGATTTTGCGCTCGCGGAAGCGGCGCATGACGCGCTCGCGCTGGGCCTGGGCCATGTCGCCGTGGAGCTTGTCGGCGTTGTAGCCGCGGGCCTGCAGGGCCTCGGTCAATTCGTCCACCTGGAGCTTGGTGGCGCCGAAGATCAGGCCGTAGCGCACGTCGTGCAGGTCAATCAGCCGGGCCAGCACCTCGGTCTTCGAGCGCCAGTCCACCTCGACGTAGGCCTGCTCGATGGCCGGCACGGTGACCTGCGCGGGGGTGAGGTGCACCTGGACCGGCTCGCGGGTGTAGCGGCTCACCAGCCGGCGGATGGGCGGCGGGAGAGTGGCGGAGAACAGCGCCGTCTGCCGCGCGGCGGGCACGGTTTGGAGGATGCGCTCGATGTCCTCGCGGAAACCCATGTCCAGCATCCGGTCCGCCTCGTCCAGCACCACCAGCCCCACCGTGTCCAGCCGCAATGTGCCGCGCTCGAGGTGGTCCATCACGCGGCCGGGCGTGCCGATGACGATCTGCGGGCCGGCCTGCAGGCCGCGGAACTGGCGGTCGTAGCTCTGGCCGCCGTAGATGGGCAGCTCGCGCACCCCGCGCTTGAAGTGGGCCAGCTTGGCGATTTCCTCAGCGACCTGCGTGGCCAGTTCGCGCGTGGGACAGAGCACCAGCACCTGCACCTCGCGCCGGTGCGGGTCCACGCGTTGCACGGCGGGCGCGCCGAAGGCCACCGTCTTGCCCGAGCCGGTCTGGGATTGCCCCACCAGGTCGCGTCCGGTCAGCAGCGGCGGGATGGCCTCGGCCTGGATGGGGGTGGCCTGTTCAAAGCCCATTCGTTCGAGGGCCTTGAGGAGTTCGGGCGCCAGGCCCAGTTCGGCGAAGGTTTTTTGACTCACGGCAGAGGTCAGTTTGCGGCGGCCGGCGGGAAAGTCACGTTCCGAGCCGGCGGGGTGGCCGGGCGTTCGTCAGCGCAGGGGCGCCCCGGCGGGCAGCGTCCAGGCCCGGGGGTGATGGGTAAAGCCCAGGCGCGGGTAGTAACCGACGGCCCGCGGCGCGGCCAGCAGGATGAGGGTGGCGCGGCCGCCGGCCTCGCGCGTGCGGCGGATCAACTCCCGGCCGATGCCCTGGCGCTGATGGCTGAGCCGGACCGCCAGGTCGGACAGGTAGGTGCAGAAGCTGAAGTCGCTCAGGCTCCGGGCCAGACCGACCAACAGGGGGCCGTCCCAGGCCGAGACCACGAGGTTGGCGTGAGCGAGCATGGCGGCCATGCGGGGCCGGTCGTCCACCGGTCGGCGTTCCCCCAGGGTCGAGGCCTGGTACAGCTCGATCACGGCGTCCAGGTCCAGGTCGTTGCCCAGGCGGTAGGTGATCATGCGGAGAGCTGGCGCCAGGCGGCCTCCACGCCGCGTATGCGGGCCCAATTCTCGAGGGCCGACCGATCCAGCAGGTCGCCGGAGAGGCGGAGCATGGCGCGGATGTCACGGAGGTGTTTTTCCGAACCGCCCTGACGGTGGAATTCGAGCTTGCGGAGGATGACGTACTCGGGAGGGGCAACACGTACCGGCTGACCGTCAATCGTGTACTGGCGCACATGGCGAAACGCCCACGCCTCGAAATCGTCACGACTGACGGTGTGGAAGTCGGCTTTCAGGGCCGTTGGCACATGAATGATGATGAACTGACCGCCTCCTGGGCGCGCTACTTCGGCGGCGATCCCGTCAGCGGGAGGAACATAAAAATCAGGAGCGGGAAACGCTTCGCTGAGCCGGACAATGTCCCCCGCCCGGAGGAACACCACCAAATCCACGTCATGGGTGACGCGGGGTTCCCCGTAGAGCATGGAGGCCACACTGTCGGAGACGAGGTAACGGATTTCCAGCCGGTTCAAAGGCCAGACGAACAGTTCAAACAGGTCAGGATTGGGCATTCAGAAAGATGCGGCGCACTTCCTCCTCCACCTGCTCTCTGGACCAATTAGGATGGAGGCTTTGCAAGAATGCTGCCTTGTGCCGCCGGCAGGCCCAGTAGAGGTGTTCCGCCGCCCGCCAACGTTGTTCGGGCGTCATTTCGCGCAGAACGGCAGTTTGAACCGGATTCGGCTGTTCGTCTTCAGGCACAAGTAAATGGTGAGCTGAAATCCCTACCCAATCAAGGATGCCGCCCGGGCCAGCGCCTCGTCGAGTCGAGCGGTGTCCTTGCCCCCGCCGCGGGCGCTGTCGGGCCGGCCGCCCCCCTTGCCGCCCACCAGCGGGGCCAGTTGTTGGATGAGCTTGCCGGCCTGGACGCGGTCGGTGAACGGGGGCGTGACCGCGGCCACCAGCGCCACGGCGCCGTTGGCCACGCCGCCGAGCAGGATCACCCCTTGGAACTGGCCTTTGAGTTCGTTGACCAAGCCCTGCAAGGTGTCGGCATCCGCGTCCACCCGAGCGATGATGGCCGGCACGCCGCCCAAGGTCTGGGCTTGTCCCAGCAACGTGCGGGCCTGCTCCGCCGCCCGGGCCTGTTGCAGGGCCTTGAGCTGCTTTTCCAGTTCGCGCTGGTGGGCCAGGAGGTTTTCGATCTTTTTGTCCAGGTCCGGCACGGGCGTGGCCAGACGGCCGGCCACGGTCTTGAGCAGGGCCAGCTCCTCGGTGGCGCGGCGCCATGCCTCGAGGCCGGCCACTGCTTCGATGCGGCGCACGCCGGCGGCGACGGCCGTTTCCGAGACGATGCGGAACAGGCCGATTTCGCCGACGGCCCGGCAGTGGGTGCCGCCGCACAGTTCCATGGAGTAGCCGTCCAGACCGGCGGGCGTGCCGCCGATCTGCACCACCCGCACCCACTCGCCGTACTTCTCGCCGAAGAACTGCATGATGTCCGGCCGGTCCAGGACGTGGCGGTACTTGACCTCGGTCCAGGAGACGCCGGCGTTTTCGAGGATGCGCTCGTTGACCAGCCGTTCGAGGTCGGCGAGCTGGGCAGGGGTGAGCGGCGGGGCGTTGAAGTCGAAGGTCAGCTTGTCGGGTCCCACGTAGGAGCCTTTCTGGGAGGCGTCGCGGCTGACCACCTCGTGCAGGGCCCAGTGGAGCAGGTGGGTGACGGTGTGGTGGCGCTGGATGGCCGCCCGCCGGGGGCGGTCCACGGAGAGCGTGACGGTGGTGCCTGGTGCGGGCGCGTCATGGGAGGGATCGGACCGATCGGACAAATCCAAGAGGTGGAGCCAGGTGTCGCCCCGCTTGCGGGTGTCGCGGATGCGCCAGACGCGGTCGCTGGTGCGGAGCAGGCCGGTGTCGCCCACCTGCCCGCCCATCTCGGCGTAGCAGGCGCTGGTGTCCAGGATGACGGCGATCTGATCCTGGAGCTGGACGACATCGAGCACCGTGGCGGGCGTTTCCAGTTGGTCGTAGCCGACAAAGCGGGTGGGAACGGCAGTTTCGACCTCGGCAACCTCGATGACCTGTTTTTTCTGGGCGGCGCGGGCGCGGGCACGCTGTTCCTCCATGAGGCGATGAAAGCCCTCGACGTCCACGGTCAGGCCGCGTTCGCGGGCCATCAGTTCGGTGAGGTCGAGGGGGAAGCCGTAGGTGTCGTAGAGCTTGAAGGCAAAAGCGCCTGAGATCTGAGGGGCGCGCCCACCGGCGTTGCTTTCCATCAGCCGCTGGACTTCCTCGTTGAACAGCTCGAGGCCCCGGTCCAGCGTCTTGTTGAACGCCTCTTCCTCGGCCCGGATGACCGCCTCGACATGGGGCAGGCGGGCGCGGATTTCCGGGAAGACATCCCCCATCGTGTCGGCCAGCACGGCCACCAGCTTGTAGAAGAACGGTTCGTGGAAGCCCAGCGCCCGCCCGTAGCGCACCGCCCGGCGCAGGATGCGGCGCAGCACGTACCCCCGCCCCTCGTTCGAGGGCTGGATGCCGTCGGCAATGGCGAAACTCAGCGCCCGGATGTGGTCGGCGATGACCCGGAAGGCGATGTCGCGCTGGACCTGCTCGGAGACAACGGGCGCGCTGTCTCCACCTCCCGCCGACGGCAGGGTGCCGCCATAGCGGCAGCCGCTCAACTGCTCCAGCCTGTCAAACAGCGGTCGGAAGATGTCGGTCTCGTAGTTCGAGACCGGGTGGCTGAAATCGCTGAAGCCCCGCGTGCATTGCAGGATGGCGGTCACGCGCTCGAAGCCCATGCCCGTGTCCACGTGCCGGGCGGGCAGCGGGCTGAAGGTGCCGTCGGGCTGGGCGTTGAACTGGATGAAGACCAGGTTCCAGATTTCGATGCAGTGCGGGCTGCCGGCGTTGACCAGGGCGCCGCGGGTGTCGCCGGCGGGGGTGAGGTCCACGTGCAGTTCCGAGCACGGCCCGCACGGGCCGGTGTCGCCCATCATCCAGAAGTTGTCTTTCTTGCCGCCGGTGCGGATGTGGACCTGCGGGTCCAGGCCGGCGGCGCGGAACAGCCGCGCCCAGTGGTCCCAGGCTTCCTGGTCGAACTCGGCCGGTTCGCCGGGGCCGGGCTGGTACACGGTGGCGTAGAGGCGGTGCCCGGGGAATTTCCACACCTCGGTCACCAGTTCCCAGGCCCACTCGATGGCTTCGCGCTTGAAGTAGTCGCCGAAGGACCAGTTGCCCAGCATCTCGAAGAAGGTGTGGTGGTAGGTGTCCAGGCCCACGTCTTCGAGGTCGTTGTGCTTGCCGCCGGCGCGGATGCATTTCTGGGTATCGGCGGCGCGGGTATCCAGGCCGGGCACGGCGCCGGGCCAGCGGCTGACGTCCGGCGCGCGCTGACCCAGGAAGATGGGCACGAACTGGTTCATGCCCGCGTTGGTGAAGAGCAGGTTGGGCGCGTCGGGCAGCAGGCTGGACGAGGGGACGATCGTGTGTTGCCTGGACTTGAAGAAGTCCAGAAAGCTCTGGCGTATTGCTCGACTGGTCATCGTTTGTGTGTCGGCCTCCGGGCCGGGCGGGGTCCGCTTCCGGTCAGTGCCCGCCCGGGCCGGTGCCGGGTCCGCAAGCTTGGTCCAAGCGGCCGGCTGCGGCGAGCAAAAGTCCGCGGGCGTGCGGCGCGGGAGGATCAAGGTCTGGGGCCTCTTGGCGAACGGACGCACATTCCGAACCCATCCCGGACCGGGCCGATTCAAGGGGCTGATGGCCCGGTCGGCCCGGCCGGGGTCGGCCTGTCTGCCGGCTGGCCGGCGGCACCTTGCCGCGACCCGGTCTCTGCGGTGCGCGCGTCCCGTGTGCCGTCCACCCCCGTGGCACCGGCCAGTCCGGCACACCGGCCCGATTCTCGAGGGGCTCACCCGATCCCCAAGCCCACTCCCCACCTCGACGGTGTGTTCCCCCAAACAAAAGGCGCGGGCCGGAGCCCGCGCCGTGGAAGGATGTAGAGGCGTTTACCGGAGGTTCAGGCCTTGCGGAAACGACGATAGGCGCCGAAGCCCACCAGACCCAGCCCGGCCAACGCGGCGTAGTCCGCCGGTTCCGGAATATGGCAACCGGAGACGTTGACCAGGTAACCACCCGGCACCGCACTGATCTCGGCGTAGAACTCGTCGTAGTGATCGCCGGTCTGGTCCGTGCGAAGGTGCGGTACCGGATCAGGGCCGGCGCTGTCCGGCACCACCGCAGTGGTGAAGCTGAACAGCCACTGGGTGTTGGGCACCACTTCACCCGGATGCGGTGCCACGTAGTGTTGCGCATAGCCCGAGATGGTTGCCGGGCTGACCAAGCTGTTGAAGTCAATCCGGATTTCCCACGGATTGGGGCCGCCTGGCACAAAGTACACCTCGAAATTGCCCGACGGGATGTAGCCGATCGTCAGGTCGAAGCAGATCGGGTCCATCGTCAGGGACGGCGTAAGCGCGCTGGGAATCTGGCCCAGCGCCCGATGGCTCATCGCGCCGGCCGCAAGGGCCAGGGCGACGGCGAGACTGAGTTGGTGTTTCATAACGGCGTTCTTCTGTTGTTTGGTTTTTCCCTACAGGTGTTTCGTTTCGGCCGAAACGAACTGGCCCACCCGGGCCAATTCACGAGCGTAGTTTCAGCAACCGCCAAGGAGTTGGCAAGACTTTTTTTTTTGTTTTTTGGGCGGCTGCCGGAGGCCCAAAATTCTCCGCCCATTTGGGGGGCGAGGCCGTTGCAACGGCACCCGACCCGTGGGGTGCACAGGAGGTCCTGGATGCGCCGGGTCTTGTGTGTCAGTAGGGCCGCACTGCGACGCGGTCGGGGGGCGGCGCCGGTGCCCTACCTTGAGCGGTGCCCTGCTGCTGTCGGAGGCCCGAAATCCGCCACTTCTCCCGCGGGTTTTCGTGGGCTCTCCGGGTCGGGCATTGGCAGCGACTGGCTTCTGACTTGCTGTTTACGGGCGGTGTGTTACGCCTGCCTGACGCCTCCGAACTGAACGCGGGGCACGGGGTATTCCCGGGCAGTTTGCGCTGGTCATGAAACGACTCAATTGCTTGATAACGAGCGGGTTGTTGTTCTGGACGAGCCTGTTTTGTGCGGGGGCCGCCCCGCCGGCCAACGGGCTCTTGCGCGAGGTCTGGGAAGGTATCGGCGGGACTGACCTGGGCTCGTTGACCAACAACCCCGCCTGGCCCAACAACCCCACCAGCACCAATTACGTCACCGACTTCTTCGAGGCCCCCACCGACGTGCTGGACAATTACGGCCAGCGCCTGCATGGCTACGTCGTCCCGCCCCTGACCGGCAACTACACCTTCTGGCTCGCCAGCGACGACAACGGCGCCTTGTTCCTGAGCACGGACGAAAACCCGGCCAACATCCGCCTCATCGCCTCGGTGCCGGGCTGGACCTCCAGCCGGGAATGGGGCAAGTATGCCGAACAGCAATCCGCCCCCATCCCCCTGACCGCCGGCCGGCCGTACTACATATCCGCCCTGATGAAGGAAGGCGGCGGGGGCGACAACCTGGCCGTGCGCTGGCTCATGCCCAACGGCACGGACCAGGCGCCCATCGTGGCCACCAACCTCCTGCCCTTCGGTGTGTCCTTCGGGCCGCCGGTCATTGCCCGGCAACCCACCAACACCACCGCCATCGAGGGCCAACTGGCCCGTTTCCGCGTGGAAATGGCCACCGTCGGCTTCTACAGCTTCCGCTGGCTGCGCAACGGCGGCGCCCTCCTGGGTGCCGATGCCCCGGAGCTGGTTTACGGCCCGGTCACCCTGGCCGACCACAACGCCCGGTTCCGCTGCGTGATCACCAACGACCAGGGCTCGGTCACCAGCGACGAGGCGGTGTTGACCGTGCTGCCGGACACCACCCCGCCGGTGCTGCTGGGCGCGCGCAACCGGGGCACCAACCAGGTTGAGGTCACCTTCAGCGAACCGGTCTCTCCGGCCTCCGGCCTGGACCGCGCCAATTACCAGCTTGACGGGGGGGTGACGGTCTCGAGCGCGGCCTTTGGCGCCACGCCGGAGGTGGTAATCCTCACCACTTCCCCCCTGACCCTGGGCGTCACTTACACCCTCCGCGTGAGCAACGTCCGCGACCGCGCCCAGACGCCGAACGTCATCGCGCCCGACTCCACCGCCAGCTTCATGGCCGTCGAGTACCTGCCCTGGGACATCGGCAACCCGCCCCTGGCCGGCTCCGCCCAGCCGGTGCCGGGCGGGGTGGACGTCGCCGGCAGCGGCGATGTCGGCGGCACCAGCGACCGGCTCCAGTTTGCCTGGAAACCCCTGACCGGTGACTTCGATCTGCGGGTGCGGCTGGACGGAGTGACGGTCAGCGACCCCTTCCTGCACGCCGGCCTGATGGCGCGGGAAAGTACGGATGCCAACGCCCGGTTTGCCGCGGCCTTTGCCTCCTCGATGCAACTGGGCTGCTTCTTCGAGGCGCGATCCACCGCCGGCGCCGCCACCACCGTGGCGGCCCCGCGGGGCGGGTTCCGCGCCAACTACCCGCAAACCTGGCTGCGACTGCGGCGCCAGGGGCAGACCCTGACCGGCTTCGCCGGCGTGGACGGCCAGACCTGGGTCCAGCTGGGCAGCCAGAACTTCACCGGCCTGGGCAGCACCCTCTACCTCGGCCTGGCCGTCGCCAGCGGCAACACCAACCGCCTGGCCACGGCCCGCTTCCGCGACCTCGGCCCGGCGGTCAATCCCGTCACCGTCAGCAGCCTGGCCTTCCCGCGCGAGCCGCTGGGGCCGTCCAGCCGCACCACCGGCATGATCTTCAGCGAAATCATGTACCATCCCGCCCCGCGGGACGACGGCCGGAACCTCGAGTTCGTCGAGCTCTACAACGCCCGCTCGGTGTTCGAGGACCTCAGCGGCTGGCGGCTGTCGGGCGACATCAGCTTCACCTTCCCCGAGGGCTTCACCCTCCAGGCCGGGGAATTCGTGGTCGTCGCCGCCGCGCCCGAGGACGTCAAGGCGGTCTATGGCATGACCAACGTGCTGGGCCCCTAC
The DNA here is from genome assembly GCA_037445715.1 of Verrucomicrobiales bacterium. Taxonomy (GTDB): domain Bacteria; phylum Verrucomicrobiota; class Verrucomicrobiia; order Limisphaerales; family J093; genus DSVZ01. The sequence continues at coordinate 9,573 of JBBIJZ010000089.1, read as the reverse complement.
ACCGGCAACCTGCCCAACGACGGCGGCCGGGTGCGCCTGCGCAACAACCTGGACGCCCTCCGGCTCGAGGTGAACTTCTCGGACCAGCCGCCCTGGCCCGCGGCGGCGGACGGCGCCGGCCACTCGCTGGTGCTGGCGCGCCCCAGCTACGGGGAAGACGACCCCCGCGCCTGGGCCGCCAGCGAACTGCGCGGCGGCTCGCCCGGCTCGCCCGACCCCTGGGTGCCCACCCCCTTGAGCGCGGTGGTCCTGAACGAAATCCTCGCCCACACCGACGACCCGGTGCTGGACTTCATCGAACTGTTCAACACCGGCCTGACCGAGGTGGACCTTTCCGGCTGCATCCTGACCGACGACCCGAGCACCAACCGCTTCCGCATCCCGGACGGTACCCGCCTGCCGGCGCGCGGGTTCCTGAGCTGGGACCAAAACCAACTGGGCTTCGCCCTGGACGCGGGCGGCGAGACCCTTTACCTGCTCGATCCCGCCGGCTCGCGGGTGCTGGACGCCCTCCGCTTCGGCGGCCAGGAAAACGGCGTTGCCCTGGGGCGGACCCCGGACGGCTCGCCGCGCTGGAGCCGGTTGGCGGCCCCCACGCCCGGCACGGCCAATGCCGTCCGACGCCTCGAGGACATCGTCATCAACGAAATCATGTACCACCCGATTTCGGAGGACGACGCCGACGAGTACGTCGAGCTGCACAACCGCGGCGCCGCGCCGATGAACCTGTCCGGCTGGCGGTTCGTCGAGGGCATTGACTTTGAAATCCCCGCCGGGACGGTCGTGCCGGCGGGCGGCTTCCTGGTGGTGGCGGCGGACGCGGCCCGGCTGCGGGCCAACTACCCCCAGCTCACCACCGCCAACACCGTGGGCAACTTCTCCGGCCGCCTGGCCAACGGCGGGGAGCGCCTGGCCCTGGCCAAACCCGACCTGATCGTCCGCACCAACGCCCAGGGCCAGGTCGTGACCAACACCATCTTCATCACCGTGGCCGAGGTGGCCTACAAGGACGGCGGCCGCTGGGGCCGCTGGAGCGATGGCGGCGGCTCCAGTCTCGAACTGATTGACCCGCGCGCCGACCCCCACCAGCCCATGAGCTGGGCCGACAGCGACGAGACGCTGAAGGCCCCCTGGACTACGGTCGAGTTCACCGGCCGGCTCGACAACGGCAACACCAGCTTCCCCGCCAACCGGCTCCGCATCTCGATGCTCGGCCCCGGCGAATGCCTGGTGGACGACGTCGAGTTCTTCCGCGTGGGCAGCACCAACGTCGTCCGCAACGGCGGCTTCGAGGAAGGCACCCCCACGCCCACCGGTTGGACCCTCACCGGCAACCACAGCCGCTCGGCCGTGGTCACCTCCGGCGCCGCCAGCGGCGCCCGCTGCCTGCACGTGCGCGCCCAGGGCGACGGCGACACCGGCATCAACAGCATCCGCAACACCCTCTTCACCTCCGTGCCGCAAAACCAAAACGCCACCCTCCGCGCCAAGGTCCGCTGGCTGGCCGGCTGGCCGGAAGTCCTCTTCCGCGCGCAGGGCAACTGGATCGAGTTCCCCGCCCGCATGGAAATCCCCAAGAACCTCGGCACCCCGGGCCAGCCCAACAGCCGCCGCGTGCTCAACGCCGGCCCGGCCATTTACGACGTGACCCATTCCCCGGCGGTGCCCCAGGCCAACGAAGCCGTCCTGGTCACCTGCCGGGTGAGCGACCCCGATGGCATTGCCTCGGTCAGCCTCCTGTACCGCCAGGACCCCACCACCACCTACACCACCGTGGCCATGCGCGACGACGGTCTGGCCGGCGATGCCGTGGCCGGCGACGGCGTGTGGTCCGCGCGTCTGACCGGCCGGGGGGCCGGTACGTTGGTGGCCTTCCGCATCCAGGCCACGGACCGCGCGGGGCTGCCGGCCAGCAGCACCTTCCCTTCCGGCACCTTCACCGAAGCCGGCAGCCAGGGACAGGAATGCCTGGTCCGGTGGGGTGACCCCGTGCCGTTCGGGACCTTTGCCCATTACCACCTTTGGAGCACGCAGGCCACCGAAGCCGCCCGCGGCAACGCCCTGGACAACACCTATCGCGACGCCACGCTGGTGTACAACGACCACCGCGTCATCTACAACGTCGGCTTCCGGGACAAGGCCAGTCCCTGGCACGGCGGTCGGGGGGACTTCGCCGTCGAGGTGCCGGCCGACGACCTGTTGCTGGGCCAGAGCGAGCGGGTCTTCGGCTCGACCGGCAATGCCGGCAACGAACCCACCGCCATCCGCAGTCAACTGGCCGCCTGGCTCCACCAGCAGCAGGGCGTGCCCTACCTGCACGCCCACTACCTGAGATTGTACCGCAACGGCTCCATGCCCTACAACGTCATGGAGGACCTCGAACAGCCCAACCACGACTACGCCGAACGCTGGTTCCCCGAGGGCGGCGCCGGCGACCTGTACAAGATCGCCATGTGGTTCGAGTTCCAGGACGACAACAGCAACTTCAACGCGGTCAGCGCCACCCTCGAACGCTTCCTCTCCGGCACCGCCCTCAAGCTGGCCCGCTACCGCTGGATTTTCCAGCGCCGCTCCAACGACGGCACCGCCACCAACTACGCCACCATCTTCAACCTGGTGAACGCCGCCAACGCCACCGGCACCGGCTACGTGGACGGCCTGTTGACCCTCGCCAACATGGACGAGTGGATGCGCACCTTCAGTTGCGGCTGGATCATGGGCGATTGGGACATGTGGAGCTACCGCGTCGGCCAGAACATGTACCTGTACAAACAGCCCGGCCTGGGCGCCGTGCTCATGCGCTGGGACATTGACTTCACCTTCGGCCTGGGCGACGGCCCCACCACCAGCCTCTGGGGCGGCCAGGACCCGGTGGTCAACCGCATGTACGACACCCCCGCCTTCCGCCGCATGCTCTGGCGCGCCTACCTGGACGCCATCAACGGCCCGCTCTTGCCCGAGCGGTTCCAGCCCCAGATTGACGCCCGCCGCGACGTGCTCCTCAAAAACGGCATCACCGGCCTGTCCACCCCGGGCGCCATCACCAGCTACATCAACAGCCGCCGCAACTACATCTCCAACCAAATCCGCCTCAACGACGCCGCCAGCTTCGCCATCACCACCAACGGCGGCAACGACTACACCTCCAGCACCGCCACCACCCTGCTGAGCGGCACCGCCCCGTTTGCCGTCGCCACCCTCGAGGTCAACGGCATTCCCTACCCCGCCACCTGGACCGACCAGCGCTCCTTCCGCCTGACCGTGCCGCTGACCCAGCGCACCAACGTCCTGGTGCTGGTGGGCAAGGACCGCCGCGGCAACCCCGTGCCCGGCGCCTCCCGCACCATCACCGTCACCTACACCGGCGAACTGGAGCGCCCGCAGGACTTCGTGGTCCTCAACGAAATCCAGTACAACGCCGACCAACCCGGCGGCGATTTCCTCGAGCTGCACAACCGCTCGACCACCACCCCCTTCGACCTCTCCGGCTGGCGGCTGGAGGGCGTGGCCTACACCTTCCCGCCCGGCGCCCTCCTTCCGCCCGGCGGCTTCCTGGTGCTGGCCGAAAACCGCCAGCGCTTCGCCGCGCTCTACGGCGAGACCATCCCGGTCTTCGATGAATTCCCCGGCACCCTCGACAACGGCGGCGAACTGCTGGCCCTGGTCCGCCCCGGCACCAACGGCGCCCCCGACACCGTGATCAGCGACGTCCGCTACGACGACGTGCCGCCCTGGCCGCCCCTGGCCGACGGTCTCGGGCCCTCGCTCCAGTTGGTGGACCCCGCCCAGGGCGCCTGGCGCGTGGGCAACTGGAGCGCCACCGCCACCAACGACGTCAACCGCGTCACCCCCGGCCGCGCCAACGCCACCCGCCAGACGCTCACCCCCTTCCCCGCGCTCTGGATCAACGAGGTCCAGCCCAACAACCTCACCGGCCCCGCCGACGCCGAGGGCCGCCACGAACCGTGGCTCGAGCTCTACAACGCCGGCGACACCGCGGTGGACCTCTCCGCCTTTTACCTCACCGACACCTACACCAACCTGACCCGCTGGCAGTTCCCGGCCGGCACCACGCTCGGTCCGCGCCAGTTCCTGCGCGTCTGGGCCGACGGCCAGCCCGGCCAGTCCGCCCCCGGCGCCCCGCACACCAACTTCCGCCTCGACCCCGAGACCGGTTCGCTGGCCCTGGTCCGGCTCCAGGGCGCCCCCGCCGCGCCGGCGGTGGTGGATTACCTCGATTACGTCCTGCTGGCGGCCGACCGCAGCTACGGCTCGTACCCGGACGGCGAGCCCCGTCGCCGCCGGCCCTTCACGCGCGTGACCCCCGGCGCGCCGAACGACCCCTTCATGCCCACCCTCCAGGTCACCCTCAACGAATTCATGGCCGGCAACACCAACACCCTCGCGGACCCCGCCGACGGCGATTTCGATGACTGGTTCGAGCTGTACAACGCCGGTGCCGCCCCGGCCGACCTCTCCGGCTATTACCTGACCGACGACCTGGCCAACCCTACCAAGTACCAGATGCCGCCCGGCTCGGTCATTCCGCCCGGCGGCTTCCTGCTGGTCTGGGCCGATGAAGAAGGCAACCAAACCCAGCCGGGCGGCCCGCTCCACGCCAACTTCCGCCTCAACCTGGCCGGCGAGGCCCTCGGCCTCTTCGCCCCCGACGGCTCGCTGGTGGACGGCTTCACCTTCGGCCCCCAGACCAACGACGTCAGCCAGGGCCGCTTCCCCGACGGCGGCCCGCTGCCGCTGCTGACCCTGGACCGGCCCACGCCCGGCGCCCCCAACTTCCTGGCCGGTGGCAACCGCCCGCCGGTCTTGGACCCGCAGCCGTCCCGCACCGTGCCCGAGCTGAGCCGGGCGCAGTTCACCCTCACCGCCACGGACCCCGACGCCGGCCAGCAACTGACCTTCACCCTCGGCACCGACGCCCCCGCCGGCGCCGCCCTCGACGCCTCCACCGGCGTGTTTGCCTGGACCCCCACCGAAGCGCAGGGTCCGGGCGAATACACCTTCACCGTCATTGTCACCGACAACGGCACCCCGCCCCGCTCCGCCTCCGGCCTCGTCACCCTCACCGTCACCGAGGTCAACGAACCGCCCGCCCTGGCCCCGTTGGCCGATCAGGTCGTGGACGAAGGCTCGCTGCTGGTCGTGCCGCTGACGGCCACCGACCCCGACCTGCCGCCGCAACGGCTCAGCTTCAGCCTCGACCCCGGCGCCCCCGAAGGCGCGGACATTGACCCCGAAGGCCCCGCCCTGGTCTGGACCCCGGCCGAGGAACACGGCCCCGGCGTGTACACGCTCACCGTGCGGGTCACGGACGACGGCACACCGCCGCTCAGCAGCACGCGCACCGTCCGCATCACGGTCAACGAGGTCAACAACCCGCCCGAGATGGCGTTCATCTCCCCGCAAACCGTCGAGGAAGGCGAAACCTTCAGCCTGCAGCTCGAGGCGCGCGACCCCGATGCCGCCCAGTCGCCCATCCGCTTCGAGCTGGTGCGCGGACCCGCCGGGGCGCAGCTCGACCCCGCCACCGGCCGCCTTACCTGGCCCACCACCGAGGACGACGGCCCGGGCAACGTCATCTTCGAGGTTCGGGCCGTGGAAACGCTCCCGCCCGGGCTCGGCACCACCCGCGTCTTCGGCCTCGAGGTGCTCGAACGCAACCAGGCCCCCACCCTCGCGCCGCTGGCCGACCGCACCGTGCGCGAAGGCGAAACCCTCACCTTCCAGGCCGAGGCCAGCGATGCCGACCGCCCGGCCCAAACCCTGACCTTCAGCCTGGACGCCGGCGCCCCGGCCGGGGCGACGATTGACCCGGCCACGGGCCGGTTCGTTTGGGCGCTCGGCGAGGATGCCGGCGGCGGGGTCTTCCCCATCACCGTCCGGGTCACGGACAACGACCCGCGCAATCCGCTCAGCGCCGCCCGGACCTTCCGCGTGACCGTCGTGGCCTGGCCGCGGGTGGTCATCAACGAGATCATGCACACCCCGCCGGCCAGCGGAGCCGAGTACGTCGAGTTGTACAACGCCTCGACCAACACCGCCTGGGACCTGGGCGGCTGGCTGCTCACCGGCACGCGCTTCCTGTTCCCGGCCGGCACCCGCCTCGAACCGGGCGCCTACCTCGTCGTGGCCCGCAACCGGACCGTGTTCAACGCGACCTACGGCGCGCGCACCAACGTCCTCGGCAATTACGTGAACGAACTGCCCGCCGAGGGCGGCACCCTCGCCCTGTACCGCGCCGCCACGCCGGACCCCGAGGCACTGGTGGACTGGGTCACCTTCCGCAAGTCCGCCCCCTGGCCCGCGGCCGCCAGCTCCGGCCGGGCCGCGCTCCAGTTGATTGACCCGCGCCAGGACAACCGCCGCGTGGCCAACTGGGCGGCGGTCGAACACCAGACCAACACCACTCCGCGCCCGCTCGTGCCCATTGACGCCACCTGGCGCTACTGGCAGGCCGCTGAAGACCCCGCCCCCGGCTGGACCGGCCTGGGTTACAACGAGGCCGGCTGGTCCTCCGGCAAGGCCCTGCTCTACGTCGAGGGCGCCGCCCTGCCCGCGCCCAAGAACACCGAGCTCACCCTCGGCCAGATGAGCTACCTGTTCCGCCACACCTTCACCTTCAGCGGCAACCCCGCCGGCGCCGTCCTCCGGCTCAGCCCGGTGATTGACGATGGCGCGGTCTTCCACCTCAACGGCAAACCCATCTACTGGCTGGGCATCCCCGAAGGCGAGATTCCCGCGCGTGGCGACGCCGCCGCCCGCACCGTGGGCGACGCCGTGTACGAAGGCCCCTTCGAGGTGCCGGTGGACAACCTCCGCCAGGGCGACAACGTCCTCGCCGTCGAGGTTCACCAGACCAACCCCACCAGCTCGGACATCGTCATGGGCGTGAGCGTCGAGGTCCTGGAACAGCCGCGCGAAGGCTACACCCCCGGCTACGCCAACTCCGTCCGCGCCTCCCTCGAACCGTTCCCTGCTCTGTGGCTCAATGAGCTTCAGGTGGTCAACCAGACCGGCCCGCAGGACAACGCCGGCGAACGCGACCCGTGGCTGGAACTGGCCCACCTGGGGGCCTCGCCGCTTCCGCTGACCGGTTGGTACCTCTCGGACAGCTTCAGCAACCTCACCCGCTGGGCCTTCCCCGCCGGCGCCGCGCTCGCCCCCGGCGAGTACAAGCTGGTCTGGGCCGACGGCCAGTCCGGCCAAACCACCGGCCCGCACTGGCACACCCTGTTCCGCCTCCAGCCCACCGGCGGCGTCGTGGTACTGTCGCGGCTGCAGGGCACCGAAGCGGCCGTGGTGGACTTCCTCGAATACCCGGCCCTGGGCCCCGACGCCGCCTGGGGTTACCCCGAGCCGCGTCGCGAAGACACCGTGGCGGAACGGCTGACCAGCCCGACGCCGGGGGCGGTCAACACCGCCACGCCGCCGCCCGCCCCGCAATTACTGGGCCTGAGCCTGGGCCCGGCGGGCCAGGTCACTCTGCGCTGGACCACCCAGCCGGGACGGACCTACCGCCTCGAGGCGACCGCCAACCTGGGCAGCGGCGTCTGGCGCAACGCCGGCCAGTTCACCGCCACCGGCACGGAAGCCGTGCTGACCGACCTCGGCACCGGCGGAGCGGCCACCCAGTTCTACCGCGTGGTTTGGGTGCCGTGAACCGGGGTCGGCCCGGACGAAGGGCCCGGTCCCGAGGTTCAACTCAGGGCCGGGTGATCTGTCCCAGCCGCACCGAGCGTCGTGCCCCGGTCGTGGCGGGCAGGTTGGCGGGCAGGTCCCAGAGCCGGTAAGCGGCCAGGAGCGCAAAGGCCGCCGCCTCGACCGCCGCCAGCGGCCAGCCCAGGGCCGCGGAATCCGTCACCGCCACCGCCGGATGCCAGGCGCGGAGCCGGGCCGTGATGCGGCGCACCAGTTCCGGGTTGGCCGCGCCGCCGCCGGTCAACACCACGCGGTCCGGGCGGCCACCCAGGTGCAGCCGGTAGTTCAGGACCAGCGAGCGCGCGGTGAACTCGGTGAGGGTGGCCAGCGCGTCTTCCGGCGTCAGCCCGCGGCGACGCACCGCCGCGAGCACCCGCCGCCAAAACGGTTCGCCGAACTCCTCCCGGCCCGTGCTCTTGGGCGGGGGCCGGTGGAAAAACGGATGCGCCAGCCAGCGCGCCAGCAGCGGCTCGCACACCCGGCCGCGCGCCGCCAGACGGCCGTCGCGATCACACGCCCGCCGACCGCCGGAGAAATGGCGCGCGGCCAGGTCCAGCAACACATTGGCCGGGCCGGTGTCGAAGGCCCGCACGCGCGGGGCGCGGCCGCGCCGGCGCCACTCCAGCGAGGTCACGTTGCTGATGCCGCCCAGATTGTTCACGCACACCCACTCGCCCGGCCGGCCAAAGGCCACCCGGTGGAAGAGCGTGGCCAGCGGCGCGCCCTGGCCGCCCGCGGCGAGGTCGGCCGTGCGGAAGTTGCTGACCACCGGCACGCGCAACGCCTCGGCCAGCCAGGCCGGTTCGCCGATCTGCCACGTGGCCGCGGGCGGGCGCGGCTGGTGATAGATGGTCTGCCCGTGCAGTCCCACCGCGGCCACCCGCAGCGGCCCCGGTCCGGCCAACGCGGCGCGGGCGTAGAAGCGGCCCAGGTCGTGGTGGAGCCGGCCCAGTTCCCGGGCGCGGGCGGCGTTGCGCGCGGCGGCCTCGAGCCGGGCGCGCAGCGGGGCCGGGAAATTGACCCGCCAGTGGCGCACCAGCCGCACGCTCTCGGGGGTGCACTCGCAGACCGCGCAATCCACGCCGTCCAGGCTGGTGCCGGACATCAGGCCCAGGACGCGCAACGGGCGACACGGTGGCGGGCGCGCGGTCACGGGGTGGGCGGCGCCGCGTGACGCCGTCGTTCGGCGCGACGCCAGGCGCGTTCACGCCTCCGGGCCTCGGCGCGGAGCAGTTCCTCGGCCGTCCAGCCGCGTTCCTGGCACCGAGCGGCCAGCTCGAAAAGTTCCCGGGCCAGGCGGGCGCGGGTCCAACGTTCCGCCCGGTGGGGCGGGGGTTCGGCCAGGCCGGCGCGGCGGGCCTTTTTCCACAGTTTCTGGGCGCGCATCAACGCGGGCAGGTGCCGCGGGATGCCGTCCAGGGCGGAGGTGCGCTGGCGGGGCGTGCCGGCTTTTTCGGCGTGCTTGAGGCGGTCCCACTGCTCCCAGACGGCGGCGGCGGTACGGGCGCGGGCGTCGCCGAAGACGTGGGGGTGGCGGTGGATGAGTTTGTCCACCAGGCGGCGGGTGACGGTCTCAAAATCAAAGGCGCCGCGCTCGGCGGCCATTTGGCAGTGAAAGACAATTTGCAGCAGCAGATCGCCCAGTTCCTCGGCCATTTCGACGTCGTCCCCGGCCTCGATGGCGTCGAGCAGTTCGTACACCTCCTCGACCGCGTGGTGGCGCAGCGACCGGTGGTCCTGGGCGCGGTCCCAAGGGCAGCCGTCCGGCGCGCGCAGGCGGGCCATGACGGCGAGCAATTGATCCAGGGCGCGGCCCCGTCGAGGCGGCGGGCGGCGGCGCGCGGGGACGGGCCCGGC